>JAURWD010000187.1 GCA_030655145.1 Ferruginibacter sp.
TTTTGGAACTGACTCAAACTCAACAAACGCACCTTCAAGAAGAATCAATTACCAACTAAACTTTACTAAGATTGAACTCAGCGACGACATCGATCTCGTGTTGCAGGAAAGCACGAAGAAGTTCATCAACGTAACAGGCAAGGAAGCATACATTGACCAGGTGGATTGGAAAATTAAAGACGGGGTGCTTTACATCAGGAGCAAGAAAGGTTCACTAAAGGACAAGGTAAAAGTGACTGTTTCAGTAAACCATTTGAAGAGACTGAACATATATGGAGAGTCTGTTGTAAACTCGATCGGTGAGTTGAATTCTACCACGCTGCGGGTAACAATCGACGGAGATAGTTATGTCGCGTTGAAAAACTCCGGTGCAATTTATATCATGAACAGCCCGGATACGAAACTCGATGTTCATCGCCTGGTAGGTAAGGTTGAAGTGGGCGGATAGAGAATTTTGGTTTCTGATTCAAAGGGGCCACGCGGCAACGACTGGTCCTTGTTTATTTATTTATTCAACAGCTGCAACTGATTTCAATTTTCGTTTGTCTGTTTGATATTGTCGGATAAGATCCTGTTACCGGGTTTTACACTTTAATACCGGTTCATACAGTCAAATAACCAGTTTACGTATTAGTTATTCCAGCTATCGCATTTGCCGGCTATTTTTGTAAAACGGTTAAATGATGAGCGTGGGATGAAAAACAATATCAGCATTGCAAATCCGGCACGGCCGGAAAATTTTTAAAATATACCTTCATTAATAGCGCTTAAAATAATTACAATGGAAAAGAGAATACTAAGTTTTATGGACTATTTTTTTACCGTGATGTTATACTTATCAGGTGAAAAGGTTTTCGAAAAAGCGAAGATCAATCATATTTTGTAAGGCTGTGAGCACAAGCCTGTATCCGTAATTGAAGATTGATTTTTAGTTACCGCGGCAGAGTATCTAGATACATCACGGCTAACAATTCAATCTTTGTTGAATTAAAAAAGCTTCCGAAACCGGAAGCTTTTTTTGTATCGAATTCACCAAAAAATTAAACATCAATTTTAGCATACTTCGCATGAGTTTCGATGAATTCCCTTCTTGGAGGTACTTCGTCTCCCATGAGCATACTAAAAACCAGGTCGGCTTCTGCCGCACTCTGGATAGTCACCTGCTTCAGTGTACGGGTTGCGGGGTTCATCGTGGTCTCCCACAATTGCTCAGCATTCATCTCTCCCAAACCTTTATACCGTTGAGTCGTCACACTATCATCTTTACCTTGGCCAAATTGCGCAATTAATTTCTTTCTTTCTTCGTCTGTCCAGGCATAATCCTGGTCCTTCCCTTTTTTTACCAGGTACAATGGCGGTTGAGCAATGTATACGTAACCCTGCTCTACCAATTCCTTCATATATCTAAAGATGAACGTCAATATCAGGGTGGCAATATGGCTACCATCGACATCGGCATCCGTCATGATGATCAACTTATGATAGCGCAGCTTTGTTATATCAAGTGCTTTCGGATCTTCCGGCGTTCCTATTTTCACGCCAAGGGCGGTGAACATATTCCGGATCTCCTCGTTGTCATAAATTTTATGCTCCATCGCTTTCTCCACGTTCAAAATCTTACCTCTCAACGGAAGAATTGCCTGGTAGCTTCGATCACGGCCTTGTTTGGCTGTTCCACCCGCGGAATCCCCTTCCACCAGGTAAAGTTCACACCTGTTTGGATCCTTATCGCTGCAATCTGCAAGTTTACCTGGCAAACCTCCACCAGTTAGGACACTTTTTCGCTGAACCATGTCGCGGGCCTTTTTGGCTGCCGCCCTGGCCTGTGCCGCGAGGATCACTTTTTGGATAATTGTCTTGGCGTCTTTTGGATTCTCTTCCAGGTAGGCAACCAACACCCGGCTAAGAGTACTGTCTACCACACCCATCACCTCGTTGTTCCCAAGTTTGGTTTTGGTTTGGCCTTCAAACTGTGGTTCCGGCACTTTTACGGAAATAATAGCGCTCAAGCCTTCCCGGAAATCGTCTCCTTCAATCTCAACCTTAGCCTTCTCAAACATGCCTTCCTTTTCACCATAGCTTTTAAATACGCGGGTGATGGAGCGACGGAAGCCGGCAACGTGAGTACCACCTTCTATTGTATTGATATTATTTACATAGCTAAATAAATGCTCCTGGTAGCCCGTGTTGTAGATCATCGCGACTTCTACAGTAACATTGCTCGATTCATCGCGTCCATCGCAATAGATAACTGTTGGCAATAATGGGTTCCTATTGGCATTTTTGTCGAGCATCTCAACAAATTCGACAATACCGCCTTCACTGTAATATGTTTTTGAATACGTTTTGCCGTCTTCATCAATCTCCCGCAAGTCATTCAAAATGATGTTGATCTTGCGATTTAAGAACGCGAGTTCCCTCAAACGCCCTTCCAGGATCTCCCTGTTGTAAATGCCGGAGCTAAAGATGGTAAGGTCTGGCCAGAACTGGACAGTCGTACCATGCGTATCAGAAAGACCAGTTTCCCGAACGGGATATTTAGGCACCCCTTTGGCGTATTCCTGTTCAAAAGACTTACCATCGCGATTGACCGTTACATGCAACTTACTACTGAGCGCATTTACGCAACTGACCCCAACCCCATGCAACCCACCGGACACCTTGTAAGAATCTTTATCAAATTTTCCGCCTGCATGCAACACGGTCATAACTACCTCAAGCGCACTGCGATTTTCCTTCGTATGAAGACCGGTTGGAATTCCGCGGCCATCATCCTGAACCTTGATCGAATTGTCTTCGTTGATGGTAACACTGATATTTTTACAATGCCCCGCCAGTGCTTCATCTATCGAGTTATCGACCACCTCATACACCAGGTGATGCAAGCCCTTTACCCCGATATCACCGATATACATCGCCGGACGTTTGCGAACGGCCTCCAACCCTTCTAACACCTGGATACTATCGGCTCCATAACCATTCATGGCAGGAACTTCTACTAATTCTTCAATTTCTGTACTCATATTTTGATGGAAATCCATTTACTTTTTACCAAAATTCACAATCCTGCAAATATACGAAAAAAGAGGCGTTTAAAGGAGGTTCAAAGACGATGCGGAGCCAAATGTTTAGCACCCAATTTCCACATAATTAACCGTTACGGTAAGTACCCGATATTCATCATTGACGTATTAACCATTTAGGGTAACATGATTTTTATTGGCGGAAATTGGTATCCGGCTTTTATGTATATTTGCATCGAAGTTTATCAAAGAATAGATTAGCAGACATATTAAAAGTTGCGCAGAAGCCACCGCTTGCTTATGATGAGCTCGATGTGCTGCAAGACATTGATCGTGTTGTTCCAGGCTCCGTTCACTATGCCATTAAGCGTTATAAGCGCCAACCGCAATGGAGCATGGAAGACACCGGGATGCTTGTATATCATTACGAAAAGAATAATGCTGATGCGAATTACCTAGAATTGCGCTTCTGCCTGACAGGGAACATGTATTGCAAGCAGAAACAAACTGAATGTGACTTCTGCAAGTTCAGCGCATCAAAAACCTGCGCCGAAAAAGTGGAGAGTGTCGATGTGTTGAGCTTTAGCTTCAAACCTTCCTATCTGATCCCTTTTGTAAAAGGGAAAAAGCAAATGAACATTTCAGATGAGGTGCTGGCCTTTACGCATACCAGCTCTTTTTCTAAACTTTTACCACTTTGTGGCAAAACCCGGAAAACTATTGAGGCGTTACTGAACCACAACTATACCGATACACTCGAAAATATCTTCATAAACGCTCAAACTCAAATCCTGCTGTTATATAGCATGGATTGCATGTTGGGAGACAAAGAAGAAGTGTTTACCTGCAAATTCCTGGCGAATGCCGAAGACCGTGAGAAGATTACGAAAGCCAGGGAAGTTTTGCTGCAGCATATTGGCGAGCCTTTGACGATTAAGGAGTTAAGCCGCAAGGTCGCCATCAATGAGTGTTACCTGAAAAAAGGATTTAAAGAACTTTTTGGAACTACCATTTTCGATTTCTACCAGGGTCAGCGCATGGAACACGCTAAATACTTATTGTATGATAAGGGTTTAAGCGTTACCGAGGTATCCCTCCTGCTTGGCTATTCCTCCATCTCCCACTTCAGCACGGCATTTAAAAAACATACCGGTATCAAGCCGTGTGAGCTGCTTCTACGCTAACTGCCATCTATTCCCGATCGCGTAAGCCGATTTCCCGTTTCCGTAACGTCTCTCGCATACTTCAAACTTTCTTTGCAACATCTTTAAAACTGTTGTAACGTTTATTTTTATTATGTGTAGAAAATCACTGCTAACTGCTGCCATTATTTGTTTGGCCTTATTAACAAATGCTCAAAATAATATTTCCGGAAACATTTATACTAAGGACGGCGGCAATGCCGCAAATGTAAATATCGAAGTAAAGGAACTAAAAAGAACCACTACAAGCAATGAGCTCGGGTATTTTGAATTGAAAGACCTCAAGGCGGGCAAATATCATATAGTTGTTTCCTATACCGGATTACTTACTCAACACCAGGAGTTGACAGTCACCGATACTTCAAATCCCCCGCTTCAGTTTATCCTGGCGGAGAATGCCAGCCAGTTACAAGAAGTGATCATCAACTCAAGAAAAGGGCTCAATAACCAGGTAGTGTCGGTTGGTAAAGTTGCCATCGACCCCATGGATCTCCCGCAAAGCATTACAGTGGTGGGTCAATCCGTCATCAGGGATCAACAGTCTCAACGACTGAGTGATGTCATCAAAAACGTAAATGGAGTTTACCTGGCAACAACCAGGGGCAATGCACAGGAAAGCTTCGCTGCCCGTGGTTACGGGTTTTCAAATAGTAATATGTTTAAAAACGGTTCCCGGGTAAACTCCGGCGTTATGCCGGAAATGAGTTCACTTGAGAAAGTTGAAGTATTGAAAGGTAGCGCGGCAATTCTTTATGGCAATGTTGCCCCCGGAGGAATTATCAATATGGTCACCAAGCAACCGAAGTTTGAAAAAGGTGGCGAAATATCGTTTCGCACTGGAAGTTATGGGTTGATAAAACCGGCTTTTGATGTTTATGGCGGGTTGACCAATAAAATCGCCTTCCGCTTAAATGGCACCTATGAGAAAGCACAGAGTTATCGCGATCACGTGCAAACAGAAAGATTTTACATCAATCCTTCATTGCTTTTCAAACTTTCAAACCGCACCCAATTACTGATCCAGGGCGATTACCTCGACCACGAATTTACACCTGACTTTGGGATTGGTTCGTTGGCTGACACAGCTATTGCCCAGGTGCCCCGGTCACATTTCGTGGGAACACCCTGGCAGTACAACAAAGCAAAGCAAAGCACCGTCACTGCTAATCTTAAACATGAGTTCAACACTGCCTGGAGCCTGAATACTACTGCATCTTACCAATTGTACAAACGCGATTACTACTCGACGGAACGCATCCAAGCAAATGCCCAGGGTGATTGGAGAAGGCCTCTAAACAAAATTGAGTCGCAGGAAGATTACGTAATGGCCAATGTTGACCTGGTCGGGCAATTTAAAACAGGCAAAATCGAGCATACCTTATTAACAGGTGTCGACGCAGATCGATATTTTACAACCACTTACGCTTTTAATAACCCGACGTTTTATGACAGCCTTAATATCCTTGACCCAACCAAATATATTGCCCGCACTGATATTCCCGCTGCGTCAAAAACAACGCGGCTGGAAACCCCGATCAATCGCATCGGCGCCTACGTACAGGACCTGGTCAGCTTAAGTGAAAAATTAAAATTGTTGGTCGGAGTAAGGTGGTCCCGGCAGCAGGCAGATGCACCAACAACCACCTTCTTGCTGAAAGACAGCATAGGAAAAGGTACGGGCGCTTTGGCAAGCGCATTTTCTCCACGTCTTGGATTGGTGTACAAACCTAGCCAGCGTACTTCCTTCTTTGCCAGTTATTCTAATTCCTTTACGTTGAATACGGGAACAGACATTTTCAGCAATGCCCTTACTCCTTCGATCATCGACCAATATGAAGTTGGTGTGAAAAATGATATCCTCGCTGGAAAGCTTTCCGCCAACCTTACTATTTATCGCATCGTGAACAACAACCTGGCCCAAACAGCCCCGGTTGATAAAAATGGCAATCCGAATAACAATACGAATATCAAGGAGCTTGCCGGCGAAACTACCAGCGACGGTATCGAGATTGACATTAACAGCAGCCCACTACGCGGGTTGACCGTATTAGCTGGTTACAGCTTTAACAACATGCGCTACACAGATACTAAAGATGCGAAAGGAAATTATATAGAAGGGGAACGACTGGTAAATACCCCGGCGCACACGGCAAATGCGAGCGTTTTCTACACTTTTCAAAGAGGTCCGTTAAAAGGATTAAAACTGGGAGCTTTAGGATTTTACAGTGGTGATCGTTTTGGGGGATGGAATAATCAACAACAACAAGTTCAGAACTTTTCCAGGCTGATTAAGGTGAAGGGCTACAATACCATAGATATTTCTGCAGGTTATCCCATCCAGAAAGTATCACTGATGGCCAAGGTTTCAAACCTTTTTAATACTTACAATTACTACGTACACGAAAATTATAGCATCAACCCGATTGCGCCCCGGCAGGTGATTGCTACAATAGCATACCGGTTTTAATTTAAACGTTTTAAAATTTCAGCCCACCAGGTAAACACGGGTGGGCTTTTTTGTATGCATAGCCTTGGCGAATTTGCGTGCTCCCTGTACCAGAATTGCTCAATTCAATAGTGAAAGACGAAACCCGGTCAGACGCGTAGAGTTCTTGGGCGGAATCCTTCATACTGATTTACAATTTGTTTGAAAATTACAACGGGGAACTAAAACCTATTCCGGAGAACTAGTGGACATTAAAAAAGGCATCCTGACTAATCGGGATGCCTTTTTGTTTTGCTTGAAATAGATAGTTAAATACTAAGATTCGATTCTTCTAATTGAATTGGCGGTTTTTCGAAAGGTTTGGTGCTAAAAAATACTTGGTGATGTGAACTACATATTAGATTTTAAAACAGGACAAAAAGTTTCGGTTAAAAAAGGAAATGACGGAAGCAAGACTACTTCCGTCTTTACCCTAATAAAACCCTAAACCAGCAAAATCTTCGAGGGTGTTGACGGGCAAACCCTAATTATATGAGTTGATATTCTCAAACACTGAGAATAAATACTGAAAATCTTTATGTGAAGCGCCTTCGGGATGGCGCATACTTGTATGTATAAGAACTGATGGTAGGTTTTTATTGACTAATACTATGCCAAAGGGGGCATTTGTGGAAAACTTATCAAATTTTTTGGACAATCTGCTGCTGATTTTCAATCATATGGAAGAATGAAGTTTTACTACCTTTGCAAACCATTTAAAATGCGTCGTCTGCAGCAACAATATGAGTTCAAAATATAAAGAGTACCAACAGTTAAATCTGCCCCGTATCAGTGAAGATGTTTTAGAAAAATGGGATAAATCTCGGGCATTTGAGAAAAGTATTACCCTGAGGGCTGGGGCCCCTTCCTTTGTTTTTTACGAAGGACCGCCAAGTGCCAACGGAATGCCCGGAATTCACCACGTAATTTCAAGAACGTTGAAAGACCTGGTTTGCAGGTACAAAACAATGCAAGGTTTCCAGGTAAAGCGAAAAGGTGGATGGGATACCCATGGCTTGCCAATTGAACTTGGTGTGGAGAAACTCCTCGGGATAACTAAAGAGGACATTGGCAAAAAGATCACTGTTGAAGAATATAATGCCACCTGCCGGCGGGAAGTCTTAAAATTTAAAGACAAATGGGATAATATCACGAATAAGATGGGATACTGGGTTGATCTGGACAACCCGTACGTGACTTTTGAAAACAACTACGTCGAAACCCTGTGGTGGATCCTGAGTGAGTTGTACAAGAAAGGCTACCTCTATGAAAGCGTGAGCATCCAGCCTTATTCTCCCGCTGCGGGAACCGGCCTTAGTAGTCACGAGTTAAATCAGCCTGGCACGTACAAAGATGTCAAGGACACCAGTGTGGTGGCTATGTTTAAGGCGGTTGCGAACGAAAAAACAACCGCATTAACTGAATTGACTAATGGCGAACCGGTTTACTTCATGGCCTGGACCACGACACCCTGGACGTTACCATCTAATCTGGGGTTGACCGTGGGACCAAACATCAGCTACTCGTTGGTTCAAACCTTTAATCCTTACACCCATTTGCCAATTAATGTACTATTGGCAGAAAACCTGCTGGCCAAATATTTTAAAACGGAAGGTGAGAATGTTGATCCTGCAACTTATAAAGAAGGTGACAAAATCATCCCGTGGAAAGTGATGGGCAGCTTTATGGGGAAAGAACTTGAAGGTTGCAGGTACGAACAACTGCTTCCAAGTGAAGCAAATTCCACTGAGAAAATTGTCGAGTTATCACCAGGTGCCGATCCGTTTCGTGTTATAACCGGCGACTTTGTAACTACAGAGGACGGAACGGGCATCGTGCACACAGCACCCGCTTTTGGTGCGGATGATTTTAAAGCCGGCAAAAAAAACAACCTGGGCATCCTGACCCTGGTTGATAAACAAGGCAAATTCATTGGCGGAACCGGCGAGTTTAGTGGCCGTTTTGTAAAAGACTACAAGGACGAGAAGAATTATACCGATGTGAACGTGGACATCAGTGTGAAACTGAAAAAGGAAAACCGTGCGTTCAAAGTAGAAAAATACGAACACACCTACCCGCATTGCTGGCGTACTGATAAGCCGATCATCTACTACCCGTTAGATGCCTGGTTTATTAAAACAACGGCTGTTAAAGACCGGATGGTTGAACTGAACAAAACCATCAACTGGAAACCTGCAGCCACTGGCACTGGGCGGTTCGGAAACTGGTTAGAGAACATGGTGGATTGGAACCTCAGCCGAAGCAGGTATTGGGGTACCCCTCTTCCTATCTGGCGTACCGAAGACGGGTCGGAAGAAAAATGTATTGGGACCATCTCAGAACTAAACAGCGAGATAAAGAAAGCCAGCGAGATCCTTGGCGGTGAAACCAATAAGCACTATCTGCATGAAGGAATCCTGGATCTGCACAAGCCGTATGTGGATGATATTGTACTCGTGAGTTCAGCAGGTTTACCCATGAAAAGGGTATCTGACCTGGTTGATGTTTGGTTTGACAGTGGCGCGATGCCGTATGCGCAATGGGGCTTACCAGACGCCTCTTCCAACGAGTTCGGCCCGCTGAGTACAGAAAATTTCTGGCAATATCATGCGGCAAACCCTGCGTCCCCACTGTTCGGCGGAGCGGAAAAGGCTGCCTTTCCTGCTGATTTCATTGCTGAAGGAGTTGACCAAACCCGGGGATGGTTTTACACCCTGCATGCATTGGGGGTTTTGTTATTCGATAATGTTGCCTACAAGACGGTGGTTAGCAACGGATTGGTGCTGGATAAAAACGGTAACAAAATGAGCAAGCGGCTCGGCAACGTGGTCGATCCGTTTGCAACCATCGATACTTTTGGTGCTGATGCCACTCGCTGGTACCTCATCACCAATGCATCGCCGTGGGATAGCCTGAAATTTGATGTGGAAGGGATCAAAGAAGTTCAACGGAAGTTTTTCGGAACCTTATATAATACCTACCAGTTTTTTGCGCTCTATGCAAATGTCGATGGCTTTGCCTTTAAAGAAGCTGCCATACCGGTAAAAGAAAGACCGGAGATCGATCAATGGATCCTTTCTTCGTTGAACTCGTTGATTAAGAACGTTCAGCAAAGCATGGATGATTATGAACCGACGCAGGCAGGAAGAGCAATCGAAGATTTTGTGGACGCTCATCTAAGTAACTGGTATGTGCGCCTGTGTCGCCGCCGGTTCTGGAAAGGAGAATACGAAGCGGACAAAATTTCTGCCTACCAAACTTTATATGAGTGCCTGGAAACCATTACAGCGTTAATGGCTCCTATTGCTCCGTTTTTCGCGGACTGGTTATATATGAATCTCAACAGCGTATCCCGACGGTTTACACATGAGTCGATCCACCACCTTGACTTTCCAAAGGCGAACGAATCCGTCATAGACCTGGATCTCGAGAAGCGTATGCAACTCGCACAGGATGCCTCCTCTCTTATTTTGTCATTGCGTAAGAAGGTGAATATCAAGGTTCGGCAACCACTTCAAAAAGTATTCATCCCGGCAATGGATACTGAAATGGCGAATAGGATCCGTAAGGTTGAAGGCATTATTAAAGCTGAAACCAATATAAAAGAGGTGGAGGTTCTTGAAAGCGATAACAATTTTATCCAGAAAAAGGCCCGGGCAAATTTCAAAACTCTTGGAAAGAAACTGGGACCAAAGATGAAATGGGCCGCCGAAAAGATCGCTGGCTTTACCAATGCAACCATCGACACCGTGTTAGAAAAAGAGTACCTGCTAAACCCGGAGGAAGTACAAAAGGGGGAATCGCCCATTGTTATATCAAGTGAAGACCTTGAAATCTCGACAGACGAAATTGCCGGTTACGAAGTGGCTAATAAGGGAGTTCTAACGGTGGCCCTGGACATCACAATTAGTGAAATGCTTCAAAATGAGGGAAATGCCCGGGAGTTTGTAAACAAAATTCAGACTATCCGGAAGGACAGCGGTTACGAGCTTACAGACCGGATAAACGTATCTGTACTGCAAAATGATGCGATGCAACCATCTTTAAATCAATATAAAGATTATATTTGCGCCGAAATTCTGGCAGATTCGCTTGCTTTTTACCCTGTTTTAGACGAGGGCACCGAAATTGAGGTGAATAATGCTATCATTAAAGTGAACGTACTTAAAAAAGAAGCGTAGTATGGCAACAAAACAGAAGGTTCCTGCCAAGGGAAAAAAAGTAGCAGCGAAACCTGCTGGAAAACAACCCGCAAAATCCGTGAAAGTTTCACCAAAGAAGACAGCTGCGGTGGCAAAGGCCGCTCCAGCGAAGAAAGCTGCTCCTAAAAAGGTTGCCAAGCCAGCAGCAAAGAAAACTGTCACCAAAGTTCCTGTCAAAAAATCTGTTATCAAACCTGCAGCGAAGAAGGCAACAAAACCTGTCGCCGCCGCTGCTAAACCAAGTCCAAAACCGGCAGCTCGCCCGGTTGCTCCAACGAAAAATCTTGCCAAGACTATCGCAAAACAAGTAACCCAATCACCGGCTACGGTAAAAAATTCTGTAAAAGCTGCTCACCCAGCGTCAAAAATTATGGCAAAAAAAGAAGAGACTAAAAAAGTGGCGGCTACTCCGGCGCCAGAAAAGGCACCGGCAAAGGCCGCTGCTGAAGCAAAACCAAAAGAGGCTAAAGCACCAGCACCTAAACCCGTTGTTATTCCTAAAATATCTACTAAAACAGTTCGTAAATATCAACCTGAGTTTACTAAATCTGTGTTGGATAAAGGACAAAGGGACATGGGCGCTCCTTCACAGCGCTACAGCGACATGGAATTGATGGAATTCAAAGAGCTTATTCAACGCAAGTTGGAAGCAGCGAAAAAAGAATTGTCATACCTCCATGGACTGATCACTCGTAAAGATGAAATGGGAGGAGATGAAGGCGACAACCGCTACATGACCATGGAAGATGGAAGTTTGAGTATGGAAAGAGAGCAGTTAAGCCAAATGGCCAGCCGCCAGATCACCTTTATTGATCATCTTGAAAAAGCCGTAATGCGTATTGAAAACAAGACTTACGGAATCTGCCGTGTCACCGGCAAGTTGATTGACAAGGCTCGTTTACGTGCTGTTCCGCACGCAACCTTAAGCATCGAGGCTAAAATGGGCGCAAATAAATAACTTTTGAAATTGTTGATAATGGCGGATGCTCAGGCATTCGCCATTTTTTTTGCTCAGGATCAGTAGCTTGAAAGGTCAATAGCATCCCTTCACATACTTGCTGGCTTCTTTCTCGCCCAGTTTCTCAGCCATACGGAAATCCTCACAGGCATCCTGTTTTAATTGCTGTTTCGCCAGCCCGCGGTTGAGGTACGCTCTTCCCTGGGCCGACGCCGTAAAACTTTTATCTCTACTCCCCAGGGCCTTCGTGAAAGCATTGATGGCTTCTTCATATTTATACTGGGCATTCAGCGACATGCCGAGGTAGTAGAAGGCAGTCGCGTCGTTGGCATTTTCGGCGACAACGGCGCTTAATGTTGTTACAGCCTGCTCATAATTCTTTTGATTATACGCCGCAATCCCTTGTTTCGAAAGCGCAGCCCCATCCTTTGTGTTTGGCGTCGTCACCGGCTGTCTAGGAATGGCATTTTGTTTTGTCAAATCTGCAATTGGCGTGTCACGCGGCTGTATTTGTGTTTGTTGGACAGGAGCCTCTTCCTGCGGCCGGGTTTGAACTGGCACCGCATTTTTTCCCGGGTTACTTCTTGGAACGCTCTCAAACTTTTTGATGTAAATCCGGATCATGGCCTGGCTTCCCGAAATGCGACTGTTATTGTCAAGCTTGGTTGGGATTTTCAGTTGCGGATAATACCGGCTATAAACCTGGTTGATGAGCGCCAGGGTTTTCGCTGGCACCAGGTCACTATAATAAGTGATCTGGCTGTTGTTGCTGAATGCACCCACACTTAGGGCACTAACCGAAAATCCATTGGCTTCAAGTGCACGTTTGAACCCGTTGCCAGAGGTGCGAAGACTTTCATCTGACAACATGATCACAACATTCATTTTAGTCTCCAATGGTACGGGTTTGCTAGGTCGATAATAAATGAGCATCTCGTTATCCCGCAGGGGATAGAGCGATTGAACGGCCAAACCAAGGGTTACACCGGAGGCTTTGAAATTTTCCCTGATGCGGGAAACTGTGGCGCTTGAAATATTGTTTCCTGCTGCGATTTCATTTAAACACGGAGTTCCATCAACAACCGCGACATCTAAAATACTATCCGAAATAACTATCGCTGCATCCGCTGCCGATACATTCCGCTGGTAATCATAAATGGCTCCGGTACACGATTTAGGCAACAGCAGGCGGGCGGAGATCGAACTAACTGTTGAAGGGGAGTCAACTGGTGGAAGATGCAAGGTGATTTGATATTTGTCCTTGTCAACCAACAGGGCGGAGTTAAACAAAAGATCACCATCCAAGCTGATAGCTAATTGTTTACTCGAGTCATTGATCAAGATGGGCAATGTAAAGATGCTGTCACCCGGCAGTGATATCGCGACCGTGTCTAATTGCAGTAGTGCGGTTTGTCTCCCTTTCAGCCCAGAACTATCCTTGAAATCAAATTGTACATCCCGAAACCCCGTTTTTTGTTCCGTAAGCCCATTTAACCAGTTGCCAGTAGAAAAATTTAAAATCGTCAACCCGATCAATCCTAGAAAGGAAACCAGGAAAATTGATGCTATGGCAAAACCAAGCCACAGCCGGAAAGTTTTTAAACTCTCTTTTTCAACGGGCGGCGTCGCCATGTAATCATCCAGGCTTTGCTTTTCAACCTCCCCGGTTGAGGAAGTCCCTTGCAACATGGTGGTCCAGGAACGGTCCTCATTTTTCAAATAGACCTTTGCCGGGCCGTCGAGGATCTTCTTTTCCAGCCACAATTTTTCAAACAAACTGGCAGAGGTGCTATACCCGGCATATCTAACCGGGTCATATACATACAGGTTAAACTCGTTAACGATTCTTTGAATTTCCTTTTCTTCAAAAACGAAATTCTCGCCGGTTATTTCCTGGGCAGGAATTTCCTGGAGCAAAGCAAGAATCGTTTCTCTCGCCAGCACTTCATGCTGAATTGTTAAACGCTTAAGAAGCTCCAGCCGGGTGAAATCTGGGAACCTTCCTTCTTTCATCCATTGAATTCTTGCGATGCGCAGGAGGTTTGTAAAGTTCAATTCGCCGGGCAGGCGGTGATGTTCCAGGACCGATTTACCGATCCCAATGATAAGTTCCCATCTTACCCGGGGGTACACAGCAAGTGCGGCAATCCACTGGAACAAGATGTTATCCGCTACAACGCCGGAGGACGATCTTGCCCAGTCTGCCTGTTCACAGTACGCCATCAACTCATCAATCTCTTCAACATCAAATGTTGCAGCCCTGTAAAACTGGTCGCCAAATTCCATTAAATCTCCCTGGCTTACCGGGCCCCCCCTAAAAATATGCTCCATCATCAGCAGCTGACCATACACATCTGCCGGCACAACCAATACTTCATTGCCAAGCACAACCTTTTCTTTGAGTCCCCAATCAGTAACAGGCGTCGGGGTGATGATCGCCTTAAACTTCCAACGACGCACCAAATGCTGAAATGCCGGATCGAAAACCGGGTAATGTGGATAGATCAACTGCTCACCAGTGCCAAAAACTAACAAAATATGACGGGGATACTTTTCAAAAAGTTTTTCCAGGCTAACGCCTAACGGCTCCATCCTGTTATAGCAAAGCATGGGATCCTGCTTGTAATAGAATTTGTCAATGAATACATTTTGTTTGCGGAGCAGCTCCACCACGTACTCAAATAACTTTACCTGTTGGTTATTCACAATCGTTTCATCGATCAAAACCAGGTATTCACTTTGGTGCGTTCTCGGCACTGTTACCGGTCGAAAAAAACCCGCATTTCGAACTGCTTTATTGATGGTTTTTCCCAAGTGCATATAAGTGGCGTCGTCATCAATACGGCGACGCATTTGCCAGGCCACTTCACTCAGCGCCGGCTCTGGCTGTAATAAATTGTTCCTGGTGCGGAAGGGAAGATCAAAGGGTGGCCGCTTTCCCGAAAATTTGCTAACCAGGTCATTGTACAAATGTGTAACCTCGTTCTGTTGTTGTTGCTGATCACGCCTGGGCTTTCTTCGCCATTTATTAAACCAAACCATCGCCGGAAAAGAAATGAGGAACAACAACCCTGTAAGGAGGAACAACCAGGGTTTCACCCGCCTGGGAAGTACAACCGTTTTTGCATCAGGCGCTGAAGCAAAGCTGGCATTGATCAACGGCTTTGAGGGGTCATGCACCGTGATGCTCACCAACCGGCTTATTGAGCAAGGGCCGGGCAGGCTGTCAAAAATTGCATAGCAAGTGAGCTGATGCACACCCGCATCCTGCAAAACAGTATCCAAAACAGGACCCTTCTTGATCGATTCTTGATTTTCGAACCACTCGAATCGATCGGGTTGCCTGCCTGTAACGGTGGCGCTTATTCGAAATTGTTGGTTGATTTTCACAGAATCATTTTGGGTAGATGCCTGGACTTTTAGTTCATTGCGCTCGTCGCAAACCAATACTTGCTGTCTGAGAGTGTCGGCATAAAGCAACTCCGTGCCCTGGTGAATTTGCACGATGGCTGTTAACTGGTATACGCCTTTAGCAGCATAGCGATGGTGGCCCGAACTATCTGGTTGAGATTGATCACCCCAGTCAAAAATGGGGTGCAAACTATTATCGGAAAAACTGTTGAGACTGGTATCAGCACGCACCATTGTGACACTAAAATCCTCATTTGTATGTGGTGTAAAATCGTTCCCAGCCTTCCGGCCTTTTCCTTCCAGGCTGCTGCGAAGTTTCAGTGGTAGACGCTCGACATCGCCCTGGGGCCACATTATGACCACAATAATTCCAATAACCACGATGAGCGCCAGGAGATATTTCCACCAATGTTTAGCCAGGTGTCGGCGAAGTAACTCCAACGAATCAATAGGAAGTTTGTGTTCCCCTGCAATTGGAAGGAACTGCTGCTCAAAAAGCTCCTTGAATTTTATTTGCTCCTCTTCGCTGTTCGCAAACAGTGGGGAAAGATAAGCACCGAGCGAAGCTTCATTGTCAACCTCCGCGGCATAGCGGGCGATAACAGCATGGCTATCGGCGATCTGGGCGGGCGTTACTTTAAATCCATGCTGCCTTAGTGATAGGAAAAATGACTGTAGGGGCAATTGTAAATTACCCTCAATCGTAGATTCCGTATGAGTGAGATTATCCGCCAATTTCTGAGCTTAGCGTTTCAAAATCAGTTTTAGATTTTGCGAGGATGCCGAGCGTTTCTGTGATTTTTTGTTTGTAGGCAGTGTCTGCACTCCGCCACTTAACGAGGTCGTCTTTCAACAGGTCCTTATGGGCCAGGCAGGCGATCCAGTCAATTAATTCTGAAGTAGCGGGCTTCTTGGCAATGTTCTTATTTCTCAGTTCGAGAAACTTGGTGATGGCCGGTTCAATGTAAAGATTTTCAAGTCCCAGGTTTGCTTTTACAATATCAGCAAGAGCAGCGCTGTCAGGAAAATTTATGTGATGGAAGACGCACCGGCGTAAAAAAGCATCTGGTAACCCTTTCTCGTTGTTGCTCGTGATGATGATAAAAATCGGCATCTCCGCATTCTGCGCAATCTCCAGGTCTGCCATTTCTTTAATGGAAAATTTGAACGGAGGTTTTTCTAATTCGCTGAGCAAATCATTCGGAAAATCCCGGGGGGCTTTATCGATCTCATCGATCAAAACAACAGATCCAAAGGATGGCTTCTTATCGAAAACCTCCGCCTGGTAATTATGAAATCGTGACCACTCATCTTTCGGCGCCTGCGTACACAGCAAAGCAATACCGAGACTGTTGAAAGTGATAAAGGATTCTTTCAATCGGTTCGACTTATCTCCGAAGTGTGCAACCGCATCATAGCCATAAAACAAGTCTGTGGACTGTGAAACCGATTTCGTATTAAAACGGAGCGCCTTTGCGTTCCTGAAGTTACCTGGGTAAGCCTTTTTCAATTGCCGGGCAACAAAGTTCGCACACTCTGTTTTGCCGGTACCAGGTTCCCCGGACAATAACAATGGGCGCTGGAGAAAAAGGGCAGTGTTGACCGCGGCCAGCAATTCCTTACTCGGTTTGTAATAATCTTCAAACGGGGGTACTAGTTGTAAAAGCATATGGTTAGTTATAAGAATTTCTGAATGGTTGGCGTGCCCTCTCCAAGATCTTCGATGATCTGTGCCAGCACGATATTCACATCCTGCATATTGTAGCTGCTTTTGAGCTGGTCTTTGAAATATTCATTGTATAAGGAAGAAGAAAATTCAATTGGTGTAATGAACCTCTCGATCCAATCAATGATGTCACCCTCCGGCACAGGTTGAAGTTTGTCGATGAATGCGCTTAGCTTGTTCATTACCGGGAAGTTTTTGAGTATTTCCTGGATAGCTGTGTAGTCGGGCCGGTCGCTGTAAATGATGGTGATAAAAAAAAGCTGGAAACTGCGTTGCGTCTTTTCGTATTCTGTAAACAGCAGGTTTGCAAACTCAACGAAGGAGGTCAGCTTCGCGGAATCATCTTCAAAAGTAAAATCATAATAAAATGGAAGGATCACCTTAGTTGCCTTCATGCGGGAGAGCTCGTTGAGAAAACCTTCAAAGCTGGTGTTGCTTTCGTCAGGTGAAAGACTGAGGTATTCCAGGATGTTCCAAAAAGAAGACACCTGGTTACTTTCGGCATCGTTGGAAGTTATAAGATCCGTGATCTTTATCAGGGGTTCGATCTTGTTATAAGAACCTAAGCTATACTTTGCAAAACGCTTCACGATCCCGCCAGGGAAGTCAGTCTTCCTGTTTCCCTGCACAAAAAATACCTTCTTCTTTTTCAGCAGCACATTTGTTTTCAGGCTTGTGATCGGCGCATTTCGATCACAGTAACACAAGGTGGCGTCTTTGTCGGGTGGAATGATCTTCTCTCCCATTCGTACCAGTTTGAATAAGCGCTTCATCAAGGCATGCGAAACCTGCAGGGCTAACTCAGCCTCACTCTCGAAAGGTTTGGGTGAAAGCCGTTCGTTTACCTCCGAAAGGAATTCCTGTTGATAGGCGACAAAGTTGGGATCACTCTCCTGGTACACGTAAGTGTTACAGAGATCTCCGACCTTGAAGACAAGAATTTCTTTGAATTTACCGGCCCGCTGGCAATCCCTCGCTTTTTCATATTCCATTTCGGTAATCGACTTTGTAAAGCCTTTGGGAATATAGCCATAGCGTTTCCCAAGAATGAGGATATAGATATTGCAGGCCTCCACATCATCCAGGCATTTTTTTACGAAGTGCACATCGGCCGCATCATAGAATTCCATGGACATCGGCTTATAGTAATCTCCAAGCGATACGATACAATTAATGATTGCCTGCCTGAACTGTTTCAGGTCATTGAAAGTGGACGATATGTAGACCGACTCTGGCATTTTTGTGTAACCTTGCTAGGCAGCATAAATATAAACAAATTCCGAGGTGGTTTGCAAGGCCCCACACACTCGTGTTGGTTAAGGCGGTTCAACTACCAAAGTTCAAATCCCTACCGGGGTACCAGGGTTTTCAGCTAAGCCTGGCTAATTTAAAGAAGGATGACGTGAGACCGGATTTTTGAAGATGGCTGTCCTTTAATCGCCTAATTTTGCAGGTTCATATTATGAAGCTGATCCCGGTAAAAGATAAAAAAACTGCCACTGACTTTCTCGATGTCGCCGTGCAGTTGTACAGGAAAGATCCCAAATGGATCCGCCCGCTTGATAAAGATATTAACGAGGTTTTTGACGCTAAAAAGAACAAGGCTTTCCGCTTTGGAGAAGTGGATCGCTGGATCTTAGCAAATGATCAAGGGCAATTTATCGGGCGCATAGCCGTATTCGTTAATAAAAAATATAAGAACAAAGGTGATGACGTGCCTGTGGGTGGCGTCGGTTTTTTCGAATGCATCAATGACCAGGCAGCTGCGAACTTAATGTTTGATCATGCCCGGCAGTGGCTGGCACAACGGGGTATAGAAGCAATGGATGGACCCATCAATTTCGGCGAACGTGACCGGTGGTGGGGACTTGTGACAAAAGGTTTCGATGAACCGTTGTATTGTATGAATTACAATCCCCCCTACTACCAGGAACTCTTTGAAAATTACGGTTTCCAGCTATTTTTCAACCAGGTTTGTTTCGGGCTTCACCCGAAGGCGCCGCTTGAAAAAAAGATCATCGATCGCCATGCTGTTTTTGATAAAAACCCTGAGTTCAATTCTAAACACATCAAAAAAGACCAGTTGGAAAAATTTGCCGTTGATTTTACCACGATCTACAACAAGGCCTGGGCAGGCCATGGCGGCATGAAGCAAATGTCGAAAGAGCAGGTACTCTTATTGTTCACGAAGATGAAACCCGTAATGGATGAGATCCTTGTTTGGTTTGCCTACCACAAAGAAGAACCCATTGCGATGTTTGTAAACATGCCCGACCTGAACCAATGGTTTAAGCACCTCAACGGTAAGTTCGACCTGTTACATAAATTAAAATTTTTATGGGTCAAGAGGTTTACACCCAACACACACTTTAATGGGATCGTATTTGGAGTTGTACCGGAATGGCAGGGGAAAGGAATCGATGCCTATGTGATCGGTGAATCTGCGAAACTTATCCAGCAGCCAAATGTCCACTATACCAAGTATGAAATGCAATGGATCGGGGATTTCAATCCGAAGATGATCAATATAGCCGAGAGCCTTGGTGAAACATTCCGTAGCCGTAACCTGGTTACATACCGGTTTCTGTTTGACCGGAGCCGGGAATTTAAACGGCACCCGATGCTACTTTAATCAATCTCGGATTGCTGGATAGTATCCACATTCGAGCCCGGCGCATACCGGAACCTAAAGTCTTTCATAACTTGCAGCAGGATCTTTTGACAAACGAATTCCAAATATCGAAGGAGGAAAATGGATAATTTTATTGTTTCAGCACGTAAATACCGGCCGCAAAATTTCTCAACAGTTGTTGGTCAGGCACACATCACTACCACTTTAAAAAATGCGATCAAAAATAATCAGCTGGCGCACGCATTCTTGTTTTGTGGACCGCGGGGCGTTGGAAAAACAACCTGCGCCAGGATCCTGGCCAAGACCATAAATTGCGAAAACCAAACCAAGGAAGGCGAAGCATGTAACACGTGCAACAGTTGTGTTTCTTTTGATGCAGGAACTTCATTGAATATCCACGAATTGGATGCGGCAAGCAACAACTCTGTCGATGATATCCGGAGCCTGGTAGAACAAGTTCGCTTTGCACCGCAGGCGGGGAAATATAAGGTATACATAGTAGATGAGGTTCACATGTTAAGTTCGTCCGCCTTCAATGCCTTTCTTAAAACCCTGGAAGAGCCTCCTCCATATGCCATCTTTATCCTGGCAACCACCGAAAAACATAAGATACTCCCGACCATATTAAGCCGCTGCCAGATCTTCGATTTTAAGCGGATCACCAATAATGACACGGTTGAACACCTGCAGGAGATCTGTGAAAAAGAGACGATCACCGCGGAAAAAACTGCCTTGCACGTCATTGCGCAAAAAAGTGAAGGCTGCATGCGGGATTCGCTCAGTATCCTGGACAAGATTGTCAGCTTCACCAACGGAGCTGTTACTTATAAGAACACGCTTGAACACCTCAATATCCTCGATGAAGATTATTATTTCAAGCTGCTGGATTATGTTCAGCAACAGGATATGGGTGGCGCATTGTTGATGTTTGATGAAATTAATCGCAAAGGTTTTGAGGGAGACCTGGTGTTGAATGGCTTCGCGGAATTTCTGCGGAACCTGCTGGTGAGTCGCGATGCCAAGGTTGCCCTACTTCTCGAAGTTGCCGAAGACTTCAAACAGAAATACCTTCAAACAGCTCAAAAAATTTCTCCCGCATATATCATCAGTGCCCTCAATGTGTTAAACGATGCGGAGATCAATTACAAACAAGCCCGCAATAAACGATTGCACGTCGAACTTACCATCATTAAACTCAGTTACCTGCAACAGGCATTGGAATTGGTAAACAACGATGGCGTTGTAAGTAAAAAAAAACTAATTGATGGTGTAAAAACCGTGGCGTTTAAAGCGTTGCAACCGATGCTGGCGAAAGCGTCACCTGCGTCAACACCAGCAGAGACCAGGCAACCGGTTGCCAAATTGATCATCGAGCAGCCAGCCCAGCCTGTTTCCATCACGATCGTCGCGCCGGAGAAACCGGTTGTAAGATCAGCCCCGGCCGAATCACGGGTGGCATCTTCAGAAGTGCGAACCGGCCTCGGGTCACTCAACAATATTCGCCAGCAGATAGCGCAGAAAAATAAAATTGGCGGACCCGAAGTGAAGCCGATCACCGAGGAAGAATTGCATAGCGCCTGGGGACTGTTTATTGAAAAGCTGCGCAAAAAAAGTAATCATTCTGCTGTTACCAATTTCAAGCTTGCCACCCTCAACGTTATCGATAACAATACCATTGAGATCATCACCCAGGGTGAAATACACAAGGCCTTCATCGAAGTAGAACGAGCAGACCTTGTCACTCACCTGCAGGATTATTTTAATAATCGCCTCCTGGTTTACCAGGTCATCGTAAAGGAACAAGCTGAAAAGGACGAACCAACCGAGGTTGTCTTGAACCGGAAACAACAATACCTCAAAATCATTGAAGAATATCCCCTGGTCAAAGAACTTCGTGATCGCCTAAAACTTGAAATCGAGTAAAGCATCCAGGCAGTTTTTTCGTTCGTGAAACACATATCCGGATCGGGGCAGATCTATGCCTGGCCAGCCAGGAATGTAATCGAATTTGATATCCAATTGAAGGCAACAATAGGAAGTATATTGCCTTTTTTACATTAATTTCGACTTCCATTTTAAAACAATAGAAATTATCAATTATGGCAGAAGTGATTCGCATGCCCCGTATGAGTGATACCATGACAGAGGGTATAATTGTAGAGTGGCACAAAAAAGTGGGTGATAAGGTAAAATCCGGCGATTTACTGGCGGAAGTAGAAACAGATAAAGCAACAATGGAGCTTGAAAGTTATAATGATGGCACCTTATTATATATCGGGGTAGAAAAAGGAAAACCTGCCCAGGTTGATGGAATCCTGGCTGTAGTTGGTAAAGAAGGTGAAGATTTTAAACCAGCCCTGGAAGCTGCCGGTGGAAATGAATCACCTGCTGCTGCTCCTGCTCCTGCTGCCGAGAGCGCAGCACCTGCAAAAACTGAAGCTGCGCCTGCTCCTGCTGCAAAAGCTCCTGCTGCGGGAAAAGTTGAACTCCCTGCCGGCGCTAAAGAAATCCGCATGCCGTTGTTGAGCGATACCATGACAGAAGGAAAGATCGTAGCCTGGAATAAAAAAGTGGGCGACCAGGTTAAAAGTGATGATGTATTAGCCGATGTAGAAACCGATAAAGCAACCATGGAAGTGGTTGGATATGAAGAAGGCACCTTACTATATATAGGAGTTGAAGCTGGCAGCGCTGCCAAGATCAACGAGATCATTGCCATTGTTGGGAAAGCAGGTACAGATGTAAGTGCCTATGTTGCCGCTGAGAAATCAGGTGCAAACACAGGTACTGCCGCCCCTGCTGCCGAAAAAACTGAAGCGGCTGATGCTGCGCCGGCCCAGGCCGATTCAGCTCCGGCTCCAGAAGCTGCTGCTTCCAATGGAAGAGTTAAAGCTTCGCCACTTGCAAAGAAACTTGCCTCGGATAAAGGCATCGATCTTTCAAAAGTGAGTGGAACCGGTGACAATGGAAGAATTACCAAAAAAGATATTGATAGCTATGTTCCCGCAGCAGCACCGGCAGCTCAGCCGGCAAAAGCCGCAGCAGCACCGGCAGCCAAGGCCGCAGCGTTTACTGCAATCGGCCAGGAAAGCTTTACCGACACTCCGCTAACGCAAATGCGAAAAGTTATTGCCCGTCGCCTGGGCGAAAGCAAATTCAGCGCGCCGCATTTCTACCTCACCATGGAGATCAACATGGACCAGGCCATGAGCTCACGGGCAGCCATGAACGAAGTAAGCCCGGTTAAGATCTCCTTTAATGATATGATCATCAAAGCCGCCGCCATGGCGCTTCGTCAGCACCCGGATGTTAACAGTAGCTGGATGGGAGATTTCATTCGTCACAACCAGCACATTCACATCGGTTCTGCGCTTGCCCTTCCTGAAGGCTTGATCGTTCCGGTGATCCGTTTTGCAGACCAAAAATCTTTATCGCAGATTGCAGCGGATGCAAAAGAGTTGTACGGTAAAGCAAAAGATAAAAAGTTGCAACCCGCCGAATTCAGTGGTAACACCTTTACCATTTCCAACCTCGGCATGATGGATATCGAAGAATTCACCGCTATCATTAACCCGCCTGACAGTGCGATCCTTGCAGTTGGAGCCATCAAAGAAAAAGTTGTTAAAAAAGGTGATGGTTTTGGCGTCGTTAACATTATGAAACTTACGCTCAGCTGCGATCACCGCAGTGTGGATGGCGCGGTAGGTGCCGCATTCCTGCAAACCTTGAAAAAATTCCTGGAAAACCCTGTCACCATGTTGGTGTAACGGATACCAGATTCAATAGATTGCACCGGCTAATAACCGGTGCTTTTTTTTGGCTATAACACCAGCGGGTACGCGCCGGCGACCGTATACCTTCCGTTGAGTTCAGTCCCGGCTATCCGCTGCAAGTCCTCACTACGTTCCGGGCTTTCCGCTGCTATCCGGCGGCTCGTCAACTTCAAATGTTATTCAACAATTCTCTTCCGCATCATTCAAAATAAACTTTCAATATTTTTTGAAAGTTCAGAAATATGGTTATCTTTGACATTCAAAATCACCATCATGAAACTTACCGAAGCAAAGCAACAATTTATCAGCAGCTGGGGCGCCTTTGGAACCCATTGGGGTATCAACCGGACGATGGCCCAGGTGCATGCATTGCTCATGACAAGTTCGCAACCCTTAAGCCAGGACGATATTATGGAGCAGTTAGAGGTGAGCCGTGGAAACGTAAATATGAACATTCGCGACCTTATCAGTTGGGGCTTAGTTGACCGGGTGCTTATCCCCGGGGAGCGCAAAGAATTTTTCACTGCTGAAAAAGACATCTGGAAAGTAGCCACTCAAATTATCAAGGAGAGAAAGAAACGGGAGCTGGATCCCATGCTAAAATTACTCGCCCAATTGGAACACATTGACGGAGATAAAAAGGATCCGGAGGTAAAACAATTCGTGGAGACTGTTTCCGGCATTAGGAAATTTGGTAAACAGGCTGACCAAATGTTAGACATGATGGTAAAGGCAGATGAGAGCTGGTTTCTCGGCGGGTTGTTGAAAATCTTTAAATAAACTAACCACTTAAACTGGTAGCCGCTTTGCGGCTTTTATTTCCACCATAATTTTCAAAGTTTTCTGAAAGTTTAAAATATACGTTTATGAAACGGTTCAAAATTTTCGATCTTATACTTAATATTCTCCTCATCATTTCTTCCTGCGTGTATGCGCTTTTTGAGCAGGAAAAAGGTTTCATTCTTGCTTATTTTATTGTAGGCGGCTGGCAGGTGATCAGCATGATCATACATGCCTGGAACAGTTGCCTGACTTATAAATATGGCAGCCGTTATATCTACCATTGGATCACCCTGGTTAGCTTGATCACCCTGCCAATCGGATCATTCTGGATCCTCATCTTCACCGCTCCGTTCATGGCCATTTATTATACCTGGCTTTGTTACTACGAGGTATCCGTCAAAATGCAACGCCCTATTTCAGTCCTCAAATAATACTTACAGTCATGTCCCATTCAACCAAAACCCTGATTTACGATGATGCCTGCCCGTTGTGCCGGGGTTATTCTAAGGTTTTCGTAAATGCCGGGCTCATCGAAACAGAAGGAAGAAAAAGTTTTGATAGTGCTCAACCCGCATTCCTGGAGATTGTCGACCTGGAGAGAAGCGTGGACGAAATACCGTTCGTCGATCTTTCTACAAAAAAAGTGTGGTATGGCGTTGATGCCTTGCTTGAAATTGTTGGAAGCAGGTTTTCACTTGTTAAAAAATGTGGGCACCTCCGTCCTGTCAAATGGTTGCTCTGGAAGGCCTATCGCCTCATTTCCTACAACCGGAGATTGATCCTGGCTGTAAACAGTAACCCTACCGGCTATGATTGTGCGCCAACATTTAATTTACGCTACCGTGTGGCTTTCTTAGCCATATTCCTGGTGATCAATACGATACTCCTAATTCCTTTGCACCGGTTTGTTTTACAGGCTGGTTTCTTTAGTCATACTTCTCTACCAGGAGTAGTCGGTGTACACTCGGCGGTCGTCCTGGTTAATTGCATGGTGGCTATCTTGTTGGGGGAACGCCATGGAACAATTTACCTGGGACAAATAAATATGTTGGCGGTTAGTTGCCTGCTGCTCTTTATGCCACTCGTATTGTTCAACATGCTTACCGGCTACTGCAATGCTGATATTAATGATGGTGTAGCCCTTGCAATATTTTTCCTCATGCTTCGCGAATACAGGCGCCGCATGAAATATGCGGAAATACTGACGGCTTACCCCTTGGTAGCGATCGTCAACGCGATTTCAATCCTTGCGATGCTTCAATTTCTCCTTTCAAATTAACCTTCACCATGAGAAATAAAAAGATCATTATAGCCGGCGGATCCGGATTTATAGGCCAGGAACTTTGTAACTACTTTGGCCGTGGGAATGAAATTATAATTCTCGGCAGGCAACTGCCAGGCCAGGAAGCAAATAATCATGGTCAAAATTCTGTGGAGCAGGAAGTGCGGTCAAACCTTCGCTTTGTAAAATGGGATGCGCTTCATCTGGGGGATTGGACATCGGAATTAGAGGGCGCCGAATTGCTTATCAACCTAACCGGGAAATCCGTGAACTGTCGGTACACTGAAAAAAATAAAACAGAAATTTTTAGCAGCAGAACAGAACCCACCAAACTGCTTGGCGAGGCTATCAGGAAGGCGGTGCACCCACCGAAACTCTGGATCAACGCTGCTTCCGCTACCATCTATCCACACGCAACGAGTACGCCACGAGATGAAAGTTTTACAGATTTCGCGGATGACTTCTCCGTACAGGTTTGTCAATTATGGGAACATACTTTTATGGAACAACGTACGCCTTTTACCCGCAAGGCCGCCCTGCGTATGGCTATTACGCTTGGTGCCGGTGGTGTGATGGTTCCTTATTTCAACCTCTTAAAATTTGGACTCGGCGGCAGGCAGGGAGACGGTGAACAAATGTATAGTTGGATCCACATTCACGACACCTGCAGGATGATCGACTGGATCGCCGAGCATACGGAGTTGGAAGGGATCTACAATTGCAGCAGCCCCGGTGCTATCACCAACGCTGTTTTTATGAAAACATTACGGGAGGCAACAGGCACCCGGTTTGGGCTTCCGGCGTTTAGCTGGATGTTAAAAATGGGTGGCAGGATCATCGGGACAGAAGCTGAATTGGTCTTGAAGAGCAGGTGGGTCTTGCCTTCGCGTATCCAGGCTACCGGGTTTCGCTTTCGCTATGAAACACTTGCGCCGGCGCTTGAAGAAATTATTAGCAAGACCCCGCAGCGCCTATCATTTGTTTGGTAATTAACAGCCAGGAAAAAGACGACAATTCACTACAAATTTTAAAACGATGACAGAAGCTCCAATTATACTTTTCGATGGTGTTTGTAATTTTTGCGACAGCACGGTCAACTTTGTGATCAGGAAAAATAAAGCTGCACAAATTCGCTTTGCAACATTGCAATCCGAAACTGGTCAGCGGCTGCTTGCACAATACAAACTTTCAACAATAAGTTTAGACAGTTTCATTTTCATTGAGGATGGCAAAGCGTTTAGTCGTTCCACTGGGGCCCTTCGCGTTTGCCGGTATTTTCCAGGCGCCTGGCCTGTATTTTATGGCTTTATTATTGTACCCTTACCTATCAGGAATTACATTTATAATGTGATTGCACGTAACCGGTATAAATGGTTTGGCCAAAAAGAAACCTGCATGGTGCCTGGCCCATCAATCCGGCAACGATTTTTGTGATCATCATAAACATTCGAAATGAGTAAGAAGAAAACCTTAGTGATCGGGGCAAGTCAAAATCCGTCACGGTATAGTTACCTGGCTGTTCAAAAACTAAATGCGTACCAGCACCCGGTGGTGGCGATCGGTCTTCGTAAGGGCAGCATTGGTGGTACAGAGATAGAGACTGAAAAAAAACCATTTGAAGCGGTTGATACCGTCACCTTATACCTCAACCCAAGCCGGCAGAAAGAGTATTATGATTACATCCTTTCCCTGGAACCAAAACGGATCATCTTTAATCCCGGGACGGAGAATGATGAACTTGCAGACCTAGCTGCTGAAAAAAATATTAAATCTATGGAAGCTTGTACGCTGGTGATGTTGAGCACAGGCCAATACTAAGTTTGACTTTCAAAACCATATCGATGGTTCTTTTTTTGGATGTGTTGCATAATATTTTTCTGCAATCACCGTTTTACTTCTACTACAATCAATCGCCAGGTTGCTTGTAGCCAACATCCAAAATCTGAACCATGAAAACCTTCACAACCACCTTGTGTTTGGTACTGCTTACCCTACATGCAGTTACCAGCAATGCACAAAGCAAACGCTCCGGGAAACCGCAGCTTTTTGCCAGTCTTCCAGCAAAAATAGAACTCAGCGAAGCACAACTCCATAACTTATTTGTTTTGTCCCAGGGACAGCAGGCCGAGTTGCCTGTTAGCGCGTCAACAAAACTTTCAGGAACTGTAACGAGCAACCTTGTAAAATATGATAACCTTCAAACGCTCGTGATCAAATTACCCGCGTATAACAATACGCTGATCTCTATTTCACGGCAGTCTGAAAATCATAGTATTTCATTTGTTGGTCGAATTTTTAACCCACTTTTCGATGATGGTTTCGAACTTAAAAAAATTCAGAACGGCTTGTACCAGCTAGTTAAAATTGGTACTGCAAATACGCTTACAGATTGTAGCCTTTAAAAGGCAACGCTACCTAATCCTTACCTAACCACCGGCCCTTAACCGGTTAAAATCCACCACATGAAAAAGCTAACTGCACCCCTACTGCTGTTACTCACATTTATTACATCTTTGAACGCATACAGCCTTCCAAATTTGAACAGCTTGTCAACTGCATCAGCAACCATTTATCTTGATTTTGATGGTCACAATGTAAACAGTGCTTACTGGAATGGCGGAGTTGCTTTCACTTGTGCTCCTGCGGGAATGACCGACGGACAAATAACCGAAATATTTAATCGCGTGGCTGAAGATTACCGGCCGTTTGATATCAACATCACAACCGAATTGACAAAATTTTTGGCAGCGCCACTTTCCAAAAGGATCCGGCTGGTGATAACGCCAACGAGTAGCTGGTTTGCAGGTGTGGGTGGTGTTTCTTTTACCGGCTCTTTCAAATGGGGCGACGATACACCGGCGTTTGTTTTCACAGACCGTCTTGGACCCAATAATGCAAAAATGGTTGCGGAGTGCTGTTCCCACGAAAGTGGTCATTCAGTAGGCCTATCACATCAGTCAAAATATGACGGCACCTGTAACCTGACAGCAACTTATAATGATGGTATCGGAACCGGTGTAAATGCCTGGGCCCCGATAATGGGTAACAGTTATTATCGCAACATGACTGGCTGGAACGACGGCCCTACACCTTATGGCTGTGCAAGCACGCAAGACAATCTTTCAATCATCACGAGTCAAAATGGCTTTGGCTTCCGCCCGGATGACTATGGCAATGATTTCAATACAAGTACGACATCTGTACCGCTGACTGGTGTAAGCATTCCAGGGGTGATCACTACAAGCAATGACCAGGATGCTTTTAAAATTATTTTCGCTGCAAATTCGGCGATCAATATCAGTGTGAAACCATTCAGTGTTGATGCCTCTTACCAGGGAGCCAATCTCGACATCAAAGTGTCAATGTATAATGCGCAGAAAGAATTGATGCGTACTTATGATCCTGCGGCGATGATGAATGTTTCGATCGACACCGTTTTAAACAGCGGAACTTATTACCTGGTTGTCGATGGAACGGGCAATGGAAATGTGGGAGATTATGGAAGCCTTGGCTCTTACGGGATCAGTGCAGCCACCAGTGGAGTACTACCCATCCATGATATTAGCCTCACGGGCAGATCAGATAATAACAAACACCTGCTGAACTGGAAAATTGTATCGGATGAACCCATCCAGGCAAGCGAGTTGGAAAGCTCAAAGGATGGTATTGTTTATAAAACAGTGGCGCGTGTAGCGGGGAGTACTAACAGCTTTGCGTACACGCCGCAAATCACCGGTGAAATTTTTTACCGCCTGAAGGCAAGCACCTCATCTGCGCAGCCTTTTTATTCCAACACCATTTTGTTAAAAGCTACAGGTAAAGGCAAACCGTTTGAAGTAGCCACGTTCGTGAATAACCAGCTACGCATCAATGCGAATGAACAATTTGTTTATCAATTGATGAACTCCAATGGCGGTATGCTTGCAAAAGGTAGCGGGCAGGCAGGCTTCAACCAGGTTGACATGCAGCGGCTTCCGGCAGGAATGTATGTGATACAAATGATCAGCAACAACGAAAAACAAACAGAACGAATTATAAAACAGTAAGGTAGATTCATGTGTAAGTTAAAGGGCCAGCGTAAGGGGCTGGTCCTTTTTTAAAAGATCATTTAAACTCTAAAATACAAATCGCCGCAAGGCATTTTTAAAAATCAGTAAGGTAGATTCATGTGTAAGTTAAAGGGTCAGCGTAAGGGGCTGGCCCTTTTTATTTGCTCAAATCCAGTCTGCGTGGCCTTTTCAGTTGAGTGTTAATTTACCATTACGGCTATCCACTGCCGTTTGTGTTGGTTTGGTTATTTCCGTAACTTTAGAAAACCCCTTTTATATGTTATGGAGAAAATTCAATGGTGATCCCATCCAATTGCCCATCAAACATGCGGTGGAAGAAACAATCAAAAGAGAAACACGGGCAGGCTTTCATTTAAAAGTCTGTATCGGAACCGACAGCCAGGTGAAAGGCAAAGAAACAGAGTTTGCTACCGTCATCGTTTTTCTGAGAGAAGGCCATGGAGGCTTTATGTTCATTCACAACGAAAAAACATTGCTGAAGTACAGCATCAAAGAACGTATGCTGGTTGAAGTGGCAAAAAGTATCGAGATAGCCTATGAGCTCTGTGATCTGTTCACTACCTATGATGTCGATATGGAAGTGCATGCAGACATCAACACCAATCCCCATTTTAAAAGTAATGAAGCATTACGGGAAGCCATGGGCTATATCCTGGGAATGGGTTTCGCTTTTAAAGCCAAGCCGGAAGCTTTCGCAAGCAGCAGTTGCGCTAACAAGGTTGTGAATTAAACAACCTTTTTTTATTAGGAATGTTCTTACAGTCATAAGTAAGAACTGGGCAGCCGACGCCCTTTCCCAAAATACTCTTCTCGCTTTCCGCAAATTTTACTCAACTGTTGTGGTCGATCCACTTAAAAAAAGAAATTCCATTGCTGCTGATTATTAACTTTCCCTATCGAGGATATTGTAAGAGATAGAATAACTTTGCGATCAACAAAAAATATTTTTATATGAGCGAACAAAATTTAACCAAAGGACAGATACAGACCAATAAAGGTGTGCTGAGTTTTGAATTGTATGATGATGCTGCACCGATCGCGGTTGAGAATTTTAAAACGTTGATTTCGAAAGGATTTTATAACGGCCTTAGTTTTCACCGCGTGATTCCCAACTTTATGGTTCAGGGTGGATGTCCTAATGGAACGGGTGCCGGTGGACCTGGCTACACAATTCAGTGTGAAACAAAAGGTGCCAAGCAGGTGCATGATCGCGGCGTGTTTTCTATGGCGCATCGTGGACCCAACACTGGCGGTTCTCAATTCTTCATCTGTCACAACCGCGACAATACGAAACACCTGGATGGGGTGCATACGTGTTTTGGAAAGCTTACGGGGGGATTCGAAGTATTAGACGAAATCCGTGGTGGTGATGTGATGGAAAAAGTAACCTTAGAATCATAGAATATTTAAATAAAAAATGAACCATCCGCTGCAATTTCACGCACCGGGTGGTTTTTACATTAATGACAGTTTGAGCATCACTTCACTATCATACTCAATGAAAACCTGCTGGCTATTGATTGCATTATGTGCTTCGCCGGTGTTGTTTGCTCAGCACAAGACCGACAGTATCATTACGAAAACTTCGCTACAGGAAACGCTGGCTGTCCTTGCCTCTGACAGTCTGGAAGGCCGCTTGACCGGCACCATCGGTGCGGAGAAAGCCGCTTACTTTATTGCTGATAAAATGATGCGTGCCGGGTTGACCCCCCTCCCGGGAACGACTGGGTGGTTTGATAGTTTCCCGGTACCAGGCCAGGGTAAAAAAACCGTAGGACTCAATGTGATTGGTTTTTTACCGGCAAGCTGGCAAATAGATTCATCCATAATTTTCTCTGCCCATTATGATCACCTTGGAAAAGGTAAAAACCTTACTTATATGGAACCTCCGGATAAAGAGGACGAAATTTATAATGGCGCAAACGACAACGCAACCGGTGTGGCAGCGATATTAGAATTAGCGAAGTATTATGCGGCGAATACCCATAACCGGTACAACCTGGTTTTCATCGCTTTTTCCGGCGAGGAAATGGGTTTAGTGGGTTCTACCGCCTATGCAAAAAAATTGAAAAGCAAAACGGTGAAGGCCGCGATTAACCTTGAAATGCTCGGCCGGCCAACAAATGAGCGTTGTTACATCGTGGCACTTGGGAATCATCATCTGCGCAAGCAGCTGAATACAACCCTGGGGAAATTTAATGGAAACCCGGCAGAGAAATTTTTTGGTGCGGATACATACTCTGAGGAACAATTGGAATACCGGAGTGATCATTACCCCTTGTCGCGTAAAATAAAAACAGCTTTTACAATTATGGGTACCTCGCCCGCAGACGATTATTATCATTCCGTCGACGATGAATTTGGAACCATCGACTTCGATTTTCTTTTAAAAGCGACGAGGAATATTGCCCTGGCCTGCGAATACTTCACCAGGTAAAGATTGGCTACTCTTCATTTTTCTCTTCGATCAACTTGAGGATCTTATCCTTTCCTAATTTCTTGTTTGCACTGGTCACAAAATGTTGCGGAAGAAACTGCCAGGTCTTGCGCATGGTATTCAGGAATAATTTTACATTTTTCGCAACCACTGCCTGGGTTTCTTTATCGGCTTTTGTGAATACAAGTGCAAAAGGAATTTCCCAGGTGTCGAGTTGATTCAAAAAATCAAGATCTATTTTCTGTGGTGAATGTCGTGAGTCGATCAGTACAAAGACCATTTTTAGGTTCTCCCTTTTTCGCAGGTAATTTTCAATCATTTGTTCCCACCTCCGCCGGCTGCGAATACTCACTTTTGCAAAACCATATCCTGGCAGATCTACGAGGTACCAGCGCGTACCGTTAGCCTGCGCCTTTGAAAGTTGGGCAGTCTGTTCAGGTACACTCACTATTTCAAAATGGTTGATAAGCTGGGTTTTTCCCGGCGTGCCGGAAGTCTTGGCAAGCTTATCGTTATTGCAAAGCATATTGATCAGCGAAGATTTACCAACATTGCTCCGCCCGATAAACGCATACTCCTTCTTATCTGGCGGTGGACATTTCTCGTAATCCGGGCTACTAACAATATATTTCGCTGACTTAATGAGCATCCTGCAAAGATAGGCGGATGTGCCTTTGATAAAAGAAGTCCGCACTCTCCCCAGCTAACTGCTGTCTACCGATCATTGTTTTGTTCCGCTGAAATCTCGACGGCTGTAACTGCCGGCCCGTTTAAATCGTGTGGGGCATCTGCCGTATCTTTGCAACTCCATGACAGAATATGCACACGATAAGGTTGTCCCATTAGCTGACTCTGAACTTTCTAAAAAAGAACAGGTTGCCGACATGTTCGACAACATTGCGCATCGGTATGATTTCCTGAACAGGTTCCTGAGTGCAGGCATCGACATCCAATGGAGAAAAAAAGCCATACGTCAACTAAAAGATCTCCGTCCGAAAAAAATTCTGGATGTAGCCACTGGTACAGGCGATATGGCAATTATGGCGGCACGTATTTTGCAACCTGAGCGCATCATTGGAATTGATATCAGTGATGGTATGCTGGCGTTAGGAAGGAAGAAGGTTGCTAAGGCAGGACTGAAGACTCACATTGAATTGTTAAATGGCGACAGCGAAACAATAAGTTTTCAGGACGAATCGTTTGACGCAGTAACTGTAGCTTTCGGTGTTCGTAATTTCCAGCAATTAGAGAAAGGTCTTTCCGAAATTAAACGGGTTTTGAAACCCGGTGGTAAACTTGTTGTACTGGAATTCAGCAAACCAAAAGCGCCTGGCATCAAGCAACTATATAATGTGTACATGAATGTGGTTGCACCGGGTGCCGGAAGAATATTTTCAAAGAACCGCAACGCATATAAATATCTCGACGAATCAATTAAAAAATTTCCTGAAGGAGAAAACTTTACATCTATCTTAGACAACCTGGGATACACAAACACTTATTGTAAACCCTTGAGCTTTGGAATATGCAGCCTTTATTGCGGAATAAAATAATTCAGACTTTTTTCATTTTACTTATCCTCCCATTTACCAGCTTTGCACAGTTGCGCCAGGGCGGATTAAACCTGCCCGATCATGACAGCAAGCGCTTTCATTTTGGTATCAACCTTGGGATGAACAAATCGCATTTTAATTTCACCCATCATCCCATGTTCTTAAACCAGGACAGTGTGATGGTCATTGAAAGCATCAACAGTACCGGTATTAACCTGGCCTGGCTGGTCAATTTAAACCTGAGCCCGCACTTCGACCTGCGAACCTACCCGCTTAATTTAACCTTCAGTGAAAAAGCCTTCGAGTACGCGTTGACGTATCCAGACCTTCCCGTTGGCGAAACGCCCTTAACCATCAAGAAAGTTCAGTCAATTACGCTTACGCTTCCGTTGCAGATCAAATTCAGCAGTGACCGGATCGATAACTTTAAAGTGTACACAATCGGTGGTGTGAAGTTTGATTACGACATGGCTTCAAATGCCGGGAAGACGAATGCCGAAGACCTGATCAAATTAAATAAGTTTGATTACAGTGTGGAAGGTGGCATTGGGTTTCACCTCTACTTTCCTTATTTCGTGTTGTCTCCCGAACTTAAAGTTAGTTGGGGTTTAACTAATCTTCATAGCCGAAACAGCAGCCTTAAATTCTCCAACAACATCGATAAGATCAGTTCACGGATGATCTCATTCTCTCTCACCGTTGAATAAACTCCGCCCACAAAAAAGCCGCAACAATGTCGCGGCTTTTAAAGTAATAGTGTAATTTTTAAAAGTCATATTCTCTCCTGGCCATATTCCAACGAACGCCTGCAGTAAGCAGCGAAGCATTGGTGGTATTTTTGTCGACCGTGTAGCGGCGAAACTGGCTTGAAAGATCCAGGTACAAGTTCTCACGCACTTCGTATGAAACCTGGAAAAAAGCGTTGAAGCAGCTTGCGGCCCTGCCTCCACCTTGCGCATATCCATAATCTCCCATGCGGGAAACATTATCGCGGAAGATATTAAAACCTACGTTCCTGCCATTCAGGCTATCCAATCCTTGTTTATAGTAGATCCCTTTCGCATTCACATACCATCTTGGCGCCGGTTGGTAGCGAAGAATTCCAATTAACTCCTGGAAATTCGATCCAAGTGGATGCGCCAATGGCTGGTTGTAATGCGTATAGTTCGCAACCATGTTATAGTGGGAATATGTAAATGGACGCACCGTGTTTGATTCAATTTGCAAATCGAGGTTCGGGATCTTAAATGCATCGATGTATTTCAAACCAAGCTGAAGTCCCCATTTGTTTGCCCACCAACCCGTATTTGCTTTGATTTGGTCCAGTTTAAATTCATCCAGTAAAAACTGACCATAGAATTGGAAACTGTGAGCAACATTGGCTTTGAAATCGAGCCCGGCCAGTGCATTATCCGGGCTGCCGATTGTGCCCTCAATGTGCCGGTAAAAAATGATTGGATTCAGGTATTGAAATTCGAAATGATTCTTGCGTCCAAAGACTATCCCTTCAAACAGACCAACATTCAGCCACTTGGTCAGGTTGATGCTGAGGTGATGCATTGCGGAATATTTCTTGTCAAGCAAAGTATCTCCCGCCCTTCCAAACTGTGGCATCAACTCCATAAAAATATTCTGGTAATTGAACTTCCAGATCTTCGTATTCAATTTTAAAAACAAGTAGCTGTTGCCCCAGTCACTCAGGAAAAGGCTTCGGTTGCCGTTACCAATAAAATTTTTATCATAACCAAATTGAATGTCGATATACTTGGCTGCATTAAAGGTGATATAACCGCGGCCATCGAAATAATCTTGTCCGGTTGCTTTGAAAGATTTGTAAAATCCATTTCCAGGCACTGCCTTATAATCGGCTACCCGTTGCCGAAAGAATAAAGGACCACGTTCCTGGTTGTCGGTAATACTTGTATAGAATCCTATCTTTTTACCGATCATACCCCGGGCGCTAACACCACGACTATTCACAAACATTAACGCGTCACTGCCATTTGTTTTACCCGCCTGTAGGTTTAACATCGGGTTGATCGCCAGGAAAAAGTCTTTCGAATTTATTTCAACCAGGTTTGCCTTGTTCTTATAAAAAGTTTTGAGAATAGGTTTTCGGCTGGTAAAGTTTTCTTTAGAACCTGTTACCCATTCGGTGTTGTTCATATAAAAACTATTGAGATTGTACTCATCAATCCTCGTGAGTTTCGGGTGCCCACTACCTTCAACACCTGCACTGTCGGCGGCTTTCCGAACACTGTCGAGGTACTCTGCTTGTCGCACAATGAAGCGTCGGCTGAGGGGCTTTAGGGTAGAATAGTTAAGATCAGTGTTTGTTCCCTGCTTGATCTCAAGCCTATCTACTAATTGATATCCTTTGTCTCCCTGGGGTAAATAGGTAGACTGGGCGGCAGCGGAAAGAGGGCAAATAAAAACGAATAGTTTAATGAAGCTTTTAATAATTTGCATTGTAATCATTTAGGTAAACGAAAAGACACGATATTTTCAATTCATGCAAAAGTACCTTTTTAAGAACATCAACGTAGTAAATGAAGGAATTATCCAAACAGCTGATGTGCTCATAAGCGGCGAACGGATCGAACGAATTGCTGCAAAGCTTGCGCCAAAAGAAAAGGTAAATGAGGTGAATGGAGAAGGGAAATTTTTACTGCCCGGTGTTATCGACGACCAGGTGCATTTCCGCGAGCCAGGCTTGACACACAAAGCGACGATCTACTCGGAGAGCAAGGCAGCTGTGGCCGGCGGTGTTACAAGTTTTATGGAAATGCCCAATACCATCCCAAACACGTTAACGGTGGATCTGCTCGAAGAGAAATACCAAACCGGTGCTGCTTCTTCGCTTGCGAATTATTCTTTCTTCATGGGGGTGAGCAACACAAATGCGGAAGAAGTGCTGAAAGTAAATGCATTGAAAAAAGACATTTGTGGGGTAAAGATATTTATGGGTGCCAGCACCGGAAATATGCTCGTGGATAATTACGGCACGCTGGAAAAAATTTTCCGGGAAACTGAGTTGCTTGTGGCAACTCACTGCGAAGATGAGACGATCATCCGCGCAAACTACGAGCGGTTGAAAAACGAGAAGGATACATTGAGTCCTGCAGATCATCCCCTGGTTCGTGATGACCATGCTTGCTTTGAATCTTCGCTGGCCGCGATCCAGATCGCAAAAAAATACAACACCCGTTTACACATCTTGCATATCAGCACGGAGAAAGAACTTGCATTGTTTAGCAACATGTTGCCCTTAAAAGAGAAAAGGATCACCGCCGAAGTCTGTGTGCATCATCTTCACTTCACAGCAAGTGATTACGAACAATTGGGATATAAAATAAAATGCAACCCCGCAATCAAATCCGCTAGCAACAAAGAGGCCTTATGGAAGGCTTTGCTGGATGACCGGCTAGATGTGATCGCAACAGACCATGCGCCGCATCTACTCCCGGAAAAAGAAGGTAATTATGAACACGCACATGCAGGACTTCCGTTGGTTCAGCATCCCTTGCTCATGATGCTCCATTATTATAAAGAAGGAAGAATCAGCCTGGAAAAGATCGTTGAAAAAATGAGCCACGCTGTGGCAGATTGTTTTCACATACAGGACCGCGGTTATATTCGTGAAGGTTATTTTGCAGACTTGGTTGTAGCCGACTTGAACAGGAGCACTACCGTTAGTAAAGACAATCTTCTTTATAAATGTGGATGGAGTCCTTTGGAAGGCGCCAGCTTCCCGGCCGTCATCGAACAAACTTTTGTGAATGGAAACTGCGTATATGGAAATGAGGGCTGGAATGAATCTATTAAAGGAAAAAGACTATCCTTTACACTATAATGTATAATGTGGGTCGATTAGCGTACAACTCCGAACCGGGTTTAAGCTTTACATCAATAAAATAAAGACTGCCTTCGCCGGCTGATGAGTGTTGCTTAATATGGAAATAGATAAAATAACGCTGAACGACCTCGCGATCCTGAATGCAGATGATGATTTTTCTGTATTTAATAAATTGAATTTTTGTCGCACCACCGGGGGCAGGGACAGGATGTACAGCAATTTTATTACTCCGCTTCAGAACATCCACGAAATTACAGGCATTCAACAAACGCTGAAAAGCCTCATGAATAATTTGGATCTGTGGCCGTCGCAGATCAGCAATGGTTCGGTGATGATGATTGAAAAGTTTTACCTTACCACCATCGACGACATCCCTAGCAATCCTTCAAAATTTTCAGCTTACAATTATAAAATTTTCCACCGTCCCGACTATTCGCTCGTAGAATATTCCGTTGGCCATGCATTTGACTTTATCAAAGGCATGCAGCTATTGATCTCGCATTTTTTACAGCCAGATGCACCCGCACCTTTTCGAAAACTACTGGAGGCGGCTAAACAAATATTAGCCAAAGAACAGTTTGAAATTATTGAAAAGCATAATAAAGCAGCAGAGCTAAATCTTGTGCAGCAATTGCAACTGGCCAGGTTCCTGCGTTACCAATACAAAAGAAATATGCTTGACTTGCTGGATATGTACTTCCAGCTGGATGCCTGGTATGGCATGGCGACCGCCGTAAAACAATATGACCTTCATTTCCCGGAGTTTGTAGACACAGACGAACCGCTCATGGATGCAACCGGGCTTTATCATTTGCTATTGCAGGAGCCGGTAGATTACAACATCAAACTTCACGAGCATTGCAACTTCCTTTTTTTAACCGGGGCGAATATGGCCGGAAAGAGCACCTTTATTAAATCGGTGGGCACGGCAGTTTTCCTCGCTCACCTTGGTATGGGTGTACCGGTAAAAACCATGCGCCTTAGTTTTTTTGAAGGCTTGTTGAGCAATATCAACGTTGTAGACAATATCGCCAAAGGCCAAAGTTTCTTTTATAATGAAGTTCAGCGCATCAAGGCAACCGTTAGTAAGGTATCGGATGGACGTAAATGGCTGATCCTTATTGACGAACTTTTCAAAGGAACGAATGTGGAAGACGCTATGAAATGCTCTTCAACGGTGATAGAAGGATTGTTGAAAATAAAGACCACAGCATTTATCCTCTCGACTCACCTGTACGAAATTGGTGAATCGCTCAGGAAATATCCAAACATCAGTTTCAACTATTTTGAAACGATTGTAACCGATGAGGCGCTGCACTTCAATTACCAATTAAAAGAAGGCATCAGCAACGACCGGTTGGGATATGTCATATTGAAGAACGAAGGGGTGGTCGACATGCTGGAAAAGCTCTAGGCTTCCAAGGGGGCAAATAAGAAGGTAAAGACCGGTGCTTATTCATTTATCAATGTAAATTTGCACCCAGCCTGCTTTCTTTAACAAGCCGACGCCAATTCATGAAGAGTTTATCCAAGATTTTTAAATACATCCATATCCCAAAAGATAAATTCATCCTTTATCTTTTTTACACCATCCTCGCAACGGTTTTTTCCCTACTCTCTATCGGCCTGCTGTCGCCGTTTATGAATCTTATTTTTAATACGGACAAGCAAAACACAACACTCGAAAGTAATTCTATCGGACCGCTGAAAGACTATTTTCAGTCGCTTATCAACCAGCGCGGTAAGCTCTTTGGATTAACGATCGTTTGTGTGGTGATCGTTATTGCTACCCTGTTTAAGAACCTGTTCCTGTACCTCTCCTATTATGTTTCAGCACCCGTGCGCAGCCAGATTCTTTCCCGCTTCCGGATCATGTTGTATGACAAAACCTTAAAGCTCCCGCTGGCATTTTTTACGGAGCAAAAAAAAGGTGATATCATGAGCAGGTATTTGGGCGACATTGGTGAAATAAATTCGTCCGTGATCATGGCGCTGGAAGGACTGGTAAAGGATCCGCTGACGA
>JAURWD010000206.1 GCA_030655145.1 Ferruginibacter sp.
ACCGTTACTGAACCCTATAAAAAAGTTGGAAAAGACTGGAAATTATTGGCCCTGACATTTAGCAGTGTTCGTGATACCCATAAGATTAAGCATTAGGCCCCGCGAAAATGAGATAGTGATCGAATTAGGTCTGATGATTTAAGTGCGCTTTGTTTTAAGGCCTACCTTCTTACCTGGCAACTCCACTCCGAATTGTTTTCTTATTGCAGAGTTGAAACTCGCTCCGCAGATTAGCATCTATTAAATTAAACCGGGCACTTGTGCCAACCTCGCAATGATCTCCAGGTAACCAGCCTGGTCAATCAACGACTTTACTTTACGGGTGCCGATGAGATTTTTATTGTCGCGCTGTGTTTTCCAAACTTCTTTCGCATAGGTGTTGAATGACTGAACATACTTTTTCTCGCCATCAACTTTGTATAAGTCTATGTATCCCCGCAGCAACACAGCATTGAACCAGTAATTATCGGGATACAGGTTATTCTTGTAAAAATGTGCAAGACTGGCCGCGGCAAGATCCTGCGCCCGCTTCAAATATTTTTTGTCCTTTGTAATGCCATACAACATAACATTACTCTGCAACATGGTGCCCGAATTGTAAGTATACTTCCGCTGGTCTATTGTTCTCGCTTGCAGGCGGATATTGTCATAAAAAAGTTTGTCTGCGGCCTGCAGGTTTTTATTTGTCCAGTCATACAACAGCATCGCGGTGTCCATGTATCGCTTCTGCTTTGTGATATCGTAAAGTTGCAAAGCCATGATCACGGCCGGACCATTGGAGCAGGTGTTTTTTGTCGTCTTGTCAAACTCCTTCCAATATAATCCGCCCCCGGACACTGTATCGTACCCCGTCAGCATGTAATCATAAATATCTTTTCCCAGGCGCAGGTATGCTGCATCCTTATTCCGCGTATACGCGTCAAGGTAAGCGATGCCGATCCATTGGTTATCGTCATAAAACCGGTCTCCTCCACCTTCCGACACAACGTAACTGTCATAACCTGGATGTGGCGCTTTTGCCGGACTATAATATTTGTCAATGATCGCGACTACCGGAGGCAATATTTTTTTCGCAGGCTCCAACACCTCCATTTCATTTGCTGCCTGCACCAGGGCACACACTGGCCACAGGTAGGCGTAAAGTTTTTCATCGGCTTTCAATACCGTTTTTTCGATGAACAGTTGCTTGCTGCTGTCATAAAAATGCCTGTAAATATTTTGGTAGACGATGTTGATTTCGTCTTTGAAATTAGTCGCCTGTTGCGCCTTGATCAGGCCCGGAACAGCGCTGCTAATAAAAGCGGCTATCCCGAAACGAAGTGCTAAACTTTTTAATTGAAGAGCGTTCATGTTGGTAGTTTAATCTACGAGATTTAATTTTTTTAATTCGGCCAGGGCCTCGAATAACATAATACCACTGAGCTGCGTCGTCAGGTCAGTACTCGCACCGGGCGCAGTGTTCCAGGCCGAGCCGAATAAGACCTGGCTTTTATTTGTACCTGAGTTCCACAGCTTTTGAGCATTTGTTTTTAAGAACTGGATGTACTGGGTTTTCTTTGTGTTGTCGATGCCGCCATCAATGATCAGGCGCGTGAAGTAACGTATAAAAACCCCCTTGAACAAGCCGCCATCACCACCGCCTTCATTTTTTAAAATGCCATTGGAAACATCGGTCAGTTGTCCGCTAAGGAGCGTGTAGTCTGCACCTTTTATGGCGTCAGCAAGGTATGAAGCCTGGTTCGTGATTGAATACAACTCAAGTGCAGCGCCCACAAACGTCCCCTGGTTATAGGTAAATTTCCAGGAAGTGTTTTTCGTGCCGTTGGCTTCTATATTATCGTAGACCCATCCACTGTTCGCATCATACAATACTTCTTTTTGCCAATCATAAATCTTCTTTGCCCACACCAGGTCATCGGGGTTATTAAAAGTTTTGTACAAGCGTGCTGCAAGGATGGCGGCGGGTAAATTCGAAGGAGCATTTTTTGAAGGGTTGTCTTTTCTCCACCAGATGCCGCCGCCGAGGTCTGAGCTCCAGCCGTTCTTGATGTCGGCCCAAAGCAATTGTGCAAGCTCTTTGTATTGCACATCGTTTGTCACTTTAAACGCCCGCAGAGCTGCAAGCGCCATCCACTCCATGTCGTCGTAATAGTAGTTGATATAGGTGTTGCCGTTTTTCGCTTTTACGCCGGCAATTAGATCATCCATACGGGTTTTGATGGCAGCGCCAGGCTTGCGTTCGTAGAGGTCGATCAGCACATCGAGCGCATGAGCACTCGGCCAGTAATTTACCCAGGCGCTGGAGGCATTGGTAGCTGTGTAAGTTTTGTCGGCGGGGCGCCAGAAAAAGTTCAGCGAGTTTTGCGCCGAATCGGCGATCTCGGCCCATTTATACACATACACCCCGGCACCCGGATCGACAGGAGCTGGCGGCGTCACTGGTTCATCCTTGCTTTTAAGACAGGCAGATAAGAAACAGGTTACCAGGAATAAAGCGCCGAGGACGAGGTTCGATCTACGGTTTTTTTGAGTATCAATCATAATGTTCATTTTATCGTTTTCATCAATGTGAAGCCGCGGCTTCCTAAAAAATTAATTTGTTTCGCTTGGTATATTGCTCACCTTCTTTTTGGATGCCCGGATATTTAAGCATGGCGGAAGATCCGGCAGCGGTTGTTACCTTTTTTGATAGTGTTTGGTTTCCACCTTGCGAGATCAGCCTTAACGGTCCGTTATTGATAGCCATTAATAAACTCGTTCCGCCAGCGCCGCGATCAACGGTCTTAATATTTCTAATGGCACCTTGCTGCGGTACCACTTCTTGCGGGTTGACGGATCTCCCAACCACGGAAAAAATGGTTGGTAACAAGGCGTCGTACCGGCCTTCATACGGCAATACATCATAAAAGTTTCCCGCAGCGATAAATTGCTTCTGACCGGACCGATCGACAAATGATGCAAAAGAAAATATCGGGGCGACCTGCAAAAAATCAGGCAAGGGCTGCAGGCTGAGCTGGCCGTGGTCATTCCATATAATTGCCGACAACATTGTATTTGCGCGCAATTGTTTTGCGTCGACAATGGCGTCTTTTCCAAATAGTTCTTCGACCGACCTGCCGGCAATGGAAGAGTAATTCAAATATTTTTTCTTTAAATACGGCAGTCTTTTTTCCAGGTCGGCCTTACCAAGAAAACTGTAATAATTGGGTTTTTTGTAGATGCACAGCAACGGATCAATGTCACTGTTTTTATCCCAATCTGCGAGGTACATCAGCAATGGATGTTGCGGCGACGCTACTAGTTTTGAATTGTTACCCCAGTTGCCGGCGAGATAATCTTCATCACCATCATTATCCAGGTCAACTGCTGTCAAACAATTCCACCACCCGTTCGTATTTGCTAAGCCTGCCTGTCGTTGCAGCACCAATTTTCCCTGTACATTTTTGAACAATGTTATGGGCATCCACTCACCAACTATCAGTAAGTCTTCCCAACCATCCTTATCAACATCCGTCCAATCTGCAGCCGTCACCATGCCTGCAAATTGAAGCTCCTTACAAATGGTTGAAGTAACTTCTGTAAACACTCCTTTGCCATTATTTTGAAGTAAGATGCTCGCCGGCAAATAACCATACATACGGGCATTGACGCGTCCGCCTACAAACAAGTCGAGGTCGCCATCTTTATCAAAGTCGGAGGCTGCAACGCAACTTTTATTTTCCAATAATTGCGGCAGGCCATTGGACAAACTAAAATTTCCCGCGCCCTCATTTGTATAGAGTTTGTCTTGCAGCAAAGCATTTCGACCAAAATGTTCGTTACCCCCACTTGTTGCATACATATCCTGGTCACCATCTCCATCGGCATCAAAAAATAGCGCGCTGGTAAATTCATACAGCGAGTCGTTTACAAAACACGCCTGGGTAGAAATAGCAAAACTGCCAGTGTTGTTTTGCAGGTGCAGCTCTATTGGATGACCACTGGCGCCGGCAATAAAAAAATCTTCCAGGCCATCACCGTTTGCGTCTCCCACTGCAAGTGCCGGTCCCTGGGTGGCAATGCTATGTGGTAAAAAAGGCTGAACATCCAGGTCTTCAAACTCATCTTCTTTATGGGCAAACAAAACGCCCGTTTCCGAGGAAATGTCTTGCCATGATGACGCCACAGGTGATTTAATATTTGGTGCGGTAAATCGACCCACTGCATTTTTGTATGACAGCTCAAGCAACTGATCTGAGGCAATATTTTTTACAACCTGCCCACGACTATCTGGCCAGACAATAACAAGGCTATCTACGCTTTTTATTGCCCCCAAACCAAGGTGCAGTGTTGGAGAACAGGAAGACATAAACCCACGAGACAGCTGTTGATGATAGCGTTGAAAATTTGATCCAGTAAACACATACACAGACGCACCTATTCCAAACGTGTTGTTAGGAGAACCTTTTAATGATAACTGCAAATAATGCTGGGGCGGGGCGGTGTTCTTATAAATACCCGCGGGGGATTCGAGGCGATTGACTACCAGGTCAAGCTGGCCATCTTTGTCCAGGTCCGCATAGGCGGCGCCGTTACTAAGTGTTGGCATCGTAAAACCGGCCGCTGCTGATTGATCAAGAAAGTTCCCGGAGGCATTTTGCAGGTAGAGATAATCAGGCACGTTGCCTGCCGGAATTTTCTTGATCAGGTCCAGTTTATTGGTTAGGATATTTTTTTGTTGATTTCGTATTAGCGTGCTTTGAATGAAGGCGTTAAAATCGAGATCGTTCAAGCGGTATTTATAGCCATTGCTGATAAAGAGATCTTTAGTGCCATCATTGTCGAAATCGGCAAACAACGCCGCCCAGCTCCAGTCTGTAGCCGCGATACCTTTTTGAAGTCCGAGCTCCTGGAAATATTGACCACCGACATTTTGTTGCAGGCAATTTTTTGAAAACTGGTAGTGAAATCCAAAATTGTGTTTGTAATCATATATCCCCATATCATCGTCCGCTACCGAGGACTTCAATATTTTTTCATCTGCCGAAAGCATATCAAGCGACACCACGTCAAGCCAGCCATCGTTGTTGTAGTCGGCCATATCATTACCCATGGAAAAGCGACTGCTATGCCCAAACAACTCTTTACTTTTCTCAATAAAACCTCCATGCCCATTGTTGAGGTAGCAATAATCATTTTCTTTAAAATCATTACTGACATAAATATCCTGCCACCCGTCGTTGTTGAGATCGCCGATGGCGAGACCTAATCCATAACCGATGCTGCTGCTATAAATACCCGCAGCGGATGTGACGTCGGTAAACCTGCCGTTATCATTGCGGAATAATTTATCTCCACTCAGCGAATCAACCAGGGTACGGGCGCTGACTTCCTTGTATCCTTCGGTAAAATTAACTGCGTGGTTTAGAAGGTAACAGTCCAGGTCGCCGTCGTTATCATAATCGAAAAAGCCGGCTTGGGTCGAGTGGCCTTTGAAGTTTAGCCCGTAGGCCGCGGCTGCTTCTGTGAAACTGCCATCGCGATTATGTATGTAGAGTTCGTTCGTGCCATCGATGTATGGCGCAATCGACACCGTACTTACATAAATATCCAGCCAGCCATCAGCGTTGATGTCAACCATGGTTACACCCGTACACCAATCACTTTTGCCTTGGACGCCCGCGCTTCGCGTGATGTCTTCAAATTTGAAATTTCCTTTATTGAGGTAGAGTTTGTTGGAGCTCGTTGTATTGCTGGTAAAAAAAATATCGTCCCAGCCATCATTATTGATGTCGCCGACTGCCACACCGGCCCCGTTATAAAAATAAGGGTAGGTAATAAGGTTAAAGGAATCCGTTTCCGGTGCCCGGTTGATAAAATCGATCCCGGTGCTTTTGGCAGGCTGCTCTTCAAACAAAGCCTGCTCGCGGCAGGATGCTACAGTGAGGCCAATGCATGCTACACAAATTCTTACTATGGTGAAACGACCGGACAACATCTGTAGATATTCTCAACAACACAAAAATAAAAAAGTAGATTTTTTATAAGATAATGCATACAAACTCCGGGCAATTCCACCGATGGATAGCCGGTGAAGAAATATTTTCATACGGGGTGTGCTCAAGACAGTTCCGGAAAATTCAATCGAGGGCCAGTGAAAAAATAACAATCATTCAACATCTGGCTGCATATTTTTTCCACCACCAGCACCAAACTAACAGGTAAGAATAAACGCCGGCTAAGAATAACCAGCGTTTGTCATTCCAAAACGACAGTTTGCTATAGAAAAAAAACTTTATTGTTTTTGATAATTCTGTGTGTACACGCCATCACTTCCGCGTAGCGATACCCAAAAATCAGCCTTCGAACCTTGCGTCAGGTAGTTGCGGTCAAACTTCCAACCCCAGTCGAACTGGCTACTGTTATTTTGAGTCATGTTAATGGTGCGATAGGCAACTGAACTTGGATACTGGCCATCCTGGCCGGCAGGATCACCAAAGTTAGAATTGAGCCAAAGGTCCTGGTTACCCGTTCCATTGTTTAACACCATTTTGTATTTATACCTTTCTTCCAATCCCCAGGGCACGGTCAGCAGGTTTACCGTCCAGCCGTTATAGCGCCAAACACCGTTAGCCGTGTACGGCAAAGTGAACCAGAATTCATTTCCCTGTGCATACCAGAGCTGTACAGATTTAACTTCAGCATAAGATGCGTTGATATTATTAAAGTCAAGGTTGATGCGCATGATCTTATCCGCGCCGGTGAAAGTTGTGGTCCCATTCACGCCAATGGCGGAAATACCTGCATCATCAAAAACATAATATTTATTCGGCGTGCCGCTTGTTGCATCAACAAAATGGTAGGTGCCTGCTTTAAGTTTTGTGAAGATCTCGAAGACACCCGGACTCAACTGGCGCATCTTCAAAGCGTTTGCAAGTAGGTCGCCGCCTTCTGTCGCAGTACCTGTGATATACACGTCACCCGGCAGTGCTGCAAAACCTCCCGGACGCTCGAGATCGATGATCCGCGAAGCAGCGGCTTTTTGCACATTGGTCCCTTTCGAGGAAAGCACCGTCCATTTAAATTTCTTGCGCTCGAAAAAAGCTGAACCCCCAAGCGCCGCGATCTTACTTAGGTCGCCATGAGATAGTGTAAGTTTATTATTGACCCCGCGGTTATCTGAAACAATGGTGTAAAATGGTGCGGTAAAATCTCCACCTTCCTGGTCGAATGCAACCTCGTATAAAACCAGGGAGCCGTCTTCAGCTTTTGCCTGGTCCCATTCAAAGACTTCGGTAAGGTTGGCAGCGGGTTTTAGTTTCACGTATTTATTATCTGCGGGTGTAAACAATCCGGGTACGGGCGATACGCCAAGATTGATAGCACGTTCATTTTTTGAACAGCCGCTTATTACAAGCAAGGCTGATAAAAACAGCAGGAAGTTCCGGTGAATTTTATTTTTCATAACAATCGTTTTATAAGCTTCTTTTAGGTGCATGGTTCAATAGAACGTGAAGGTTTAAATTGGTATTGATTTGTTTTACAAGATGGATCTAGTACCCGGTATTCTGCGATAGATTACTGTTGAGTGCCCGTTCTGATGGCGGTACCGGCCACAGGTAATGTTTGGCTGCATCAAACTGGCGCAGCTGCACCCGCAGGTATCCATTATCAACTGAGTTATCGCCGTATTTCGCCCCGTGTACCCAGCCACTCAGTACTGTCTCCGCTATCTTCCAGCGACGGATGTCGTCAATTCGTAACCCTTCCATGGCGAACTCTACGCGGCGCTCATTGCGAATGATCTCAGTCATATTTGCCGTACCCGGAAAGTCAAGCGCGCCGGCTTCGGTGAAACCTGCACGACTGCGAATTACGCGGATCGTTTTATCCCAAACCTCTGCGGTCATTTGATTAAGCGACTGTTTTGCTTCGGCATAATTCAGCAGCACTTCGGCCCAGCGCACCAGGTGAATGTTTGTTCCGGAAGCAATACCTGCAGCGGCATTTGGATCCCAATATTTTCTCCAGTAGTAGCCTGTTGCCGTTCCCTGACCTGCGTTACTGTATTCATTGGCGGCGGACGCACCAGAAGGTGTTGAGCCTGGTTTGATGTAAATCACCTGTGTTGAATTATCAGGGTTTACCCAATTGAATTTATCGTACACAATGGTAGCTGCCAGGCGTGGGTCACGATTCACCGCAGGATCATTTTCATTGTATCCCGAGCCGGCCTCCTGGATCTCTTTGCCATTCTTCATGATATAAGCGTCTACCAGTTCCTGTGAGGGAGAAAGATTGTTCGTTCTTGCCCCGGCAGAGATCGGTGCGAAATCAATGTAATCACCCCAGGTCTTCAGGTTAGGTACATACTGGATAGACAGCATGGATTCCGGGTTCGTTTTGTTGACGGTTCTATCACTGAACAAGTCGCTGTAATTTGCAACGAGTGAATAATTTCCGTTAGTAGGCCTGTTATTCATCAGGTCCTCACAAACGGCCACAACATCAGCCATCCGGTTGCCTTCGTACAATAACACCCTTGATCTAATTGCGAGCGCCGCGCCCTTTGTAATACGCCCATTATCGTTCGCAGCGTATTGCTCCTTTGCCGGTAACGCTGCGGCGGCTGCATCCAATTCTGTAAGTACAAATGCCAGTACTTCTGCTCGCGGAGAGCGGGCGATGGTCTTGGCTTCATCCGGTGTAATGTTCTTGTCCAGTAAAGGAACGTCACCCCACCAGTTCATTAATTTGAAATGGTGCCAGGCCCTTATAAATCTAACTTCACCTTTCATTCTTTCTTTAACCGCCGCAGCGAGGGTTTCATTTTTATCAACGTTCTCCAGAAAAATATTACAGGATTTAATACCGCCATAATAGTATGCCCATTCGCTTTGAAACCGGGGCAACGATGGGGTGAAATTGCCACTAGCGATGGCATCGGCGCCCGTGTTGATACCGAGTTTGGTAAAAGCATTATCACTCATGGCTTCATTGTAAAACACGTACGTGCTGTTGTACATTCCACCATAAATATTGTTAAGGGCGTTGCTGACATTCTCACTGGCCAGCCAGAAATTTAATTCGGTAAAGCGGTCTGTTGGTGCAAGATCCAGCTTCTTGCAACTGAATGAAGCAGTCAGCAAGGTTGTCGCCAGGAAGTAGATCAATATTTTGTTTATGCGCATCGTTGCTTGTTTTTTTAGAAAGTAATGTCAATACCACCACCATAAAATACCGGGAGGAAATAGGCCCTTGCACTGTTTGCTCCTGCATTGAATCCGGCATTATTATCGAACTCCGTGATCTCAGGATCCAGGAAGTTGAGTTTGCTGAGTGTGACAATATTTTGTGCGGTAAAATAAATGCGGAAGTTCTGAATGTGGGCCCGTTTGCTCACTGCTACCGGTAACGTGTAGCCCAACTGCACATTCTTTAAGCGCACGTAGGCTGCATTGAAAAGATAGAGGTCAGAACCAGTCCTGTAGTTGTTAGTATTTGATGCTGAACCCGCTTCCGCCAACCGGGGATAAGTCGCATCGGGATTGGTCGGGGTCCAGTAATCGGTTTGATGGGTGTACATGGTACCGCCATATCCAAAATGGAAAGGCTCAACCTGTTCTCCGCGAACCATCGCGTCGCGTTTACCTACACCCTGGACAAAGAGATTGAAATCAAAACCTTTAAAGTTTACATTATAGGTAAGTCCAAAAGTGTAGCGTGGAAATGGATTCCCTAAAATAAATTTATCCTTGTCATCGATCAGTCCATCGCCATTTTTGTCGACAAACTTCAGGTCACCGGCGGTAACGGTGCTGCCTGCAAATTTTGGATACTTATTGATGTCATCGAGGGTTTGATAATAGCCGTTGGTTTTATAGCCATAATAAACTGTGATCGGTTGACCAACGCGGCGCAACAATTCAAACTCTTCTTTACGTTCCACTTGTTCCAATGCTCCTGACGTAAGTGCCATCAACTCGTTGAGGTTATCCGAGAGGTTAACAGAAAAACTGTGACGGAAATTTCTGCCGGCAGCATTGTAGGTGGCCTTCACTTCCCAGCCACGATTTTTCACCTTGGCAACATTGTAATCCGGGAAGCCGGCACCAAAGAGTTGTGGTACATCGCGACGGGTATACAGTATATCGCTGGTGGTCTTATTAAAATAATCAAAAGAAATTTCAAGCTTGCGGTTGAGCAAGGTAGCGTCTGCACCTATGTTGAAGCTTGCTGCTTTTTCCCAGGTTAGTTCAGGATTACCAAGGCTGAACCCGGCGCCGCCGAGAATATTATTATTAAACCCGTAAGCGTTCGCATAATTAAAGAACGATGTTTGATACTGGTAGGCATTTACATTTTGGTTACCAAGAATACCATAGGTACTACGGATCTTAAGGTCACCGATTTTATCCTTGATGCCACTCATAAATGCCTCTTCTGTAATACGCCAGGCCAATGATCCCGAAGGGAAGAAACCCCAGCGATTTTCCTCTGCGAATTTTGAAGAGCCATCATAACGGAAACTAAACTCAGCAAAGTAGCGATCATCAAAGGAATAGCCTGCACGGCCAAACGCAGAATTGATGCTCGTTTCAGATGTACCCTGGTTTGAATTGGTGGAGCCCGTCGCACTCACGATGGTACCGGTAGTTGGAACGCCGAGGTAAGGATCGGTTAATGTTTTCAGCACCTGGCTGGCTTCGGATTTGAATGACTCATTTGATCCGCCGACAAGTAAATTCACATTGTGTGCCTTGATCTTCTTTGTGTATTCCGCGATCACCTGCAAATTGGTGAACAATGATTTTGAATTATTATCGAACACTTCACGGTCATTGCCGTATGCGCCACCCGGAGTGAAGATCAATTCAAGCCTGCGTCCGAAGGAAGTATTTGACCGAACTGTTCCACCAAAAACACCTTTGATCTTTAAGTCTTTCGTGATCGCGAATTCAGCGTTGATGTTACCAAATATTTCATCGTCATTACTCTGGCGATAGCCTCCATTTTCGAGAATCGCTTTAGGATTAAACTGCGCCGACACCGGGTTTGTAATGTAATTGCCCGCGGTATCCTGGAAGGAATAATAAAGAGGCGTTCTGCCCGCATCAACCATCAGTGTACCGGTATTAGAGGAATGATCGCGGCCCTGAACTTTTACATAACTGAGGATGGTATTCAATTTAAGCTTGCCAAATTCATTTGTTTGATTCAGCCTGATATTGTAGCGTTTGTAACCATAATCGGGACCAATGAAATTATTCTTCTGATCGAGCATACCGAGTGACAGCATGTAGGTATTGTTGGTGCCGCCACCGCTGAAGGAAAGATTGTGCGATTGCTGTGGCGCATTCTGCAAAAGGTTGTCAACGCGCCAGTCGCCATCACCCCTGTCGGCAAACTCACGGATCTGCGTTGGTGTAAATGCCGGAGCAAGGCCGGAGTTGGCCAGCGATTCATTTTTATAGTAAGCATTCTCCCAGGCATGAACCGGTGAATAAGAAACGTTCGGTGACTGCACCCCATAAATGCCGCTGTAATTCATGCGGGTGTTGCTGTTCTTCTTTCCTTTTTTTGTAGTGATGAGGATGACACCGTTCGCACTGCGGGAGCCATAGATCGCAGCAGCGCCGGCATCTTTCAGGATAGAAACATTTTCAATGTCAACCGGGTTGATTAGATTGATGTCACCGCCAATGATACCATCTATAACAACGAGCGGCGTGTTGTCGCCAAGTGTTCCCAGCCCGCGGATATTGATGTTAACACCTTGTCCCGGTTCGAAATTTCTTTGTTGAATAATCAGGTTGGGAGAAGCTCCCTGTAACGCAGTTGACAAATTAGTAACGGGACGGCCTTCGATCACCTTGCGGTTGATACCATCTACTGCGCCGGTCACCGAGATCTTGCGTTGGGTACCATATCCCACAACAACCACATCTGTGAGTTCTTTTGAATCTGCAACCAGGGTTACGTTTACAACGGCGTTGCCGCCGATAGGGCGCTCCTGTGCTACGTATCCAACCAGCGAAAACACCAAGGTGCCGCTGGCCTGGTTGTCGTCAACCGATAAGGAATAATTCCCCTGTGTGTTTGTTGAAGTACCAACGCCACTTCCTTTGAGTGCCACGTTGACGAGTGCAAGGCCATTACCATTTTCGTCAGAAACCTTTCCACTGATAGCAAATGCATGATCAATTTTGGCAGCAAAAGCCCTATCAGTAGTCGTGCCTGCGCTAGTGCTGCCTTCGGTGAAAGGGCTTTTTTGTTTAACGGGTTGCAGGATGATCTTGTCCTTAACAATCATGAAGCCGATGCCAAGGGGTTGCAGCAATTGCCGCACTGTTTCCGGAAGCGTTTTTTCAGTTACGGCGATCGAAACTTTCTGACTAACATCTACTTCATCGTTCGCATACACGAAGACGATGCCGGTTTGCTTTTCAATCTTCTCCAGAACATTATCAAGCCGTTCATTCCTGATATTGAGGGTTACCTTGTCTTCCAGCGTATTCTGTGAAATAGAAATGTTTTTCTTCGGGGCGGCGAATGCATATTGAGCCGCGGAAGTAAATACATTGATCAGCAGCGTGCAAGCGATGGCCACCGTCTTCATTGTATTACCAAGACGGTAATTGTATGCAAACAATCTTTTTTTAATCATATCGCAATTGTTTTAAAGTAGAGAGGGAGTCAGAAAATCTTAGAGTTCGCTTGCCTTTGCGGCAATGTGCAGTTCGTTATTGGTAATTTTATAGTGGATCTTTTTTGATAGAGAAAAATAATACATCACTTCCTCCAGCGTATTGTCCTGGAAAGAACCTGTAAGGATATAGTTCTTTGCTTCCTCATTATTAAACACCACCTTTTTACCAAAATTTCTCTCAAGTTCGGTAGCGATCTCCTGCAGGCGCATGGCTTTGAAGATCATCTTGCCTTCAGTCCAGGCCTTATCATTTATCGCAATGGTTGCTGCTACTTCGATCTTCTCAGCAGTAAACACGTAGCTGAGTTTTTTATTAGGTGTCAGGAAGATCGTGTCTGCCTTTTTTGCCGTGTTTTTATATTTTGGAATAAAGGCAACTTTGCCGGTGGCAACTGAAGTTTCTACAGCTTTTTCATTGTCGTAAGCCCGGATGTTGAAGGAAGTACCAAGAACCCGAACGGTACCGTTTGCAAGGTGAATGATAAAAGGTTTCGCGGGATTTTTCGCCACTTCGAAAAACGCTTCACCGTTTAAATAAACTTCCCGTGTGTTACCATCAAATACTTCGGGATACTGGATCTTACTATCTGCATTCAACCAGATCTTACTGCCGTCTGCTAATTGAATCGTACTTTTTATGCCTTTAGAATTTTGCTTTTTTTCCAGCGAAGCTACCTGGCTGGAGGCGCCTTGTTTCCTTGACGAAGGCAGGAAGAAAATTGAGAGGGAAACAATGACTGCTACGGCGGCAGCAGCGGCTATGCTTAAACGTGAGTACCCAAAAATACTCCTGGCCTTGGCAGGCACTTCTGTAAGTTGCTCACCAGCAGGAAGTTCTAAACGCGTGAGTAGTTTTTGCAAAGAAGTTTCAATATCCTGTTGATTCAGGTTATCATGTTCTTCCCAATATTGTTGTTGAATTTTAAATTGTAAAGCGTGGTTTGCATCGCTATTCATTACAGCTTCCAACTCGCTTAATTCTGCTTCAGTTGCTTCACCCGACAACCTTTTAGAAACCAGTAAAAGAAAATCATTGTTGTTCATGCGAAGAAGAAATTAGCGGTGTTGTTAGTATAAGACAGGCAGATGAAAGAAACTACTTACAGCGTGGTAAAAAAATTATTAAAAAGGCTGGCTGCCAGCAGCAGGCTAAGCAGGGTAGTATTGTTTGATTTGGTTGGGGAAGATTTTTCCACGTAGATATTTACAACTGCATCGAGCTTTTTGATCGCCCGGAAAAGTTGGGTTTCTACGGTGCGTGGAGAAATGCCGAGGATCTCAGCAACCTGGCGATATTTGAAACCTTCTTCTTTGATAAGTCTGAACACGGTGCGACATTGATCGGGCAACTGTTCTACTGCCAGGTTGAGTTTGAAGGAAATCTCTTTCCACTCCAGGTCTTTCTGGGGATCGTTTAAATTGATCACTTCTGCCAGGCCACTTTCCGGCTCGATGGCCACATGATAATGAGAATATTTATTGAGGTAGTTAAGCGAATGGTTCTTAACCGCAACGAAGAGATACGTTTCAAGGTTGTCAATATCGTTGATGGTTATGCGCTTCTCCCAGATCTTAACCATTACATCATTTACAATTTCTTCTGCCGCTTCCTTTTTATGAACATAGAGCAGCGAAAAATTATACAGTCGGGGGAAGAACAAGCGGTACAGGTTTTCGAAGGCTTTCTGGCTATTGCCGGCGATGGCTTCCTGTAATTGCCTGATGATATGTAGGTCAATTTTCATAATCAAAATAGCAAGCGCAAATTTAAGTTAGCAGGTGGGGTTTGTGCAGAAATGTTTTATACAGTAATTCACCGAAAATGGTGTTAGCCCAGGCAAACCAGCTACGGGTAAACTTAGCAGCATCATCTTTATGAAAAGTTTCATGCATAAACCCTGTTCCGGCATGGGATCGCTGTAAATTTTGTATGCACTTCCGGATTTCCGCATCGTTGTTCGAAGTAAGTGCCCGTATAATGATACTCAGCGGCCAGATGAGGTCAGTGCCTGCATGTGGTCCGCCAATACCTTCTCCTGCCTTGCCCTTGAAGAAAAAAGGGTTGTAAGAGCTAAGTAATAATTTTCGGGTATTGATATAAACCGGATCGGTATTTTTTATGGCACCCAGGTAAGGTAGCGACAACAGGCTCGGCACATTGGCATCATCCATCAGGTTAAAGCTTCCATAGGCATTCACTTCAAAGGCATAAACTTTTCCAAACTGCGGGTGTGTTACGACAGCGTATTGTTGCAGCGCGGCCTGAACTTCCTTTGCGAATGCGCTGCATTCCGCAGCCATGGCGTCGTCTCTATACACTTTACCAGCAATTTCAGCCAGTTGTTGCAGGCTTACCACGGCAAAGAAATTAGAAGGGATTAAAAACGGGAAAATAGTAGCATCATCGCTGGGGCGGAACATGGAATGAATTAATCCCACCGGCTTTGCTGGATAGCCATAACCGCCGAGTGGAACTCCATCCGTTGCCCAGCTCGTTTTGCGTTCAAACTTGTAAGGACCTTTGCTGGTTTTCCGTTGCTGCTCCCGGAAGGTTTTTACGATCAGGCCTCCTGCCTTTTTCCACTGCGCATCAAAGACGGCGGTGTCGCCGGTTTCTTTCCAGTAATGATATGCGAGGCGCACCGGGTAACAAAGCGAATCGATTTCCCATTTTCGTTCGTGGATACCGGGCTTCATATCGGTGGCATCATCTTTCCATTCGCTCACCTGGGCAGGATCTTTATAAAATGCGTTGGCATACGGATCGAGCAAAATGTTCTTTGCCTGGCGATTGATGACGCCGGCGATGAGTTGCTGCAATTTCGGATCTTCTTTCACTAGGCTTAAATAGGGCCAAACCTGGGCAGTGCTATCCCGCAGCCACATCGCATCAATGTCACCGGTAATAACATAGGTATCTGGGCGACCATCGATCATTTCAAAATCAACCGTGGTATCGAGTGTATTGGGAAAACAATTTTGAAAAAGCCAGGCTAGTTCTCGGTTGGTCACTTTCTTATCAAAGGCTTCAATGGCCTTTTCAACCGCAGAACTGGCGAATTTTCTTTTACCGGCGGCAACGCGAACCTCGGGGAATTTTGTTGGAAGATCATTGCTCCATAAAGCAGCGGGGGAAAGCAGGCTACCGGCTCCAAGCAGGCCGGTGAGACGCACAAATTCGTTTCTTTTCATTAGCAGGCAACCATGTTTCCAATAAGACAGGCGTTTGACTGAAATTACTTACAAGGCCTTGAAATTTATTTTGAAAACTTTCCTGCGGAAGGACCAGGAGAACAATCCTGCTCATACAACTTGTTTGAGCCAGGTACGGATCACTTGTTGCAGATCTGCTCCCTTGGAGTCTATTTCTTCCAGCGATTTAAAAGAGGCAATACGTCGCCCGTCGGTATACTTACCTTCCAGCAAACCCGTGGTGTCAATGATCGTGGCCCCAGTGGGAAAGACCAGCAGAGGATACCCGCGGTGGATGTTCATTACGACAATGTCTCGTTTATATTCTTTGGGGTCAAAGGGTTGCATCTCACCGGTATAATAAAAAGCTGGCGAATTCCATTTCACCTGTTCGCCCACCTGGCTTTCGGCACTTAATACTAATGAACGCAGCGACGCAACCATTGCAGCCAGGCCAGGTTCCAGTTGTTCGATAAATTCAGTTACTGTTTTAGCCTGAGCAACTTTCTTCGCTTTTGCCATCTGGATCTATTAAAATTTTATCCGTGCTTTTCCGATTTACTTTGCTGCACAAATTATAAAAGAAAATACTATGAAATCCGTTTTGAAAACAGTAGGTTTACTAACCCCCTCTCCTACCACCAAAATACGCCGCTCCCTTCATCTTTTAACGCCTTAAAAACATTTTATGAAACGATTATTTGCTACTGTTACTGTATTGCTGTGCCTGTGTGTGTTCACGAAGTCTGTTGCACAGGAAACGTTTACCTATTCGTCGAAGTTCGAGATGGGGAACGCGGCTTTTGCCCAAAAGGTGCTCGACCTTTGGAAAGACTGGGATGACAACCAGTTTGATCGCCATGACTACCTGCACGATACCGTGCTGATGATTTTTCCCGATGGCACGGTTACAAGAGGGAAAGCAGAAAATCTCGCTGCTGCCAAAAAATTCAGGGGCACTTTCACTAAAGTCAAATCAATGATCCACGCAGTGATTCCGATGCGGAGCAAAGATCAAAAAGAAGAAGCCGTTCTTATCTGGGGTCATGAAGATGATACCCTGGCCGACGGTAAAGTGGTGGGTAAAGATTTGCATGAAGTCTGGTGGTTCAACAAAGAAGGCAAAGTGACATCCATGCGTCAATGGAATGCAATGTTTAAAGAATAACCAGTTAATTGCCGGAGCTTTTTTTGCTTGATTCATTCAACACATCAAGCAATCCCCGCATTTGGTCAAACGGATTTCTCCTGCAGGTTTAACCGGTGTTTTTTTGTATAGTAAAACTGCAGTCTGGCAGAATTCCTTACAAAAAAAGTATAACGTATGAAACAGATCATTCAAAAAAGTATTTTCCTTTTTGCTGTCATGGCAGCCCTTGTTTCCTTCACCCCGCTTGGCGGCGAAGGGTTTGAGATTTACCTGAATAACAAAGTCGTGCTGCAGCAATTTGGCAAAGACATGGACCAGCTGAAATCCCTCAAGTTGACTCATGCTTTCGCCGACGATAATCTCGTTGTTAAGTATCATCACTGTGGTAAGGTGAGCAAGAACCGCATGATAGCTATCAAAGATGCCAACAACAAAACCCTGAAGGAATGGCGCTTTGCCGATGTAGGAACGCCTTTTTCAGCCATGCAGTGCAAGGTGAAAGATATCATCAGTCTTAGTAAAAAAGATGTTACTGAACTGAGGTTATTTTATACTTCCAGTGAGTTGCCTGCTGGTCGGCAGCTGACAAGTATTGTGGTGGAGAGTTCTAACCTGGCGGTTAGATAAATTCTTATCATCCGCGGGTGCGTCTGCCTCACGGATTATTTTTCATTTATGTAAGTTGCAATGAAGGAGTCTTGTTGAAGACTCCTTTTTCTTTTTTGGATTATCGGCATTGAGGCAGTTTGCTGGATCGGATTATTTGAATTTTTACGTAGCTGCAAACGCGTAGATGCTCTTTACTTACCGTTTAGCATTTTCATGAAGAGTCTGTTTACTTTTTTTTCTTAGATAAAGTCTATCAGACAGTCAAGGCCAAATATGATTATTTTGTAAACCTATAGCTGCTCTTGCTTACGGTCATGCATTGTAAAATAGTGTTGATTGCTTTCCGCAATCACTTCAACTCATGAAGAGTCTGTTTACTTTTTTTTCTTAGATAAAGTTTCCTTGACAATACGATTATTTTGCAAACACATAGATGTTCTTGCTTACAGTTTAGCACTGACATGAACAGTCCATTTACTTTTTTTTCTTAGATAAAAAAAAGTAACAAAAAAAATCAAGGTCAAAAAAAATGGCTCCGCCTTTTTTGACCGGCCCGCCCACGACAGTTCAAATGACATTTCATTGAAACGTGAATGCTTCTTAACCAGTACCCGCGACCTTCTTCGGTTTCTAAAGACTTACTTGTCGAAGGAGTCTTCTTATCCTGGCTTCGGTTGAAAAGTTTGTCCCGATTCAAAACTCTCCACTACCGATTTTACCAGTTACTTCTTCTTGACTTTGCTGCCGTAGTACATCTCATTCATTATTCATTCGAACAGTTTATTAAAGCAATCAGAATACATCAATCAATGAAAAAGCTTTAAAGTAAATGAATTGCACAAATTGACGCTGCATTTCCATCACCAGTCGTTGCATAAGCTGCCTCTTTCGGTTCGGTGACGACGAAGTCGGCATTGAAAACATCGAGCGCAGCGAGATTTTTCAAAGAAGCGAAAGCAGCAGCGTTGCAATGACGCAGCCCCGCCGGATGAGGAGGCGAATGTGACGAATTGAAAGATTTAGCGAATAAAGAATACAACAGATCCGATAAAGTATGTAACACAAACAGAGTCAATGATTGAATCAAATTAACGTTGCATAAGGCACATCTTTCGGTTCGGTCCCGACGCAATCGGGATTCAAAACATCGAGCGTCAGCGAGATTTTTCAATGAGGCGAAAGCAGCAGCGTTGGAATGACGTCCCGATCCATCGGGAAGGTAGAGGCGAATATGACGAATTGAAAAACACTAACAAAAAACTAAAAAAGTCAAGGCATCACGAAAAACTCAATGAAAGCGAAACCTGTAGCAAATTGGAAGCAACTAAATAAATGTGAGCAGGAGCAACTGCTCCAGGCTCAACCCAACTTAAGCAACCTGCTGGTTCTTATGCGCCGAAGCTTTAGCACCAACTCTTTTCCTGGAAAGCATTCGCCGGAGACGTGCGGTGAATCGCCGGTTAGTGGGATAACGCCGGTGGCTGGTCATGTTATTAAAGATCATCGCGACCACGAACAGGATCAATGCGCCCGTAAACACCGGCGACACCACATATCCATAACCCAGTGCCTTGATCTTTTCAGACCCAATGATTGCAATGAGCGCCGTAGCACCTCCGGGTGGATGAAGGGTTTTGGTGAGCTGCATAAATACGATCGACCCGGCCACAGCAAGCGGGGCAGTGAACCAGATCACATCAGGGAAAATTTTATAAACGCTTACCCCAATAAAGGCGGAAATGAGGTGCCCGCCAATCAGGTTGCGGGGCTGCGCCATCGGGCTTTGTATGGCGCCATAAACCAGTACGCTGGAAGCACCGAAGGAACCAATGAGAAAAATGTTTTCTTCTCTTGTCAAAACTTGTCCTTGAAAAAAGGCAATAAGAGCGATACCGATAAACGCACCCAGGAAGGACCAAAAACTTTCCCGGTAATCAACGAGCGTTTCTTTATAAATAATGTAGCGGGAAACACGCAAGCCCCGCTTTAATCTCTTCTTTAACATGAACGATCCTGGTAATTAAGGGCGCAAAAATAAATGATTTTTCCAGCGGAGCGCCGGTTTGAAGCAATATAATTCGGATCTGTTCGGGGGTTTTTTGTGTGACTCATTAAAAGCCAATTCATACAATGGTGGCTTCTTTTATTAACTGGCGTGCTAATCAAAAAACAAACGACTTGCTTTTTCTATCCCCCTTTTCTATATTTATCTGTTCCCCCGAATTATTCCGCAAATTTATCTACCCATCTTTCAAAGGGTTTCGCTCTTAAACATTAAAAAATAAACTTATGACCTCCCCTCCAGCGGCTAGCCGAAGAAATTTTATCCGTAATACCGTATTACTGTCCACCAGCCTGGGCACATTGCCATTTTTGCAACAGGGCCTGCAGGCACATCCTACGCCGCCTGAAGAAGGCCTACACATTATTGGACCGAAAGCTGGCTTCTCACCCCAGGTGGGCACCCTCGTTTCCATGATGAACTGGATGCGGGCTACGGTCCTGCGCTCCGTTACAAAACTCTCTACTCCGGACCTGGATCACTTGCTGGATGCAAACGCAAACAGCATCGGTGCCATGCTGCTTCACCTCGCGGCTACCGAAACCTTTTACCAGGCAAATACATTCGAAGGGAGAGGTGATTTTAACGAGGCTGAAAAAAAGCAATTCGGTGCGGCCATGAGCCTTGGTGATGAGGGCAGGAAAGTCATCAAGGGACACGACCTCAACTACTATCTTGACCAACTAAAAGAAGTACGTGAAAAAACCCTGGCTGAGTTTAAAAACAGGGATGACAAATGGCTGATGACTGTGGATCCCAAATTTTTTGGAGACCAGCCAACC
>JAURWD010000216.1 GCA_030655145.1 Ferruginibacter sp.
TTACCGGGAGCCGGGCGCCGGTAGTTAGCAAAGCGAGATGGCTGTCTTTTTCATAAGGATCAATGCGGGTGATCAATTGCGCATTGACAATGTAGGAACGATGGATGCGAATGAACTCCTGCGCGGGCAAGCTGTCTTCAAAATATTGCAGGGTTTTCTTTTTCAGAAAAATGCCTTCAACTGTATGAATTTTTACATAGTCATCTGCTGCTTCCAGGTATTGTATCTGCGCAAGCGGTATGATCTTGATCTTGCCATTATCTTTCACCACAACCCTATTGCCTTGGGCGGGTACCTGCAATGCTGCTTCCACCACTTCGTGCGCCGGGTTCACTTTTTGAACATGTAATTTCTGCATAGCCTTATCAACGCGATCCTTGCTAAACGGTTTTAATAAGTAGTCTGCCGCATGTGCATCAAAAGCCTTGATGGCATACTCTTCAAACGCCGTCGTAAAGATCACCTGCGGAGGATTGTCCACCAGTTCCAACATTTCAAAGCCATTGATCTTGGGCATTTGGATGTCTAAAAAAATGATATCCGGTTGGTGTTGCTGTATCGCCTTCAACCCTTCAAATCCATCATTACATTCCTGGACAACCAAAATGTGCGGGTAAGATTGTAAGTACTCTTTTACCATCAATCTCGCCAGTGGTTCATCATCAATAATTATAGCTTTCATTCTTTCTTTTTGGTCGTTAGTTAAAGTTATCCCGGTCAGCAGGCGGCTGAGCGGTGGAACTTGCTGCCGCTCCCGGGATGGCGAGAGTCTTTACAGGTATCTTGATCGTGGTGGAAAATTGTCCATCTGTTTGCTTTGTTTCAAGCAGGTCATTTCTTCCAAAAAGCAGGAACAAACGGCGACGCACAGACGACAATCCGAACCCGGTGCCTTTTAGCGGGGAAGCGGTTTCCCTGTCGAAGGGATTTTGAACATTTATGAGCAGGATACCATCTTTATGTGTTGCTGAAATAATGATCTCCACTTCGCCGATGGTATCATACAATCCAAACTTGATCGCATTTTCCACGACCGGTTGTAAAAGCATGGAAGGCAACTGCAACTGCAGGATGTCGTCATCGTGAATGATCCGGGTTTGCAGCCGGTACCCGAAGCGCACTTTTTCAATATCAAGATACAATTGCAAATATTGAAGTTCTTCTTCCAGCGTTGTGCTTTGTTGCTCTTCTTTTTTTAAGGTTCCACGCAGGAAATCTGAAAGTTGTTGGATCATGTGCCGCGCCTTCTCTGGCTGGCTACCGGTAAGCGCACTGATAGAATTGAGACTGTTAAACAGGAAATGGGGCTGTAGTTGCTGCCGCAGTTTATTTAATTCCGCTTCGCGGGCCAACCGCTCCAGGTCTGATTTTCGGTTGTCATCTTCTTCCAGGTCTTTTTGCGTGTACCAGGTAAGGCTCAGTGTGGTCATGACTGCCGTCATTAAAAAAGCGATGGCATACCGTATGTAAATTGTTTTGGAAATAAAAACCATGTATTCCAGGTCGGTTTTATACAGCGCCCACAAGCTAACGCGAACGATTAGGAGCCAGAGCGTGCTCAATGCAATGCTGATGATGCAAACGTAGAGGTACTTTTCTTTTCGCGGCAGGTAATAACGCATGTTGTTCATCACCAATAAACACATAGCCGCGAGGACGAGGTTGCTAAGCACACTGTCTGCAACTGCCTGGCCAAAGGGAACTCCACCATCGAGCAGGAGCACCAGGTGTAACACCATCCACAGGCCCCACCAGCTGGCAAAAGCGACGAAAATTACCCGCTGTTTTTTATACCCTGTTGTTTGGCTGGCCAAGAGATTAGTTTGTACTGGTAAATTGATGAAGCCCTGTTTGCAGTAGCTGGCGGGCTTTTCTTTGTGCAGTGCGAATGTACATCTCTGCGTCTTCTTCTTCGTACACGCGTGAATTTATTTCAGCGCCGTCCATATTCAGTATGATCGGCACCAGGTCGATGACATCGATGAAGCGCCATACCACGTTTGCCTTTGAGATCGAGGCTGGATGCCTTCCTTCGGCGTCGCCGATCAACCTCGCTTTATGAAAAGCATGGAGGTGATCATCTGCCTGTATCATCCTTATTTGTTCATCAAATTGTGGGGTGTGATCCCCGGCGCCGCAGGTAACCTGGTAAACCAACTTTGCGATAAACCAATTCATGTTAATTAGTTTTGTCATTGAGAAAAAGCCGTTCGTTAGATTCGGGGATTTTTTATTTCGATGCCGCCAAACACGACAGAGCCGCGAAGTATGATGACCTTTGTAGGATTAAGATCCGGCCCTACGTTTATCCGCCGCTTATCATCTACCCCGTGAAAAATTCCGTCGATCTCGTTTTGAACTGCCCAATGTGGTGGCACGATCAACTTCACCCCACCAAACACCACCTCCGTTTTAATGATCACCGGGCCCGTAAGGTCGGCCTGGCTCAGGTTGATCTCCGAACCTCCAAAGACACAGGTAATGTTTGCTCCCTTAAAATTCTTGGAAAGTACCGTCCGGTTAACGCCACTGAACACGGAACTAACGCGGAGAAAATCACTGTTGTCGGCAATACCGGTAAAGGTTGGGGGCTGTGCTTCTCCAGTAACTGGATCCTGCCAGCGCAGTTGATCATTATCGGTCGGTAGCTCATTGTCCTTTTGGCTGCGCGGGCGCAGGATAAAAACCAATCCTGCACTCATTACGAGAATAGGCCAGAAATAAGGTTGCAATCTCAGGGACGGTATCATTTGATTGAAGAGAAAGAACCCGCCGATCGCAAGCATGTAGATCCACGAGTTTGTGCGGAAATTATTTTTAACGCCGGTGTAAAGTCCTACCAGGATCAATATCATTGGCCAACTGAATATCCAGCGTGGGAAGAAAAAACCCATTTCTCTTAGTAATAAAGCGGCACCTACGCAAACCAGGATGATACCAGCTACGATCCTACCGCTGTCTGAACTTTTAAAATTGTTACTCATTGTCTTAATTTTTATAACACAAATCTATCCTCCATTCCTTTGGCCCGAAAGGTTGATTAGGTAAATAAGGGAGGATCGGCGGTGAACGCCATCCTTTTGTCGGCGAATTTGTTTGGCCGACGCTGGCTGAATAATAAAAAAAAAGAAGATTTAAATTGTTAAGTTTACCGGGACATATTTTTCATCTTAACCGGATAGCCTTATGTCATCTGATAAAATCTTCTTCAGCTACTCACGCTTCGATTCGGTCTTTGTACTGAAATTAGCGAGTGATCTTCGTGCCGCCGGCGCCATCGTATGGCTCGATCAACTCGACATTCCACCCGGAAAACATTGGGACAGTGAGATCGAAGACGCACTGAAAAATGCGAATTGCCTGCTCGCCATTCTTTCCCCAAAATCACTGGAGTCTGATAATGTGATGGACGAAATTTCCTTTGCGCTGGAAGAAAAGAAAAAGGTAATTCCGATCCTGCTAACGGACCCGGGTACTCCTTTTCGTCTCCGCCGATTGCAGCGGGTTGACTTTACCGGCGACTATGAAACCGGTTTTAACCAACTGTTGAAATCTATCAATATATCGGTCAAAGCCATGCCGGTAACTCCTGAGATTCTGCCGGTTGTGAATCCAACGGGTGAAACGGACACCATTGCCAACCTTGTACAGGAGAAAGAAGATTATATGTGGGAACGCTGTTGTTATCTAAATACCATCCCCGCCTACCAGGACTACCTGCGCAAAACCGCCTTACGCCAGCACGTAGACGAAGCCTGGTCAAAAATAACCTCGTTGGAACAGGAAGTTGGGGTTCAAACCAGGCATGCCTTTGCCGGCAAAAGCAATACCGTACAGGGGCAAAAAAAGTACTTACTCATTGCAGCAAGTGTGATCGGCTTGCTCGGCCTGGCCTGGGGAGCGTACAAAATATTCTCTCCAAAGACTGATGCGATCGTGACAACTTCCAATATGGATAGTACTGCCCCATCGAAGCACGGGAGCCTGGTACAACAGGCGGACTCCGGGCTTGCGATAAAAGAGAACGAACAGGCTTCGGATAATGAAAGTGTCGCAACGGGAGCAACCAAACCTACTATTACAAGCGAGGTACAATCGCCAAAGCCCATTGTAGTAACTTCTAAGAAAATAAAGGATAAAACCCAGGAGCCGACTCAACACCCCCGAGGTAGTAGTGCGGCCGACTCTACCCCGGATTTCAACATACAGGTTCAAGTTCCTCCCGAAGCGGCGACACCGCCTCCCGCTCCTGCCCCCACGCAAATTCGTCTAGCCTCCAGGGTGGTCGTCTACCTCTCCTTGCTCGACGCAGTTGATATGAATCAAAAGAAAAAGAGCGCACAGAAAGTTCGCTTCACGGTCACAAGCCCGGTACAATACCAGGGGCATACGCTCATCAGGCAAGGCTCCACTGCTTACGGCACTATTACGGTCGGAAGCCGCTTGACCGACCTCACGATATACGAGGTGATGGGTGCCAATGGAAAAATGCTTCCATTGAAATCAGAGCACGATCGCGGCAAGGTAAAGGACATTGAAACCAACAAGAATTTTACTGCTATTTTGAAAGAAGGGACGTACACCTTCTAACCCCGCCCGTTCTCAACTTTCATTTCACTGTTCGTGACGGCTTTTAATAACAATTTCATACTGGGGAATGGCATGATATTTATCCAGATGAAGAGTAATCTTACATCATCTAAAAAAATACCATGTCAAAGAAAATTAGCCTCGCGGCCATGAGCGAAAAAATGCGGAAGCTTGATATATGCATGTTCACCACCAAAACCAGTCGTGGCCTCGTAAGCAGTCGTCCCATGAGTAACAACGGTGATGTTGAGTATGATGGTAATTCCTGGTTTTTCACTTTCGATAAGTCACGTACGGTAAAGGACATTATGGAGAATCCACAGGTAAATCTTGGGTTCAATGGTGCGAAAGACCTGTTTATTTCTTTGACCGGGAAAGCCAAACTCATTAAAAGCAAAACCATCATGGCGGAACATTGGCTGAATGAGTTGAAGCAATGGTTCCCCGAGGGTATCGATACTCCCGGCATCATAATGATTCATGTAAAAGCCACCCGTATCAAATTCTGGCAGCGCGAAGATGAAGGTGAAATAAAATTATAGGTCCGGGTTGCCCGGATTTTATTATTCCTGTAATATTTTACTCAACATGCCCGAAGGTCCCTCACTCGTTTACATAAAAAATGAAATTGCCCATTTTGCCGGTCGAAAGGTAACTGCCGCCGGCGGCTATACGCAGATGGAGACGGGTTGGCTTGTCGGCAAGAAATTATTAGAAGTAAAAACCTGGGGTAAGCACCTGCTGTTACGTTTCAACAATGGTACCGTTAGGATTCACCTCATGTTATTTGGCTCCCTGTTGATCAATAAAACCAAAAAGGTGAATGCGAGTTTCTACGTTCACTTTGGCAAAGATCAATTGAATTTTTATGTCGCGAAGGCACAGAAAATTGAGGGGCCACTTGAAAAGACGTATGACTGGCGCACAGATATTTTGAGCCCCGAATGGAACCAGGCACATGTGCTGAAACTCCTGGACGATAATGGAGATGCAACTATTGGCGACTTACTCATGGATCAACAGGTATTTACTGGTGTTGGCAATATCATTCGCATCGAAGTGTTATTCCGGGCAAAACTTCATCCGCTATGCCTGGTTAAAAACATCCCGTTAAAAGACAGGAAGGTTTTGCTGAAGGAAGTCAGAAAATATGCGAAAGAATTCCTGCGGGAGAAGAACGCCGGCACTTTCGGATCTAACTGGCAGGTGTACCAGCAGGAAGAATGTCCCCGCGACGGGGCTGTCATAAAGGTCGCAATGCTGGGCAAAACAAAAAGAAAAACCTATTACTGCTCCAATTGCCAGGTGTTGCATGCGCCGCGAAAAAAAGCGTCTAAACACACAATTCCCGCCAAAGACTAAATTGTGAAATGAAAAACATTTTACTGGTTCTTATAACCTGCCTCTTGTTCCTGGGTTGTTCGCCACCAGGCGGTTCAAATCCCCAGCTCCTCATCAATACAAATTATGGAGAGATCGAGGTGGAAGTATATCCTGCCAAAGCCCCCAAAACAGTCGCTGCTTTTCTCTCCTATGTTGATTCCGGCTTCTATACCAATACTTCGTTTTACCGTGTTGTACTTGCTGAAGGCATGTCAACCGCGGCGAACGTAGGATTGATACAAGGTGGCATCTGGCAAACCAACGACAAACAGCATCCTAATGTTCCGGGTATCTTGCACGAATCAACGAAGCAAACCGGCTTATCCCACACCACCGGCACGCTCTCGCTTGCAAGGACCACACCCGGCACTGCTAATACCGAGTTCTTTATTTGTATCGGTGATCAAACACAATTTGATGCCGGCAACAGCAATCCCCGAGACGGCGAGGGCTTTGCTGCCTTTGGCAAAGTAATCAAGGGTATGCAGGTTGTAAGAACCATCCAACAGCAAAAGAAGGACGGTGAAAGTTTTACTCAAAAAATTATCATCAGGGAGATCCGGCGAAAATAAAAGCCAGTCATTTTGCGCAAAAACCTTTTTTCCTTCAGCAGTTTCGAAAGTTTTACAACTAAGTTTTTCTTTCCTTCCCGTTTTTTATGGATGATGAATAAGAACTTTACCAGATGGAGATAAGGGGCCAGCAGATAAAGTATTTTTTATTTAGCCAGTACCTGGCAGATGGCATACGCATCACGCTGGAAATTGTGTTGCCAGTCATCATCTGTTCCTATCTCGGCTATGCCGATATCGGCTATACCATCGCCCAGGGTGCCCTTTGCGTAAGCATCAGTGATGCCCCCGGCCCGGTGGAACACAAAAGAAACGGTATGCTGTACAGTGTACTTTTCGTGGTGTTGATGTCGGTTCTTACGGGTTTTGCGAACAATAATATCTTATTGATCGGGTTGCTGATCTTATGCAGCAGTTTCTTTTTTACCATGTTCAGTATTTATGGCAACCGTGCGGCATCGGTCGGCACCGGCGCCCTGCTGATCATGATCCTGCGCCTTTCCGTGGAACTCCTTCCAATCGATGTATTGAAAGAGTCGGTGCTGATCTTAGCAGGCGGCCTGTGGTATTTTGTAATGGACATGCTTTTTTTCCGCGTAACGCCTTACCGGCCAGAACAACGGGCCTTGGGAAACTGCATCCATGAGATGGCAAAGTTCCTGCGGGTGAAAGCGCTTTTTTACGATCATAAAACTGACTTCAAAGAAGAATACCGCCAACTCGTTGCGCAACAGATCGTGGTGAGTGAAGCCCAGGATGCATTGCGGGAATTATTGTATAAGAACCGGGAATTGATGCAGGAAACCACTAAGCGGGGGAAAATGCTGATCCTCACCTTTGCCGATGTGATGGAGCTTTACGAACAAATAACGGCCATCTGGTACGATTATGAATCACTGCATGAAAAATTTGGCGAGACTGGAATCCTGGAAGACCTGGCCGCAGCCATTCGCGAAATTGCAGAAGAAATGGATGTGATCGGACTGGCAATTCAATCAAATATTGCTGCGCAGAAAAAACACTTTGTTGAGGAGGCCCTGGAGAAAATAAAAAGCAGGATTGACGCGCTGGGTAAAGCCGACCCCGGAAATCTCGTGTTAAAAAAGATCCTGGTAAATATGATTAATATTAGTCGCCGTGTAGATGACCTGTACAGTTATTTCATGGCTGCCAAAATCAACACCCGCCAATTGCAAAGCCAGAACTACTATGCAAGTTTTGTTTCGCACCAGCAAATAGACTTCTCTCTTTTTCGCAACAACCTAAACCTGGAGTCATCCGTTTTTCGTCACTCACTGCGCATGATGATCACCTGCATGGCTGGCTTTTTTATTGCGAAGATCATCGACTACGGGCACCATAGTTACTGGATCCTGTTAACCATCATCATCATTTTAAAACCCGGGTTCGGACTCACAAAAGAAAGAAATATCCAACGCCTGCTCGGCACGGTAGTAGGAGCCATCATCGGGCTTACCATTCTCGGTTTCATCCAGGACCGCGATGTCCTTTTTGGTTTTATCATTTTTTTTATGATCGGCACCTACACCTACCAGCGGCTGAACTACATCGTAATGGTCATCTTTACTACGCCGTACATCCTGATACTTTTCAACCTGCTGGGCCTACCCTTCTGGACCATTGCACAGGAGCGTTTGATCGACACCGTTATAGGCTGTATTCTCGCCTTCCTCGCGAGTTACCTGCTGTTTCCGCATTGGGAATCTTCCCGGTTGCAGAGCCATATGGAAACAGTGCTTAAAGCAAATATTGACTACCTGCGAAAATTGAAAGAGATGATGTGTGGTAAAGAAGTGCCGCTGCTGGATTACAAACTTGTGCGCAAAGAATTATTCATCAGTATCGCGAATCTCTCCGCAGCATTTCATCGCATGCTCAACGATCCCCGGGGCAAGCAGCAGAACCGAAAAGCAACAGACCAGTTCGTGGTGTTGAATCACATCCTTTCTTCAAATGTTGCAGGGCTGGCTTCCGGCATCCGCGACAAAGAAAAAAAAATCTATCCCAGGGAGATCTTACAAAAAATAAAGCGGGCTATCACGATAATGGAAGAAGCTTTGCAAACACTTGATGAAGATTTTAAGCCAGGGATAATAGAAAGTATTCCGGGTACGGCAGCAGAAGAAATTCAGCCAGGCCAACTCCAGCTCGCCAACCAGGTGGACTTTATAAATAAAGTTGCCGGCGACATAAAAAAAACAACGCGGGATATGGCGGCCGGGTTTAAAAAATAAGCTGATTTACAAACACTAAACTATCAGGAGTTGCAGATCATTTCCACCGTCTCCTCTTCCACTTCGAGTTTCGATGCTTTGTAGCGAATAACTCTGCCCCCAACCATTAAGATGACAAAACTGGTAATGGCGCATACAGCCATTACCCCCGTCATTGGCAACGCGGTTCCATTACTCAGCAGGCTGACGATCGCGGAAGTAAGTGCGCCGATCCCCATTTGGATGGCGCCCATCAGGGCAGATGCGCTGCCCGCATTCTGCGAGAAAGGAGCCATGGAAAGCGCGGATGAATTAGGAAAGGTAAAACCCTGGCAACTGAGGAAGATGAGGATCAGGATAATGGTGCCTGTGAGGCCGATCCAACCATACGCGGAGCCGAGAAAAAGCGATAGCCCGGTTAGGCCCTGGCAAAAAAGTGCAACGGGAATTATCTGCTCGCTCCTGTACTTCCGTAACAAAACACTATTCAACTGGCTGGATACAATTAGTCCGCCTGCGACGAGGGCAAAGATCCAACCATACTCTTGTTCAGTTACTTTATAAATTTCCAGGAACACGGTGGGCGACCCCGAGATGTAGGCATAGAGTCCCGCGGCAGCAATTGCTCCCGTGAACGCATATACGTAAAATTGTGGCTCATTCAGCACGGACCAATAACTGGTAACTATGGAGCGTGGACGCAATGAATAAGAAGCATCGGGCTTCCGGGTTTCCGGCAGGCCAAAATATACAGACAATAGGATCACGACCGCCATTATGGTCAGAACAATAAACACGTAATGCCAACCATATTCAGACGCGATAAAACCACCCAGTGTCGGCGCAATGATGGGAGAAACACCCACAACTAACATCAACATCGAAAATACTTTTGCATTGTCTTCAACCGAAAACAAATCCCTTACCATTGCCCGGGAGGCAACCATTCCGGCACAGCCACCAAGAGCCTGTAAAAACCTAAGTCCGATCAATACTTCTATCGACGTAGCCAATGCGCAAAGCATAGACGCAACGAGGTAGATGCCGAGGCCGAGGTACAACGGTTTTTTGCGGCCATAGCGATCCAACAACGGACCGTAGATAAACTGGCCGATAGAAATGCCTATAAAAAAACTGGAAAGAGATAAGGAGACTTCAGCAACGGTTGTATCCAGATCAGTGGCAATACCTGCAAAGGCAGGGAGGTACATATCTATAGAAAACGGACCAATGGCCGTGATCATCCCGAGGATCAATATGAGTAAAAACTTCCTTTTACCTTTCATAATTTAAAGATATGCGCAAAATGTTCGATTGTTTACAGGCTATAAAGTTGTTGACGCAAGTATGGGTAATTATTGTAAGATTAAATATCATGCCCACCTCGAGACCACTTTAGTACAACTGTTCGTCGTAGGGTAAGGCTGCAGGCATTTCCTTTTTCTCATTCACTAAAAACCTGTTTCGCCATGCGACAAAAGCTGCGAGCAACGCCATCAATATCAGCAGGGACAAGCCACGAGAAAGGTTAGCTCTTTCAGAAATAAAGCCGATCAGGGAAGGACCGGTCAGAAACCCGATCAACCCGCCAGTGGTCACCATCGCGAAACCTTCCACCGTACTAACGCCGGGGATATTCGCAGAACTCCGGAACAACACGGGCACGATGCAGGAACTTCCAAACCCAATTAATATATAGCCGAAAATGGCGATCAGCACACCCGGGGAAATTACAACGATCGTAAACCCTAATGCGGAAAGAAAGCAGCCGCCGATAACAATTTTTTTACTGCCGGTCATACGGATCAGTCCATCGCCATTGAGCCTGCCAATCGTCATGGCAATTGAAAAACCGGCATAGCCAAGACTTACCAGCGACTTAGGGGCATGCAGCACTTCCTTCATGTAAATGGCACTCCAGTCTGCCACGCAACCTTCGGCCATAAACGTGACCATGCAAATAAAACTGATGCCGAGAATTGTGGCAGAGGGTAACTTAATCCCGGAACGGGAGTGAATGATATCGGTGTTGGCTAATAACAATAAGCGGTTTGATAAAATAACCATCGCGATCAACGCTGCTACGAGCACGATCTGCCAGCCTGATGGAACGTGTAAGGCGAAGAGAAATGCGGCAAGCCCGGCAGATACAGCTCCACCCAAACTGTACATACCGTGACAGGTGCTCATCAGTAACACATTGGCCTTTTTTTCAAGCAGGTTCACTGTCGCGTTGGTAGATACACCGTTCAAAAAACTCACAAGTCCAAACGAATATAAACAGCACCAGAACATGACGCGGTTAACACTGTTGATCTGCAAGATCATGATACAGCAAAGCAACAGGTACCCGGTGAACATCCATCTGCCAACGGGAACCTTACTAAAAACACGCGTTGAAAGAAGCATGCCAGTGATAGCTCCCAGGGGTGAAAGCAACAGGGAGAGTCCGAGGCTTCCATCGGTAAATGCAAGGCGGTCCTTAATGCCGGGGATTGAGGCTACCCAGGTTCCAAATAAAAGACTTGAGGTGCAGAACAGGAAACCCACAGCAAATGCGGGCTTATTTTTAAAGAAGTCGACAAAATTTTTTACCATGGGGAAGGCAAATTTACGACTTGGGCCGAAGTAAACATGCCAGGAGCGAAAATCGCAGCGCTAAATGCGAAAACACATACACGTTACTGTTAGTAACTGCCAACCAAACTGGCTATGACTTATTTGTATGTTGTTTTCCAGAGCACCGTCTTCCCGGTTTTTGCAGATTCCCGTGCCGCATCAAGAATGCGGATGACCATTTCGTTGTTGGCGGGGCCAGATAGGTCATAGGGTTTCATGGTTACATTGCCGTTTACCACGTTGGCAAAATAGATAAACGGGTCGTTGACACCGGCTTCCAATGCCGGGGCAGTGATGTTGGATTTGGACTTCTCCTTTGCTTTCCTCACGATCATCTGTTGGTGATCGGTGCAAAACACAAAACCATCTTTCCCGTAGATCTCCATATCCTTTCGGCCAAAGGGCCAGTTCCAGGAAGCCTGGATGATCACCTGCGCTGACTTGTAAGTGAGCAATATAGTCGCTTCGTCATCCACCTTTGGATACAACTTTGGTTTGATCTGTTGCGTAATAGCGGTGACGCTGATCGGTGTTTCACCTTGCATGAACCAGGTAGCGAGGTTCGCTCCATAGCAGCCGAAATCGGTGATGGCACCGCCACCATTGAGCACTGGGTCGGTCAGCCACTCCAAGAACTCGGGGTTACACCCAATCTCGATCGGTCCTTCGTGCCCGGTATGAAAAACGATCTTCCGCAGTGGGCCAATATTGCTTTCATCCCGGGTCAATTCAAAGGCTGTTTTATTTGAGCCATACCAGGTGGTTTCATAATTGGTAAGCAGGTAAATTTTGTTTTTCCTGGCTAACTCCAGCATCCGTTGTGCATGCTCATTACTGACTGCGAGCGGCTTTTCGACCATTACGTGAATCCCTTTGGGAGCACAATATTCAACTGTTTTAAGATGGTCAAAAATGGAATTGAAAGCGAGTACGGCCTCTGGCTTTGTTTTGCTCACCATCTCTTCCAGCGTGTTGTATACCAGGTCCATTGAAAACCCGTACTGTTTTGAATAGGCTTCGGCAAGCGCCCGGTTTGGTTCAGCAATCCCTACGATCTTAATTTCCCCGGTTTGTTTTCTCCCCAGGATGCCATGCACATGCGTATGTACCAGCCCGTGAATACCCACGCGAAATTCTTTTTTCAGCGGGGGCAGTGCTTGTGCAAAGAGGGCAACAGAACCAGAAAGCAGGAAGACAAACAGGAGGATCTTTTTCATAGCAAATGTTAAGGCTACAAATTACGCCTCCATTTTGATGACAACCAAACAAATACGCTGCAAAGCTGACCCCGTTCTTCGACATCCATTTCGTGAGGTACGATGTCGGCAGATCAAAAATGCCTTTTTAGTAATTACTGCCAATTGCGCAGCTCCCAGTAATAGGCTAAGTAAAATTTGCAAAATTCAGTTCGCTCAAATCTAAAAACCCATTATGAAAAAGCAGGCGTAGTGTCTATTTTTATTAAACAAAACACCCCCGGCAGGCTCCACAAGAAAAGACGAAAGATTATTGGTCCGGACCAGGATACCTTTCCGTCGCCCCCGCTCATCGTTGATTTCCCACAAACGGCGATGTGCAACATACCATTGATCGCCCTCCCTAAATCCGTATCGCATGCGAGACTACAGGTTATACACTCATCAACCATTAACCATCAATTAAAAAACGGAGGTTTAAAATGAAAACATCAAAACTTACAAGGGAGAACTATGTTTTCCCGGGAACGACATACGCATTGCTGATCCTATTTATAATCCTTTTCGCCGCTTGTAAAAAAGACCTGGCACCAACGCCGGAAAATGATCGGCTTGCGGTTGGGCAATCAGCTAACGGAAAGGAAATTCTACCGGTGATCAATGTGCTCGCGGGAGGCTCTATCCAGGCAGCTGTGAATGCGGCTAGTGGGCCCACGATCATCAAGGTGGCAGAGGGTACCTACCGGGAAGCCATCGTTGTAGAAAAACCTGGTATACAGATTATTGGAGACGGGGAAGTTATTATAGACAATCCAGGAGGAGCTAACGACGGAGTCAGGGTTCGGGATGCCGGAGATGGATTTGTGCTCAAACACGTTACCATTCAAAACTTCATCCGATATGGTGTCATCATGATCCGGGCAGATAATTTCGTGCTCGACCATGTGATCACTATTAACGACGGAGAATATGGCCTCTTCCCGATCAGGTGTAATAATGGCATCATTTCCCATTGCGTTGCCACCGGACATACTGATTCAGGCATTTATGTTGGGCAATCTTCAGACCTCGAGATCATGCACTGCACGGCGTATGGCAATGTTAGTGGATATGAAATTGAGAATTGCAGTCGCGTAGTGGCGTCGTTTAACAAAGGATACGATAATGCAGCGGGTGCGCTGGTTTTTCTTCTGCCCGGGCTCAACGTAAAAACGTCGACAGATATAACGCTCTCAAATAATAATTTTTCCAATAACAACCGGCCAAATTTTTCACCACCCGGATCCGGCTTTGAAAATTACATCCCTTCTGGATCAGGAATTTTGATCGTTGGGTCAAATAATACGGTGATTGAAAAAAACATTGTGAACAATAACAATTTTGTGGGCATCGCTACCGTAAGCACCCTGGTGCTTGGCGCTCTTGCAGGAATTCCGCCTGCAGATATCCTCGCAGATATTGAACCCGACCCCGATGGAGTGCGCATTATCCAAAATAGCGTAAGGGGTAACGGCTCTGCCCCGCCTGCAGGTCTCCCACTGCCTGCTGCAGATCTTTTGTGGGACGGATCAGGAACAAACAACTGTTGGAGCGATAACAAGTATTCAACTTCGTTCCCTTCCGCCTTACCCGCCTGTAACTAAAAATGATGAGTAAATAACCTGGTTGAGGCAAGATCACAGGAAATTTTGTCCCTGGCAGCACCAAACCAGGTGCTGCCAGGGATTGATATAATTTTTTCGACCCTGCAACCCTTTTCTTTAAACTGCTGTCAGTAGGTTGAGTACCACTCACATCATCAAAATTCTATAACGATGAAGCTTTCTAAATCTATTCTCCAGGCAATGGTAATTGCCGTAACTGTTGGCACAATTTGTTCCTGCGAAAAACCATCCGTGGATGCAGAAAAGAAAACCGCTACAGAAAAATCGAAATCCGTAAATCCACCGGAAGGTTGTCCAGCCTGCGGAATGGGATAACAAATTCGAAACAGTGGGTAAAATTCATGCGGCCATTTCCTTTAATCTGGATGAGCACATTGTAGCTGCCGCCCTGCCCCTGTTTGAGACTGAAAAGGTATCCGCAATTGAATGGTCGTTCGATACCCTTTATAAAGTGCCCGACATACCCGGTTGGTTTGTTGAACTTTTGCAGGCCTTCGGCAATGAACATCGTTTGATCGGACATGGTGTGTACTATTCTCTTTTTTCAGGATCCTGGTCGCCGGACCAGGATAAATGGTTGAAGCATCTCGAAAAAATGTGCGATTCATTCAGGTTTGATCACATTTCAGAACATTTCGGTTTTATGACCGGTGAAAATTTTCACCAGGGCGCGCCATTACCCATACCCTATACACCATCAACTTTAGCCCTTGGCCGGGACCGGTTGAACAGGATCTATCAGGCCTGCCAATGCCCGGTGGGACTGGAAAACCTTGCTTTTGCTTATTCATTGGAGGAAGTGAAACGGCATGGCGTATTTCTCGAAGAACTGGTTTCGCCGATAAATGGATTCCTGATCCTCGACTTGCACAATGTGTATTGCCAGGCAGTGAATTTCCAGGTTTCCCCGGAGGAACTGTTAAACTGGTACCCGCTGGAACGGGTGCGGGAAATGCATATTTCCGGCGGAAGTTGGGAAGATTCTACAATTATTCCCGGCAAACAGATCAGGCGGGATACACACGACGATTCGGTGCCGGAAGAAGTTTTTGTCTTGTTGGAAAAAGCAATAAGGCTTTGCCCGAATGTAAAATTTGTGGTGCTTGAACAGTTGGCAAATGGCCTGAGCAGCCCGGCGAAACAGGCAGGTTTCAGGGAAGATTTTGGCAGAATGGAATCCATTGTCGCAAACGCCCATGATGGAAATGCCCGGCTTTTAAATGATTTTTTACCACACGGATTCAATCCACCGGGTACACCCGTTCATGATACTCAATTAAGCGAGCAGCAGCTTACCCTATCCCGCATTCTTGAGCATGCAGAAGGTTATGAGCAAGCGCGGCAACAGCTGGAAAGCTCAAGTCTTTCAAACACCGCCTGGCAGATCGAGCATTGGGATCCCTCCATGTTGCAGGCCGCGGTTTCCATTGCCCAAAAATGGAAAAATGGTTTTGCGTAAAAATTAAATTTCACCTCGATTTTTTTTGAAGTGTTGTGCGGCCTCCAGTGCAGTGAAAAATGCTGCTTCTACCGTTCCGGGATGTCCACCATTATAGAGTGCCTCACCCGCAAAAAAAATTGTGTCTTCAATGGGCGTGCTAAATGATGTTTGTGCCGCCCGTGTGCCAATCATCGCATAGCTGTAACCCCCATTGACGTAGCTGGTTTTCTGCCAGTTAAAAACTTTTGCCCATTCCAACTGCTGGTGTAATTCAGCAATGTCGATGTTGTAGAGTGTTGCTAATGAAGAGAGACCTTTTGTCACCAACTCCTCATCATCTAAATGCGAAAGAGCAGCAGCTGCCGGACCACCAACCCACCCGGTCATTAAAGGGTTTTTAGAAGGAAGTTGTGTCCACCAGGTGGGAAAAACTTCGTCGCTTAATATGAAGACCGCGTTCGTTTGCCAGAATGGTGTTTTGAATTTCAGAACCAGCTTTATTACGGCGCCGAAGCCAATATCATTTGCAATCTCTGTTTCGAAGGGGAGCTTCGGTTCGAACTGAAGAGAAGTTTTACCAAATTGCAGCATCGAAATGGGAACGGTTACAAGCACCTTGCTGGCCATAAATGCGGCCCCGGTAGTCGTCGTAAGCGTAACACTTCCCGGCTCCCACCGAACTTTTTGCACGGCAGTATTGGTGTTAACTCGTACCCCCTCAGCTTTTAATTTTTCGTGGAAATAATTGATGAGTGATTGATATCCACCCCGAACGCGGTAGTTGTCCTGCTCTTCAGCTTGCCACTCTTTGAGTGTCCCTTGCACACTTGCCCTGGCCACATCTGCCAGGTCAAAACCTGCCAGGTATTTGACTACCTGCCTGCGCAACGCCTCATAACGTGGACTGCTAAAAGATTTCATCAATAGTTCTTGCATGGTCATGTCCTTTTCGACCTCTTCCATTTTTTGCAGGAGGTCATCCCATCCGTCCGTCATTTCAGTTACCGCGGAAAATTTCTCCTGCTCATGCCGGAACATTTTGCCCGAAATTTTCACCGGTTTTATGCCGGCTTCTTTTAACAGCGTTAACGTAATGGGCAGGTTTCCATGTACAAACTCAGCCCCTGCTTCAATGATTTCGCTCTCATGGCTGAGCGAAAAAATGCGGCCGCCAATGCGATCGTTCGCTTCCAGGATAGTTATCTCATAAAATGACGTGAGTTCCCGGGCTGCAAGCAGGCCGCTGGCACCAGCCCCGATGATGAGAAGTGTTGGTTTGGTCATGCGAATTAAAGTCCAATTTTGCGCCAGAATATTAAGGGCATGAAAAAAGGTGAACGACCATTTGGATCGTTCACCCCTAAAAAATTATTGTTCCAGCTAGCGTACCGGGCGTGGCGGCAATGGCGGACGTGACGGACGTGGCGGAAGCGGGCGACGCCTGCGCCTGCGGCGACGGTCAGTTGCTGGCCGTGGCGGGCGTGGCGGGCGGGGAGGCAATGCAAGATTAACACTTGTTGGCCTCCGGGGTTTACGCGGCCTTTTTTTCTTTTTCTGAAACAGGTTTTCTGAGCTGCTTTTTTCGGGCGATACAGCAAAAGCTCCTCCCGAACCTAGCGCAATGATGAGAAGAAAGAGGATGATTTTTTTCATTTTGTGAATTGAGCAAGCATTAAAGAAATTACTATACTTAAAGATACAGTTCCTTTGCATTCATTCTTCTTCCCGGGGCAAAAGCCCGGAGGGATCGTGGAATAAACATCATAAGATTTTTCGACAGATTTGCAGGTGGCCCGATTTTAAAGCCGCAAATTTTTGTACCTTTAATCAAATCGCTACCAGGTCCAGGTGGCATCTCCCAACAAAAAACATTAAATTTTAAAGTAAATATGGCTAAATCGCAGGAAACATGGAATAAGAAAGACAGGGAAAAGAAAAAACAGGCGAGCAGGAAAGACAAAGCAGAAAGAAAGCAAGAGAGAAAAGACAATGCAAAAGACGGAAAGAGTTTTGATGATATGATCGCATATCTTGATGAGAATGGTAACCTTTCGTCTACACCACCCGATCCAAGAAAGAAAATACAAGTAAATGCGGAAGATATTGAGATAGGCGTGCCGAAACAAAAAGATGTTGATCCGGCCGATCTAGTTCGCACCGGTATCGTAAGCTTCTTTAATGACGCCAAAGGATATGGATTTATTAAAGATCTGCAAACCCAGGAAAGCATTTTTGTTCACGCCAATGGTCTCCTCGACCAGGTAAAGGAAAATAACAAGGTTACTTTTTCTGTTGAAATGGGACAAAGAGGTCCGAACGCAGTGCAGGTAAAACTTGCTTAACCGTTTTTAATTTTCTGCTTACATATTTTGATTTAGCTGGCTCACCGCGATGGCCAGCTTTTTTATTTGCTACCTGCGAAGGCGTTTTGAATTTCTCACACTAAAAAAATACTCCATCGTCTTCGGCCAGTCGAAATCCATTGTCATAGCGCGAGCGCATCTGCAGTTGCTATCTATGCGTATTCTCCAGCAAACAAAACACCAATGGACTACAGCCCTCCCTTAACTCGGCAATACTTATTTTCATCGACGCTAAAACGTATGGCTTCGAATTGTGTTAAAATAATGGCACAATAATTTGTACTACCATACCTGCCCGTCACACAATAAAATCATTTTCGTTTTTTCTAAACAATCAGTTCACTTGAGAAATCTTCGCTCGGACAACCTATACAAGCAACTTGCAAAAGCAATATTCCTGGCAGCAACCGTCGTCGTCCTTTTGTGGTTGTGTTACAAAATGGTAAGTGTTATCCTGTTGTTACTTTTCGCCATCGTGCTTGCACTCGCCATCAACGATCCCATTATCCGTCTTGAAAGGAGAAATATAAAACGCGTTTGGGCTTCAACCATTGTTTTTACCTGTATACTCTTAAGCTTCGCCGCTATTGCCTTTTTTGCGGGACCAAAGATCAACGACCAGATTTCCCTTTTGATTGAAAACCTGCCAGGTTATGCGATCCAGGCTTCAGATACAGTTAGCTCCTGGTTTTCCAAATACCCCGAAATTCAAAAAGAAATAAAGATAGATTCCGGTAACGTAGGGTCATTGTTTCCTTCCATGTCGAATACGTTAGTGCAGGTCGGAAATTTTTCCTTGTCGATCCTTGCGCAGGTGCTGGTGGTAATTGTATTTATTAGCATGGTGGGTTACATGGTCACGAATCCCCGGCCATTGTTTGAATTGTACTTACTGATATTCCCGCCGGGACAACGCGACAAGGCGACCATTGCCTTCAGCAGGATCTCGGTGATGGTTCGTGGCTGGATGCGTTCTAATATAATCGGGGGCATTATGAACGCGGTGTTGGTTACTGGCTTCCTTACCATCATGGGAATACCCGGCGCATTCGTCTGGGGAGCACTGGCATTTTTTGCCGAATTTATTCCCCGCATCGGTTTTTTTATAAAAGCGATTCCGCCGATCCTGGTGGCTTTGTCAATTAGCGGATACACTGCGACCTGGGTAGTGGTATTTTACCTGGTCGTGGATGAGATCATGGCTGATTTTATCATGCCTCGAATCCGGTCAAACACAATGAAAATTCATCCCGTTTCGATCCTTTTCGTGGTACTCGCCATGGGCGTAGCTTTCGGCTTCATAGGCATTTTACTGGCAACGCCTTTAACAGCAATGATCAAGGCCTATTTCGAAGTGTTCTACCTGAATAAGTTTGATGATGATAAACTGATGAACAAGAGAATTCATCACATGATGTACCAGAATGAACCGATGCAAAACAACGGTTGAAGACCTGGTCGGAAAAGACCGTTTCTCATTAAAGTAATGATGATTTACAGGACGAGTTGTTGGAACAGACTGGATAAGGTCGCGGCAGGATCAACACAAAAGCCAGGATGAACTTTCGAAGTCTGCACAACGGTACTACGCGTTGCCGTGAGCCAGCGAAAACGGGCCGCATTTTCCAGTTTCCCGATCGGACCTGATTTATCTTCACCTGCGCTTATGCGCAACAACGCGTTTAAGGCTTCGGTGACAGCGACAACGTCTAACTTCTCGCAAAATGTTTGCAGGCGCAAAGGTTCGATGTGAATCTTTGCTGCTAAAAACGCCGGCTTGGAACAATACAAGATCACACCCACGTTCATGAATTCTTCCCGCTCCACGCGGGGAACCACGCGGATGACTGCATACTCAAATAAGTTTTGTTCCTGCATACAGCGCTTCTTTTACAAAAATTTGAGAATTGGCAAAACGGGTTTCCAAAAACTGCGTGTATACTTCACGGTGAGCATCAATGCCTTCAAAGTGATCATCATCGGCAAGCCAGTCTGCGGGAATCAACTGAACGATATTTCGTATTTGTGTATTGGTCAACAGAGAATGAAAAGCGGTATCTACTTCTTCCAGCAGCGAAGCCTGCGGAAGTAACACATGGTCTTTCACCAGTGAGAAGGGCCGCAATGCCTGCTCTTCCCAATTCTGCCAGTTATGATGAAAATACAGACAGGCGCCATGATCGATGAGCCAAAGCTCCTTATGCCACGACAACATATTTGTATTACGTACTGTGCGATCCATATTGGTCAGGAGGCAGTCCAGCCAAACAATTTTCGAAGCAAGTAATGGCTCCACGGTGGTAACCGCAGGATCAAAACTGATGGAACCGGAGAGGTAATGCAGGGCAACATTTAGCCCGACGCTGGCTTTCAGCAGGTCCTGGATCTCTTCATCAGGCTCAGTGCGTCCGAAAGCGTTGTCGACATTCGCGAAAACAATTTCCGGCACCTGTAAACCCAATGCACGAGCAAGTTCCCCACCGATCAACTCTGCAATCAGTGCTTTCACCCCCTGCCCTGCTCCCCTGAACTTCAATACATATAAAAATCCGTCATCGGCCTCAACGATCGCAGGCAGTGAGCCACCTTCCCGCAGTGGCGTCACATACCTGGTAACATTTACAGTTCTTATCTGGGGAATAACTTCAGGCATACCTTACAATCTTGACAAAACAAACTTGAAATGAGAAATATTAGCGGGCGCCTCTTACTTTCATCGGTAAAATATAGACCGACTCCGAAGCAGTGATGAATAACACTTTACGATCGCTTCCACCAAAGCAAAGATTAGCGGTCCACTTTGAAGGCACTTCAATTTCCTGGATTTTCTCTCCCTTTGGATTGTATACCGTTACGCCATTACCGGCCAGGTAGACGTTTCCTTTTTCGTCAACCGTCATGCCATCAGAGAGGTCATCGGCAAATAGCATTCGGTTGGTAGTTTTCCCATTTTTTGAAATGTTGTACCGGTAAATTTTACTGGCACCAATGTCCGACACGTAGAGGTATTTTCCATCGGCGGAGCCAACAATCCCGTTGGGTTGTTTTAAATTGGAGTCGATAATAACAGGTTGATTTGTCCCTTTTTTCAGGAAGTAAAGATGCTGGCCTTTTAAGGAGGAGTCTGGTTTGTTGTGTTTCCAATAATCACGTTTGTAAAAAGGATCAGTAAAATAAATATTGTCGCCACGATCGAGCCAGCAGTCGTTAGGTCCATTCAGGCGATGTCCCTTGAAATTTTTTACAAGAACAGATACCTTGCCGGCAGGACTGATCTTCCAGAGTTCATTCTTGTTATCAGCGCAGGTGATGAGGTTTCCTTTTGAATCGAAATACATTCCGTTGGAGCGCCCGGCACTGTCCAGGAATACCGTCAGCTTTCCTTTCGTGTCAAATTTCCAGATCTTATTATCGGGCTGATCTGTAAAAAAAATCTCACCCGCCTTGTTCGCCGCAGGGCCTTCCGTAAATGCGAATTTATCAGAGATGAGGATGGGCATCATTTGCCCGGTGACCGACTGCTGAGTACCCTGGGCGAAGGCATTCACAGAAAAAAACAGCACCACACAACGTAACATCCAGGCTTTACAATCTTTCATTTGAAGCATATTTAACTTTTAGTGTATTCGTTCCCGTCACCGTTTCAAAAGCACGGGTGCTAAGGTATCCAATAAAAATTTCTCAACGCAACGATGCCGGGCAACTCATGCGCCTGTTGCCGGAAATACCTGGTCCTGAACCGGGGAATGGTCGATCATATTACCTGGTTGCGGACAACCTATCCAATGTAGCAGTTCACAACGAAGGTTTGGTTTGGATAAACTGAATATTATTCAATTTCCCGTTCGATCAGTTTACCTGTGTGCTTATTTTTCAAGATCAGTTTTTTTGCGCCATAATGCGTCAACTCTTCTTTGATCAGGTAATGATCAGCATCATATTCGGCCAGGTGTTTCACTTGCTCCCCGGGTTCTTGGCCGCGCCAAATATCCAGGTTTACAGGTTCCCACAGTTTTGTTTTCGCTGATAAATAGGCTGCATCTAACACTGCATTCACGACATACCCGTCGTAAAAAGTTTCTTTCGGTGCCACGCCTTTATCCAATGAATTAAGCATGTCGGTAAACATGTGGTTGTAACCGAGGTCATTGACCTCATCTCCCATCGGAAACAACCAACCAGAATTGCTTTCAGACTTTTCGGCCACGTAGTCTGTGCTTTTCCCACTTGTAAACATCTCTAGCCCGGTACGCAAAAAATTATTGATCCAGATGGTTCCTTCCGTTCCCATCACTTCATCCCGAAGATCGAGACCACCGCGAAATGTCCAGCTCACTTCAAACTGGCCGATCGCACCGCTTGCATATTTTACCAGTGCTATAGCGTGATCCTCCGCATCAATGGGTTTTACCTGTGTATCTGCCCAACACATCACTTCAATGGGACGCACGTCTTTGCCGATAAAGCTGCGACTGATCTCTACACAGTGACATCCAAGATCAAGGATACAGCCGCCACCGGATTGCTCTTTATCCCAAAACCAATCGCTGTGCGGCCCCGGGTGGGTTTCGCGGCTCTTGGCCCACAGTATCCTGCCAAGTGCGCCTGCCTTCACCGTTTCCATCGACTTTAAAAATTTAGGCGTGTACACGAGGTCTTCCAGGTAACCGTTAAAAATTCCAGCTTCTTCTACAGCAAGTAACATACGCTTTGCCTCTTCCGCATTACGGCCCAGGGGCTTCGTGGTCATTACAGCTTTTTTATGCTTGCAGCAAAGCAGTACTGCCGCTTCATGCAGGTTATTTGGCAGGGCAATACAAACTATATCGACCTCAGGCCGGTTGATGGCCTCCTCCATTTCCGTTGTAAAGTGTGGACAGGCATAATCTTCCGAAAAACGTTTGGCGGTTTCTTCGCGGCGCGAATAGACGCTTACGATCTTGTCCTGGCTGCGTTGGCCGAGTAAGGACATGGCATAAAATCGGCCGATAAATCCGGCTCCGAGCATTGAGATTCTTTTCATATAGAGGTTGTTATTCGTAAAATAAAGCAATTGACCAGCAAGCAAATTTGAAAAAAAACTACAAAAAGCCTAACACGTTGTAAAAGTTCAAATTACACATTCTTGCTGATTCGAAAATAAGGGTGAAGTACAGAAACTCAACTTTTATTGGCTCAATTAGCCCGGCATTCCCCAACCGGTAAATGCAAAAGTGTTGTTACTAAAACTGCAATTAGATTATTAAGGCATAGTTTTTATGGAATTGATAAGCATACTAACCTCACCACGTATGACACTTACTTTATTTACCACCCCAGCCCGACTTTGTTATAGCACCATTGCAGTACAGGGGCCGATAATGACAACATTTATCCTGGTTGTTGCAGCCATTGCCAGCATATTGGTTGTGATAGCCGCTACCACAAAACCGAGCGATACGGCGCAAAATTTGCGGCAGCTTCGTAAACAACGGACGAGGCTGATCAAGTTTCACCAGGCAAAGAAATTACAAGGCCGCAGCTCGAATGCCAGTGGTGACCCGTTGAATTTCAGTACTAAAATCTCATCCCTATGAGTAGCAACTATGTTGTAAACCGGAGAAAAAAGATTTGTTCTAAATGGCGCAGTTGTTGTTGGATAACCTGCAAAACTATGCGAAGAATATATATTGAATTTTTGCCAGCATAAACGCTTTCAAAGGTCAGAACACCGGTTTAGCAGTTGTCGACGAACAAATGGTAAACCGGTTTATTTTTTTGCTGATGTAAGGAGGATCGTTGAAAGTTGGCCGAGCAATGGAGCCTGTCCGGGCACAATCTTCGCGGCAGCAACATCCAGGCTAAACCAACCCGCCTTATCAACCTCGGGAAAAGACTTTTTGACCCCCGATTTCGGGGGCCAAATTATTTCAAACAGATTACTGGTAATGTTGTCGACGTTAAGATCACCCGCTAGCGCCCACGCATAGACGATCTTTCCGGATTTTTGTTTTACCGGTTCCAAGGGAATAAAATTACCAGCCAACTTCAGCCCGGTTTCCTCTTCTACTTCCCTGATCGCGGCTGTGAGTGGATCTTCGTCTTGTGTAAACTCGCCTTTGGGAATTGACCAGGCGCCAATGTCTTTTTTCGCCCAAAAGGGCCCGCCGGGATGGACAAGCATTACCTCCGTGATCGCAGATGTATTCCTGAATAGGAGGATACCAGCACTTTTTTTCTCCATGATACCAATTTGCATCACAATCTATACCATAAATTAGTGAATTGATGTAGCGCAAAAAACGAACGATTAAATAACTGCGTGTATACGTTACCGGTAAGCCTACAAATTTTCTAGAAAATAACAAATAATGATGCTGCACGAGAAGCAAGTGGAGATTGTGAAAACAAGGGATCTTAGAAAGTGCAGTGATGAAGTGCCATTACGGGAACCTGGCTGTGCAGGACCAATTGCTTTGTATGACTTTTGTGCATGAGCTTATACAAAAGGCCATGTGGTTTCGGAAGTACGATGAGTAGGTCGATACTCGCTTCTTCAGCAAAATATAAAATACCATCATCAATATTGTCACTCGAGATAAAGTGAAACTGCGGAACAACCGGCGCAAATTTCTTATTCAACCGGGAGGAAAGGTGAACCACATCGGGGTTATGTTCCCCGGGACGGGCTGTGTTTAAGATGTGAAGTTGAGCATCGAGGTCCTGGATAATTCGTTTGATGTCATTGATAGGTACCACCTCCATTACCTGGTCGAAATCGCAGGCAAGACCTACTTTTTTGATCGAACAAAAAGTCACGTTCCCTGGAACCGTGATGAGCGGCCAGTTCAAATGACTCATCGCATGTGCGGCATGGCTGCCGAACAAAAAATGCTCGACCCCAGTCGATCCTTGGCAGCCCATGACAACGGCATACGGCCGGAGATGCTGACACACGTTTTCAAGCTCCGAAAAGAACTGACCAAAGCGTATTTCTGTTTTGATCCCTATTTGCTCCGGGGCATACCGTGCCAGCTCATTTTTCAACGCAAGCATTGATTGTTGGATCTCCTCGTGAATGTCTATATCAGTCATGGCTAACGGAACCTCGGCATACACAACCGGTACCTGGTAGGCATGTAATAAAACGATACTTGCCTCGACCGTTTGAGCGAAGTCGATTGCATACTTCGCAGCATTCAATGCGGTCGAAGAAAAATCGGTAGGAACAAGGATGGTTTTCATGATGCCAGGTTTAATGATGAACCAATCAACGATTTTTAAACAGGAACACGGGCTGGTGTTTGCAAACACCTCTCTTCTTCCAAACAATTAGAGGATCAGGGCGATATGCTCGTGCCCGCTAAGAAGACCATCTGGAACTATTTCTACTTCCGCCCCGGTCTCCAGCAGTTTTTCAATCACTTCGTCTACCCCATCCTGGATGTAGGAATACTTGCTGTAGTGACCAATGGCACGGTACAAAGCGCTGTCACCATCATTACAGTTGGTTGAAGAGGGAAAACATGCTTCTATGACTAACAATTTCCCCTTGCCCTTCATTACCTGCTCCCGAACAAGTTGAATACCGGTGGCAAGACGGCCGGTCTTCTGAGCAACAGCGATCCGATTCAGTAAATATTCTTCCCGCATCGCTTCCCAATCCTGCACCAGCGGTCCAACAAATTGCTTAAGCTTCGCGACCGTCAATTGTTCTTGTTCCAGCGGAATGTATTGAACCACCATTGCTTCATGCCGGGTCAGTTGCCTAAACCGGGCAATCGTTTTCTGCGGCCCAACTACTATGATCGGTATGTGATGAACTCCTACGTTGGCAGTAACAGCCCGGTCGATGCGTTCTAAAAATTGCTGGGCAAGCGGATCTCCATCTATACTTGAATAAGGCGTGCTAACAGGTACAGGGGATTTCGTCAAACTTGCCCTCGGAGCAACCGGCGTTATGGTCGCGATCCGTGTAAACTTGTGTTCACTGGCCTGGTACATGTGTCCTTCTTTTTCACTGATAAACAGCACCAGGTATCCTGGTAACGGTTTCCTGGCAGAGAGCAAATCGCGGACTTTGAAAGACTCGGAGATGGTGATACTGCGCTCGACCTCAAAATCGAGGTAGAGCAGTTTTTCGAAAAAAGGTGAGACGAAAAGAGCAACACTTTTTTTGTAGGTGTTATAATTCAGGTGCTGAAAAAGCAATTTCATTTTTTGAATTACCAGCATGCCCATGTCATCGCAATGATTGCGCAATAATTCTATCTCGGTGCTTTCGACTGCCTTCGCAATTGATTGCTGAAGGGTTGCTGACTTATTCATTTTGGGATTGAAGGAAAGAGTAATCGAAACTGAAGGACCAACCGGGAATTTTTTGGCCACTTCTTCCCTGCTTGTTGAAGTAACTGTTTTCATGGCGCTCATTTTAGTAAAAGTACTTTTCTGGTACCATAACTTAACTGACGAATATCATGATCTGGACTGCCTTTTATCACTTCGGTTTTCGATGAATGGATTCTTGCTAAAATTAAGTTCCTCCCAACAAAAAAATGGGGAAAATGGAAAGTACAGATCTTCAATATTTTTTGTCGATGAGTGAGAACTGATCGCAGGCCCGCACGGTTTTAAACACCACTATCATGCCAGTAAAAATCGCCGATTTAACACATATTAATCAATACTCCCTGTCGTAACATGATCGACCTCATCTTCGCAACTGTTGATGCTCATACAATTTTAACGTGGCTTCTAATAGTTTTGAAAACTAATGCGGGTGCCCTGTTTGATGCCCGCCATTTACTCACAAAAAAATGATGGTATGTTAGGAAACTTAAGTGAACCCCAGGTAAACAATATCCTGCTAAGCCAGGCAGTTGGGCGTATCGGTTGTTCAGAAAATGATCAACCATACATTGTACCCGTAAACTATGTGTTTGATGGTACCGCGATCTATGGGCAAACCCAACGCGGAAAGAAACTTGACATCATGCGAGCAAATCCGAACGTTTGTTTCCAGGTCGATCTCATTTCACAAATGGGCAGTTGGCAAAGCGTATTGATCACCGGGACTTTCCATGAGTTGCTGGACGAAGAAGCCGGGGATGCGAGGCGGAGTTTGTACAACAAAGTATTTCCACTGCTTACAGACAATACAATTCATTCGCATGAGCACGAAGTGTTGACGGAGATTCATGATGCGAACCGGGTGAAAGAAGTTATGTATCGCATTGTCATTAAAACGAAGACAGGCCGGTTTGAAAAACCCTAACCGGCAGAAAATTGCACTTGCTGTCTAAAAATGAAGACGTGATTTATTTCGATAAATGATGATTGCTATAAACCCAACCAGGTAAACGACAATAAGAACCGCCCGTGATCCAATCCAACGACAGCTCATCGTTTCGCCTGGCTTGTCTCTCCACGAGCGACCCTAATATGAGATTTTCTGTGCATATTTGTATGATGCTTTATTAATTACTAACCCGCATCAACAAACGAACTGCACAGGTGAAAATCCAATTCCGCCAATTCTGTTTAAAAATTCAAAGCTTCTTCGCCTGGATTTGTGTTCTCTTCCTGGGAACAGTGCCCGCTTATGCGCAGCAGGCGATGTTCACCAATCAACAGCATTTTGGAGTTGAAGAAGGCCTTCCACAAAGTTATATCAGTGGTATTACGCAAGACAAGGACGGGTTTCTTTGGCTGGCAACCCTCGACGGTCTCGCCCGCTATGACGGCAGAAGATTCCGAACCTTCCGGTACAACCCGGGCGACAGTACAGGCCTCGCTGGCAATGCTATCTACTACGTGTACCCGCAAGTAAATAACCAGTTTTCTTTATCCTATGATGGCTTACTCAATGATGAGTTTGATCTGCAGTCTTTTAAAGTAACTCATAACTCAGGCCGGGAAAAACTGAGACAACTCGCCGGTGAGATCTGGAAAGTATCCTACAGCCAGTATGCGTACAATGGTAAAGACTGGATCTTTATCTGCCCTGGCAACCAGGGGATCGGTATATTAAATGTTGCCTCCGAACAAGCCCGTTATTGTAATAAAAAAAACGGTGCGTTACAACAGGACAGCATATCCGCAATTGTACTCACTGATAGCGGGAAGCTATACATGCTTTCCCCGGGTGGTATCCAGGTGAGTGATGTTACGCTTAAGAAGTACAAATTCATTCCCATCCCCGGTTTAAGAAAATTAAATGTGCAAACTAAAGCGGGACGGCAGACTTACAGCAGCCTGGCAGTGCTACCAAATAATCGACTCGCCTATTTTGATCTGAATACGATCGTAATATTCGATCTCACCAGGCAAACATTTGTAGAACATCCCATCCCAGCAGGAAGAACACCGAAGCCTGTTTACGAACGAAGTACAAAAGTGGATTCAAAGGGACGCCTGTATTTCGAAACAGAAGGCCGCGTCATCCGCATGGAGGCGAACGGTGAAATGAAATTGCTCTGGGAAAATGTTGCCAACCCTTCGCTGCATATCAGCGCTTATTTTATTGACTGGTCAGATGTTTTGTGGGTAAGCGTAAACGCACAGGGGCTTACAAAAGTAGACCTGCAGGCTTTACCATTTTCGACGTATAAGTACAAAGTGAATTTCATTTCCGACATCATGGAACAGGCTGGTGCACGCAAGCAAGATTTTCCTGGTCATTGGTCGCTGCTGGAGATGTCGTATTACTTCCGCCAGGCAACCGACGGAAAAGGAAACCGCTATGTGTGTCACAATTACGGCAACAGGAACGAAGTATTTGTTTTAAATGCATCCGGGCTAAAATCTTTCAGGCATGTACCATCCAATGCATTGTATACCGCACTGATCGTAATGCCCGATGGCGAAGTGAGGGTATACGATGAAAAAACCGCTGCCTGGTATTGTTGGACAAACCCCGATGCGATTCCAACGATCATACAATTTGATAAACAAAGCATGGTCGACATGAACCTGGCTGACGCCCGCATGATCGGCGGATACCTCTGGTTATCGACCTACACGGAAGGATTACTGCAATACAAGGATACTACGAGGGTCAATCATTTTTCAGGTACGATGCCAACAGGAAAGATGCCGAATGACCTCACGGAAATTTGCCCAGACCCTACCCATGCTGACCGGTTTTGGGTAGGATCAAGAGGTGGCGGATTGGTGTTGTGGAACGTGAAATCGGGCCTGGAGAAAATTTATACCACGAACGACGGCCTACCGAATAATACCATCTATTGTATTCTTCCCGGCAAAAATGGCACCATCTGGTGCAGCAGCAATAAGGGTATTTTCAGGTTTGATCCCGCAACAAAACAAGTAACCAGTTTTGAGAAGCCTGATGGGTTGCAAGGAAACGAATTTAACCGTGCGCATAAATTACTTTTTAATGATGGTCGCATCGCATTTGGAGGCATGGAAGGTTACACGATTTTTCACCCCGACGATTTTGAGATTAAGGCGACCAAAGTTGAAGTACCGGTAATGGTGACTGCTTTACAGATCAATAACCGACCGCAGGGAATGGGTATTCCGAATGGCTATATTACGCAGCCTGTTGCTACGATAAAGGAGCTTGACCTGCCATACGATCAAAATTATCTTCGGTTTGAATTTGCCGCCCTACTATTTAATCAACCACAAAAAACGAGGTACCGTTACCAACTAAAAGGAGCCGATGACGATTGGATCGATAATGGAACGAGTAATGTTGCCGCCTATGCAGCAATCAAGCCAGGAGATTATGTGCTGCAATTAAACGCGACAGATCAAAACGGGCAATGGAGCAACACGATCAAAGAAATTAATATCCTCATTCGTCCACCATTTTGGGCTACCTGGTGGGCACGGCTTAGTTATGTCTTACTGGCCGCCGGGCTGTTATTGATCTACCTCCGCTTTCGCGAGAAAGCAATGCGGACAAAACAACAACTCGTTTTTGAACAACGGGAAGCACTTCGCCTCAAAGAAATGGACGAGGTGAAAGATCGTTTCTTCAGCAACATCACGCATGAATTTCGTACGCCACTTACGTTGATCGTCACGCCTCTTGAAAAACTGGCGCAAAACACTTCCCTGCCGGCCCCGGTGCTTAACACGGTTAACATTGCTCAAAAAAATTCGCGGCAGTTGTTGAGCCTGATCAATGAATTCCTTGATTTTTCGAAGTTGCAGGATGGACAAATGCAATTAAAATTTTCCGCCGGGGAGCTCACGCTTTTTGTGAAAGAGATCATGCAATCTTTTGAGGCCACCGCCCAGGAAAGAAATGTTGAACTTTCCTTTGTACCTGGCAGCGTCTCCGGATCTTGTTTGTTTGACCAGGAAAAATGGGCAAAGATCCTGACCAACCTGCTCGGGAATGCCCTCAAATTCACACCGGCAGGTGGCAAGGTAACGGTAACGCTTAACCTAGATGAAAATGAAGTTGCAGAATTGCAGGTGACGGACACCGGGCTTGGTATAGATCCGGCCTTTCATACAAAAGTGTTTGATCGTTTTTACCAGGTAGATGACTCGTCAATACGAACAGCACCGGGCACGGGTATTGGTCTTGCACTCGTAAAAGAACTGACAACGTTGATGAAGGGAAAGATCCGTTTAGAAAGTAAGATCGGCGGACCCACAAGTTTTACGGTAAGCATCCCGGTACAAAGAGCGCCGGGTAGCTCTACGATGAAAACAGTGATGCCGTTGGTATCAACTGATGAGCTAGCTGGCGACGCTGTTTTGCCCCTGGTCCTTGTTGTTGAAGACAATGAAGACCTGCGTTCGTTCCTGGTGGATAGTTTGTCGGAAAAATTCCGGGTGATCGCCGCAAGTGATGGATTAATTGCCTGGGAACAAATATTGACCGAGTTGCCCGAAGTGGTTATCAGCGATGTGATGATGCCGGGGCAGGACGGGTTTGATCTCTGTCGCCAATGTAAAGCAGATCCGCGAACGGCCCACATTGCCTTCATCTTGCTCACCTCCCGGGCAGCGCATGAGGCACGCCTGAAAGGACTTGGTACCGGTGCAGATGATTATGTAACAAAGCCCTTTCATCTCGATGAACTGATATTACGAACCAGTAACCTGCTGCAACTCCAGGGAAATATGCGGGCCTACCTGCAGACACAACTTTTGTCTGAAAAACCTGCGGTTGAAGTTCCGGTTGCGACAGATCCTTTTCTTCAAAAATTGTATGCTGAACTTGAGTCGCGTATTGATGACCCCTCAATGGGCGTTGAGTCGCTTTGCCAGGTGTTGGGGATGAGTCGTAGCACGTTGAACCGAAAAATGAAATCCCTGCTTGATATTTCCGCGAACGACCTTATCAGGACTTATCGCCTGCAAAAAGCAACCGGCATGTTGGTGAAAGGAATGGACATCAGTGGCGTGGCGTACAAAGTAGGCTTCAGCAGTCCATCCTATTTTACCCAATGCTTTCGCGAGCAATACGGTTTAACTCCGACAGAGTTTGTTGCTAATAATAACCCCGCACACTGAGCAAACGGTTAGTTTGCAACTACATCCTGGTGCAGGCTTTTTTCAACCATTACTTTCTTTTGGCTACCTACCGCGAAACCTTTGAGCGCATAGTACAATATATATGCGTATGCCGGCACGGTGCACAACAGGAAGGCGGTTTGATTGCTGGTGATGCCTTTATCTTTCAAACTGGTGTACAACAACGGAACAATTGCACCACCTGCGATGCCCATGATCAATAATGCTGACCCGATCTTGGTGAACCTTCCCAGGCCCTTTATCGCAAGTGGAAAAATAGCGGGCCACATCAGTGCATTTGCCAACCCTAACAAGGCAATAAAAGTTATCGCAACATAACCGCTGGTAACGAATACGCCTACACTAAAGATCAATCCGAGCACGGCGGAAACCGCAAGCGCATTTTGTTGAGAGATGTATTTGGGAATCGCGATGATGCCAATGATATACCCGGCAAGCATCGCACACAAAGTGAAGGTTGTAAAATATTTCGTTTCGTCTAGCGGCATGCCTAACTCCCGCCCATATGCGCCGATCGCATCTCCGGCCAAAACCTCTACACCTACGTATAAAAATAAACAGATAACACCCAGTACCAGATGACTGTATTGAAATACACTTGTTTTCGCAGGACCTGCTGTGGCCGTGGTTGGTTCGTCTTTGTCGACATCTATTTCAGGCAGGGAAGACCATTTGATGAATATCGCGAGGAGCACCAGCATTACTGTCATGATCACGTATGGTGTAATCACTCTACCTGCCAACTGATCCAGAAGCTGATTCTTAGTGACTTCATTCGTGGTCGTCAGCACTTGCTCTTCGATTGCTGTAGCATTCTTCAATACCAGCGCGCCAACGATGAGCGGACTTAACATACCGGCCACCTTATTACAAATGCCCATGATGCTGATTCGTTTTGCTGCACTCTCGATCGGGCCGGCAATACTGATGTAAGGATTTGAAGCGGTTTGCAACAGCGCAAGCCCCATACCTTGTACAAACAACCCGGTGAGAAATAACGCAAAATTTCTCGCGTTAGCAGCGGGCACAAAAATGATAGAGCCCACGGCCATCACGAGAAGACCAAGGGCCATCCCGTTTTTGAACCCGGTTCGTTTTAAAATGTATGAGGATGGAATTGCCAGGAAAAAGTAAGCCATGTAAAATGCCGAAGTCACAAAAAAAGCCTGGATGTCATTCTCAAGCTGGCAGGCCAGTTTTAAAAATGGGATGAGCGTTCCATTTAGCCAGGTAATAAACCCGAATACAAAAAATAATATTCCGATGATAACAATGGCGCGGGTATGGTTTTGATTCGGCTGCTGCATATAAATATTGCGAACTGGTGAATGCGTAAAATACAACTACTATCAATCATTTGACCACACAGCACCAAGTCAAACGATTGCATAAACCTCAAGATGCCTGAAAGAAGCATGGTAACTTTTAAACAATCGTTTGCGGCTCAATTGCTTTACTTCATCAAGTAAATTTGAAAATTGACAAATGAAAAACAGGAAGGCTGGACTGCAACATGTATATACCGGTAACTAGTTACCATCCGCATAAGAATTTTTTTAGCTGCAAGGAATGAAGCTCATGAAGAGGATAGCAATCAACAATGTTTTCTTTTTCATAAAGTCTTTAAAAAATTGTCAGTTGAAAAATACTGATCAACGGATAATAAGAGAAAACAGTTTCCAACCAAAACGGAACCTCGACTTATGTTGCGATCCAAATAAATATTTTTTAGAATAATGTTCCGAATTTCTGTGCTACAACCTTTTTATAATATTTACTTTTGCCCCGAAAATGTACCGCAGTATAGCGGTTAAGATACCCGGCCCGCGTTTTTCATAAGACAGGGCCGTTTGTACATAACGGTTTCCTTCGAAACGATTAGACATTAACAACCAGGCAAACAACCAACCACTTAATACTTGATTATGTTACCAGAAGTCATCGCACCGCAAAAGACAATCTCCTTCGAAAAGATCGAAACCGCAATTTATACGAGCGAGGAGCAAGCCTGCTCTGCTGTCGCAGAAGAAATAGCGGATCTGATCAATAAGCGCCAGGAATCGGGTCAACGGACTGTGCTTGGCCTTGCCACAGGCGCTACACCGAAAAAAGTATACGCTGCGTTAATCCAGTTGTATGTGTCGGGCAAACTGAGTTTTAAAAATGTGGTCACATTTAACCTCGACGAATATTATCCCATGAAGCCAGGTGCGCTTCAAAGCTATCACCGCTTTATGGAGGAGAATTTATTTAACCACATTGACATTGATAAAAACAACTGCTTTATTCCGAACGGCGACATCCCGCAGGAAGAAGTAAAAGCGCACTGCGAGGCTTATGAAAAAAAAATCGAGGAGTACGGTGGTATTGATTTTCAACTGTTAGGAATTGGACGGAACGGTCACATTGGTTTCAATGAGCCGGGTAGCCACGTGAGTTCTGCAACAAGGCTGATCACGCTCGATCACCTTACACGTTTTGATGCAGCCTATGAATTTGGCACCCTTGCCAATGTTCCAAGGAAAGCGATCACTGCAGGGATGGGTACAATCTTAAAAGCACGCAGGATCGTATTGCTGGCCTGGGGCGAAAGAAAAGCGATGATCGTGCGGCAGGCGGTTGAAGGACCGGTGACGGAGTTTGTTCCTGCGTCTTATTTACAGGGACATCACAATGTAACCTTCGTGTTGGATGAAAGTGTTGCAGCGGAATTAACGCGGAAGAAAACGCCCTGGCTAACAGATGAAGTTGCCTGGAACAATGGCATGATCAAGAAGGCGGTTACCTACCTTGCGCTCACCTTACACAAACCCATCCTTAAACTAACCAACAACGACTATAATCAAAACGGTCTCAGCGACCTGCTCGCTCTTTACGGCCAGGCGTATGACATAAACATTGAAGTATTCAATCAATTACAGCGCAGCATTACCGGTTGGCCAGGCGGCAAACCAAACGCAGATGATACACATCGCCCCGAACGTGCCTTACCCGCTAAAAAACGCGTGGTGATCTTTAGTCCCCACCCGGATGATGACATCATCTCCATGGGCGGAACTTTTCAACGGCTCGTTGACCAGGGACACGAGGTACATGTTGCATATCAAACAAGCGGGAACATTGCCGTAGCAGATGATGAAGCATTGCGCTTCATCGAATTCGTGAAAGATTATAATGCGCAGTTCAACATTGACAGTCCACAGGCAGAACATATCTACGATGAAGCGCTGAAATTTATCCAGGTTAAAGGTAGCGGTGAAAAGGACACGCCGGAACTACGTTATGTGAAAGGCATCATTCGTCGCGGTGAAGCAAAAAACACCTGTCGCTTTGTTGGGATTCCGCCGGAGCAGGTACACTTTTTAAATCTCCCGTTTTATGAAACGGGATTGGTGGAAAAAAGCCCGATCGGGCCCGCTGATTTTGATATCATCGAAGCACTGATCCGGAAAATTGAACCACACCAGGTATATGCTGCGGGAGATTTAGCGGATCCTCATGGCACGCACAAAGTTTGTCTTGATGGAATTTTTGAAGCCATGCATCGCCTGAAGAATGAAGCATTTTTCAAGGACTGCTGGCTTTGGTTGTATAAAGGTGCCTGGGCTGAGTGGGATATTGACCTTATTGAAATGGTGGTGCCTATGAGCCCTGACCAGGTTTTGAAAAAAAGGAATGGCATTTTTAAACACCAGAGCCAGAAAGATGGCGTGGTGTTCCAGGGCGCCGATAGCCGGGAATTCTGGCAGCGGGCTGAAGACCGTAACCGGGCAACTGCCGAATTATACAATAAGCTTGGCCTTGCGGAATATGCGGCAATGGAAGCCTTTGTTCGTTGGAAGTTTTAGAAAAACAGTGCCCAGTCCTCCTAACCAAATGGAACGTGTAGACGAAGTTTGTGTTGCCCTTTACAGGTCCTTTGATTTAAATTTCTTTAGAGAAGTCAGCAGTGGAAAAAATATCCAGGCACACAGGCCTGCAAATGATAAAGCGATCCCGGTTGTGTTGCCAAAAAACTCCCGGAAAATGGCACCGGTATAGCCCATCAGCGCAGAGATATCCATCTTCAAAAGTATCTGGATGCGGCTAAGGTCGATGGGATTAAAAAAACTTACAAACACCATGATCTTTTCCAGGGGATAATCCTGGAACTGGAATAACAAGAATAATAACAACGCATCGAATATGAGGGAGAAGTAAAGCCAGAGCAGGATAGAGACGCCAATTCCCTTTGCTTTATCCCGGGTTAGACCCGCAGCCATCATAGCAATGCTAACAAAAACCACCGTTAGGGAAAGCCCCATCAAGATCATAATAATTCCTGTAGGGTCCGCATGATACAACAGGATCGGTATTCCGGCGCCGAGAAAAAATGCAAGGCAAAGGGAGCCCGACAAACCAGAAAAAATGCTCAGCCAGATCGTTCTTCTTTTCAAGGGCTGGCTCACGAGCAACTCAATAAATTCTGCGCTGTTATAAATATAGATGGTTGAAAAGATTATACAGATGAGAGGGACGATGATGAGGATGATATTCAATAAACTTAGCAATCCCTTTGACGCATTGTTCTCCAGGTTAAACACACTGAGAGAGATCACCAGCAATAACAAAGTGTAAATAAGCACGATCTTATTCTGGACAATATCCACGAGTACATATTTAAAGATCTTTTTCATACTTCCTGCACCCGCATTAGTTTGGCAATAGCTTTTGATAATTTATGTTCCCCTGTTTCTTCCCGCAACACAGCCAGTTTTTTATGGAATGCCAGTTTTCCTTCCTGCATATAAAACACTTCTGTCACCAGGTCATCCAACTCGCTTAGTACGTGAGAGGTAATGAGGATCAGTTTACCCGCCTGTTTTTCTTTAATGATCTTCTGTTTCAATAATTCAGATGAAAGAGGGTCAAGACCTGCGGTTGGCTCATCCAGAATCAGCACATCCGGTTTAAAAAGGAATGCTAAGCTGGCGCTGACTTTTTGTGTAGTTCCCCCTGAGAGCGTCCGCATTTTCTTTTGCATCAGGTTGTTTAATCCAAAGCTTTTCACCAGGTCTTCGTCATATTGTTGGTGCTCTTTTTTCCTGATGTCTTTCATCATGTCAAGCACCTGGGCAATGGTCATGTTTTCCGGGTAACGCCCAATCTGTGGCATATAACCCAACCGGCTGCGGTACCTCCATTTGCCCGTGATCAATTCATGATCAAAATGAATCGTTCCACTATCGGGCACTACCATGCCAAGCAATGATTTGATCAACGTCGTTTTACCGCTTCCGTTAGGTCCGAGCAAGGCAATGCATTCTCCTCGTTTAAAACTAACTGACACATTATCCAAGGCAGTTAGTTTGCCGAATTTTTTCCTGATATTTTTTATTTCGATCATAGCGGTAAACTCTTCATGAGGGGTTTCTCATCTTTTAAATTTTCGGGCGTGATACCTGGTATCACTTTCTCTGTTTTATCCAATAAAGAAACAATCAGGCTCCTGAAGAGCATGAGGGATGCGGGATTACTGTCGATGATCATGGAGTACATGCTTACCGGGTGATAGGGCACATCCCCCGTGTTGTTCCGGTTGAGGTCGTAGCCCTCGTACTTATCCCAGTAATTACCATCAAAACTATTCAGTACAAGCGACCCGTTTGTAGCGATGTCGAAAGTATTACCGATAAAATTGTTACTGGTAAAGGAATTCTGGTCGCAACTGGCCTGAACTTTTATGGCCCATCCGTTATTGTAAAAAGCATTTTTATACAAGTTGATGCGGCTGCAGCCTTCCATGTGAATTCCAACCGTGTTACGCGTAAAATGATTCCCGGAAATTTCACTGTCTGTAATGTCTTTTAACAGGATCCCGTAAGTGGCATCGCCCCAGTTGTTTAGAAAATGATTGTTATACATATGGATATTATTCGTGTACATCACCGCTACACCGGATTCATTTTCTTCAAAAACATTCCCGATGTAAGTGTCATGGTGTGAAAACATGAAGTGAATGCCATAACGAATATTCTTTCGGCTGATATTTCTCCAGGTTAGTGAATTTGTAACGAACTCGAAATAAATGCCGTCGCGGTGCCCCGTGATCTTGTTGCCAATGATGAGGAGGCTATCGCTGCGCCAACAATTGATTCCATTGCCACTCTGTACCTCGTTTTTGCCGTAGGCGGTCAAAAAATTATTTTTTATGGTGCAGTTTGTGCTGTTCTGCACATAAATTCCAAAATTTGTATCATCCAGGATATTGTTGATGGCAACCACGCGGTAGCTGTCGTAAATCATGAGGGCTCCAATATCTTTGATCTCTGACCTCCCGGAATGTTGCATTTTAAATCCGTCGATCACCGCATCACGTGCGTTCACCCGGATTATTCCATATTTATTTCTCCCATCCAGAACAGGGTAGTTGATCCCTTTTAAAATAATGGATTTTTGAACGAAGATTTCTTCCTCCTGGTACAGCCCCGGATCTACCAAAACAGTGTCGCCGTCGATGGCAAGATCGATGGCCTTTTGAATCGCCTGCACAGTCCTGGACTTTCCCACGCGAATGGTTTTTGCCTCCAGTTCACCGCCAGCGGTAACCAAAAAAATCAGGAGTGTGTAAATAGGTAAAAGGGTCTTCATGCTCGTCAATTTTCTGTCGGCGGCCAGGAAATCTCTTCGCCCTGAAATTGCTGCTCTGCTTTGATTAAAGCTGCCTTAGTGTTAAAGGCGGCTGTATTTCCGCCCATCGGGGAGCGAAATTCAATGCTTTTGAAAAGGAAGGATTTCGGTGCTTCAATAAATTCGTGTGGTGCTTGAAAATCGACAAAGTAGGTTTGTTTTATTTCTGTTGAAGGAACTACATTTTCTTTCCTGAATTGGAACAGGCATTGAAGGTCATCAAACTTGTAGGTTCTTCCTTTCCGGGTCAGAATTTCTCCACCGAAGCGGCGGTCACTGATTGTCATCCTGCAAGAACTGCATGCGTCCACACCTAACTTGATCGGGTCTGGACCACTGGTACAGGAAGACAACGCAATAACAATGGAAAAGGTTACGGCCACCTGCTTATGTGAGATGGGTTGACGGGAAAATTTTCTTGTCTTTTTTGCTTGGGCGACAAGGGCCGTTAATAAAAGAATACCCACGGCGATAAATATCCAACCCCCAATATCAGGGACGGAATAGGCGCCAAAATTCAACAACTGTTTGTAGCCAATGAGCGGTGGCTGGTACGACATTCCCGGCACCTGAATGGCCGCATTTGGATCAAGGTCGTGGCCATAATTGTAATTCCACCTGTAAAAATCAACCATAGCCACAATACCGAATAAAAGAAAAGAGATGAACAAGGCCATCAGCCATTTTTTCTTATTGATTAACGCAACGATAAAGGAGAACAACACAAAAAATCCAACGATATACGGCAGTATAGTGAACTCGATAAAATTCTCGTCATGCAAGGTCTTCATTCCTATATAGTGATTTAGCCCATTAATGATCTCTACGTTGCCGCCGAGTTTATGCGGATACATCTTTAACACCAGCCCTTCAGGATACTGTGGTGCCACCAATTGAATCTGCCAGAGTGGAACAAATAAAACCACGATCAACGCGAGGCCACAGAAAATCGTGAGCACTCTCGCCAGGCTGATTAATTTTTCATTTTCCATATGCTATTTTTTATAGTACTTCAACCAATGCCGCCGAACCAAAACCGGCGGTCGTTAAAGTTTAGCGGCATCCGGAAGGCTGCTTATTTCTTGGGGGGCAGCAGAACACCATCGATCACATGCACAATACCGTTAGAGGCAGTAATAGAAGTAACAATGGTTGCAGAATTATTCAACATGATCTTCCCGTCTTTACCACTGATGGTAACATTGTCACCGTTTACCATCCCCAGTGTTTGCCCATCTGTTAGCGACTCTGCACTTTGAGCCGACATGAACACATGGTACTGCAGCATATTCTGAAGATCTTCTTTCTTTTCTTCTTTCATTAATTCATCGACCGTACCCGCAGGGAGCTTATCGAAGGCTGCATTTACCGGGGCGAAAACCGTGAAGGGGCCGGCATTAGAGAGCGAGGTCACCAGGCCGGCTTGTTTTAAAGCAGCAACAAGCGTGGTATGATCCTTTGAGGACGCGGCAACTTTTACCACATCCTTTTGTGATTCGTCATCCTGCACAGCTTCCTGCCCGCCTGCCGGGTTTTCGCCCGGTGCTACCGTGGTAGTTTCCGACGAATTGGTTGCCCCATCGTTACACGAAAGAAAGGCGGCAAGAAAAAAAATTGCGAACAATCGTGTGAATGTTTTCATGTGTGACAAAATTTTTATTAAAGAGTTGGTTAGGTTAGGGGAAAGAACAAACAGGCCCTGTTAAGAACTGTTTGTTCTGGTGTTTAGAGCTTCTTAAGAACCGAGTCAGGCGTCGCGGAGTTTTTGCCCAGGCTGAACGAAATCGGTACAGAAGATCCTTTTGGAGATACCCGCACATAGCCGGACATTTCCTGGTGCAAGGCACTGCAGAAGTCTGTGCAATAAATAGGGAATATCCCCACCCTGTCCGGCATCCATTTAAGGGTTTGGGTTTCCCCTGGCATGATCAGTAATTCGGCGTTGTTGTTTCCTTTTACACCGAAGCCGTGTGGTACATCCCAGTCCTGCTCCAGATTGGTGATGTGGAAATACACTTCGTCACCCATCCTGACACCCTCGATATTATCCGGGGAAAAATGGGAGCGCATAGCCGTCATGTATATATGCACCTTATTTCCTTCGCGAACCACATTTGATTTTTTCTCACCCATGGTTACGTAAGGATGCTTGTTTTCTTCCAGCTTAAATATTTTCAGGGAACTTTTGCTTATCAGCGTTGCAGGCAACGCCTGTGCATAGTGTGGTTCGCCGATACTTGGGTAATCTGCGAGCAGCTTCATTTTATCACCGCTGATGTCAAAGAGTTGCGCACTTTGTGCCAGTTCAGGGCCCGTTGGAAGATACCTGTCTTTCGTGATTTTGTTGTAAGCTATCAGGTACTTACCGTAAGGTTTTCGGGTGTCACCACCAGGTATACAAAGGTGGCCAGGTGAGTAATAGGTTGGTTGCCGGTCGAGGACTTTTAAATCCTTCAGGCTCCATTTTACAATTTCAGACGAGATAAAAAACGTCGTGTAGGCATTACCTTTAGCGTCGAACTCTGTATGTAAAGGGCCAAGGCCGGGCTTCTTAACTTCACCATGCAGGGCAGCTTCATATTTAATTACCGGGATGCCTTCGTAATCTCCATCATAGGTTTTGTTTGCAATTGCCTGCTTGATCTTGCTGAAAGAAAATACCGGGATAAGTGCGGCCAGTTTACCACTACCGACAATATATTCGCCGGAAGGATCCACATCGCAGCCGTGCGGTGATTTGGGACAAGGGATCATATAAACGATGTCTGGAAAATCTTTCACATCAATCACCGTAGTTTCTGTCTCCATTGTAGAAGTGGCGCTGTGCGTAGAATCGCTGTACACGTTGTGCGTATATTTAACAGCCTGCTTTCTTCCTTTGCCGGCTTTCACATATTCTTCTGCTTTTTTCCAGTTAACGGCCAGGATGTAATCCTTGTCACGCTTGGATGCATTCACTTCTAACAAAGTGTGCGCCTGCTCGGAATTATAACAGCTAAAGAAAAACCAGCCGCTACTCGGCCCTTTACCGCTGTGGCTGAGATCAAAATTCATCCCGGGCAATGCGAGCTGGAACGCAAGCTTCATTTCTCCATTTGTTGGCGCTACACTCACAAAGCTGATAGTGCCTTTAAAATTCTTTTTATAGGTATCGATGGCAACATCACCCGAAGCATCATCAAGGGGCACGCTGAAACGGGTGCCCGCAACAACGTATTCGGTATTCTCTGTAATGAAGGGAGAAGAATGGTTACCGGCACTGTTCGGAATTTCGATGATCTCAGCCGTACGGAAAGTCTTCAGGTCAATGCGTGCAATCCTTGGCGTGTTGTTGGCGTTGGCAAATAACCAGCGGCCATCTATCTCGCCATTTGTTTGCGACAGATCGAGGTGATGCTGGTCATCCCAGGGCACTTCCCCATGAGAAGTATTGAACATGGGCTTGGTTTCCTCACTGTACCCCCAGGCCTTTTCAGGGTCAACGGAAAAAACCGGTATCACCCGTAAAAGGCGACCTGACGGTATGCCATATACGCTGACCTGGCCACTGAACCCGCCAGAAACAAAATTGTACAGCTCATCGTATTTACCAGGTGGCACATACACGCGGGAAGCCACATCCGACCCGGTGGCATCTGCAGCGCTCTTGGGCTTGCAACCCGACAAGTTCACCAATATTAACAGGGTTAGAACAGGTGCAATGGACAAAAAAAACTTTTTCATATGATGTAATATTTATTGATACTTCTAAGAAGTGAAATGTGTGAGCATAGGGGTAGAGGGCTCATAACAAATCAATTTTTATGAGCGTAAAAAATAAAAGAGGTTAGTGTAACGGGCGGTGCAAGGCCGGGTGTAAACAGCAGGTTTTATTTTACACCGTCATTCTTTCGCATGAACTCAAGCAGGCTGCGGGCATCTTCATCGCTGAGGTTTTGATTTGGCATACGCACCATACAGATCTCAAGCATGGCCTGTGCTTTTGGATCTTTGTCTATCATCGCATCTGTGTTGGTCATAAAATTCAGGATCCACTCAGGTGCATGCCGGCTGGTGACGCCTTGCCAACCTGGACCAACTAATTTCTCATCTGTCATCTTGTGGCAGGACGCACATTTCAGGTCTGAAACTTTTTCACCTTTATCCGCCATAGCCGGGTCAAGTTTTGCTTCCAGTTTCACATCACGAAATTTCCCTTCTCCACGCTTAGGATCGTAGGTTGGGTTGGCCGCCGCGGTATTTTCCTGGGCCGGCCCGGTGCCCGCAGCTGAAGTAGTTTCGTTAGTAGAAGTCTCATTACTGCCTCCGCCACAACCGGATAAAAAAGCAACAAACAAACAAAGAGCAATCAATTTTTTCATACAACTAGTTTTGATTTTAACTGAGCAATATTAGAACGGCTGTGTAAGTTTTTCTATGAGTTGAGTCAGTAAAAAAAATCATTTAATATGATCTATATCAGGTTTCGTTCGCTTTTTTGAAAGTATCATGCACATCTATTGAAAAGCTCGATAGTCACGATCTATGGTAATAACTTCCTTTAAAACACGCGAGTGGATGGGCGTGGCCCTGGTTAATTTGTGCATCGTAGCATTGGCCGGGATCACCCTTCGGTATAAGATCAATTTTTCATTACCCTTTGTTGATCAGAAATTCCTGTTGCATGCGCATTCTCATTTTGCTTTTACGGGTTGGGTTGCCCTGGCCTTGATGGCGCTGATGATTGATTACCTGCAGACAGCAGGGCTGGTAACCGATTATAGAAAGTATACCAGGCTACTTGTCGCAAATTGCTTGCTTGCTTATGGTATGCTCATTTCATTTGCGCTGCAGGGATATGCAGCCTTTTCTATAGCCTTCTCTACCCTCACCATCTTTGTATCGTACCTATTTATCAATTACTATTGGCGTGACCTTAACCGGCTAGCCGATCCCTCTTATGCACCGCATTGGTTCAGAGCAGGGTTAGTTACCTGGGCAGTTTCATCGCTGGGAGCATTTACGCTGGCTTTTTTAATGGCGCGGCACATACGGGTGCAGGATTATTATTTTGGCGCAGTATATTTCTTTCTTCATTTTCAATACAATGGATGGTTCCTCTTTGCATGTTTCGGTTTATTATTTTCTTTTTTGCATAAAGCAGGGTTTCAGCTGTCGCCAGCAACCCATAAAAAATTGTTCGGGGTAATGGTCATAACGGTAGCGCCTACCTACTTTTTATCCATACTCTGGCTAAAGCTCCCGAAATCGTTGCACCTCATCGCAGACCTGTCAGCCATCTTCCAATTGTTGGTGTTGATATTTGTCACACGCATTTTCGTGGTAATAAAAAAGCGCCGCGATGCCCGGCTTGCTCCTCTTACAAACTACCTCTGGGGTATGGCCTTCATATCTTTTGTCCTGAAAATAATCTTACAACTTCTCTCAATTATCCCTTTTTTAAGCAGCTATGCCTTTGGGTTCCGGCCAATTGTGATCGGTTACTTGCACCTCTCCTTTCTTGGTATTATTTCATTTTTTATCCTGGGGTATATTAACCAGGTGTGGTGCGGTGTCAAAAACGGGCTCTCCAGAACCGGGGTTATTTTATTCACAATAGGCGTACTCGCGCAGGAGATTATACTCATGATGCAGGGACTTGAAGTGATGGAGCTGGAGGCGCTGCCCTATGCCAATCAATGGTTGCTGGCAGCCGCATTGCTGATGGGGATCGGGCTTATATGGATCGCGATTAAATTCAATAACTTAAAAAAACGACGTCAACATGAAACCAGCGCGAACTTCCCCGTGTAACTAAAGCAAGAGGAAAAAAAAGAGACTGGCTTTCAAAATATGATTCTCGTCAGGATTTCAAAATACTCGTTTTAATAAAAGTATTTGTATACTTTTATTAATAACTTTGCTCTATCACCAAATGTTAAACCTCATTTTATGCAACTTACACCAACCGAAAACGTATTAGACGTCACATTAATAGAGCCAAGACAAAAGCATCCCACCATCTTTGTAAGGTTCGACAAACTGGGCGAAGGTGAAACCCTGACCATTCACAATGATCACGATCCAAAACCACTTTACTACCAATTGCTGGGCGAGCGGGGAAATATCTTTACCTGGGACTACCTGGCAGAAGGCCCGGAATGGTGGATCGTAAATATTACGAAAAGAAAAACCGGAGAAGGAGATGAAACACTGGGAGAAATTGCCGCCGAGGACCTGGCAAAAGCGGCCATCTTCAAAAAGTATGGACTAGATTTTTGCTGCGGAGGAAAAAAGACTCTAAAAGAAGCCTGCAAGGAAAAAGGGTTGGATGTTGCTAGGATC
>JAURWD010000221.1 GCA_030655145.1 Ferruginibacter sp.
GCAAAACATAGGAAGGCCCAAAAAGGCCGGATCAGGGAAACCGCAAAAAGAGGAACCAGTATTTCTTTTGGTTCATTTGGATTGAAAGCCCTTGAGCCTATCTGGTTAACTAACAGGCAGATTGAAAGTGCCCGCCAGGCTATGACTCGTCATATGAAGCGTGAAGGAAATGTGTGGATCAGGATCTTCCCGGATAAACCAATTACCAAGAAGCCAGCCGAGGTAAGGATGGGTAAGGGTAAAGGTAACCCAGAATATTGGGCAGCAGTAGTTGAGCCAGGTCGTATCCTTTTTGAAGCTGATGGTGTTTCATTACAAGTGGCTAAAGAAGCTTTTGAATTGGCAGCACAAAAATTACCAATTGCGGTGAAGTTTGTTGTTCGCAGAGATTACCAGGCTTAAAGAACAAATTAGCCAATTAGCCTATGTGCTAATTTGCTAAGGATACAAATACAAAGAATACGATTTAGCATTTTAGCTAGTTAGCAAATTATCAAATTAATACAATGTCAAAGAAATCAGATTTCGTAACGAGCATTAAGAGCTTAGGTGTTGATGACCTTAAAGCTAAAATTACTGAAGACGAATTGCGTCTGAAGAAAGTGTCTTTTGCTCACAGCATTTCTCCATTGGAGAACCCGGTAAGCATGCGTTTACTGCGTAAAGACATCGCCCGTTTGAAAACAGCATTAAGAAGTAAAGAACTCGGTTTATCATAAACCATAAATAATAGTACAATGAGCGAAGCAGCTACAACAACCGTTGACAGGAACTTACGTAAAACCAAAGCTGGTGTTGTAACCAGTAATAAAGGTGATAAATCAATCACTATTATGGTTGAGAGAAAAGTAAAGCATCCGCTTTATGGTAAGTTCGTAAAAAAATCTACCAAATTCCATGCTCATGATGAAAAGAATGAGTGCAGCATCGGTGATACTGTAAGAATTATGGAGACTCGCCCGATCAGCAAAACAAAACGCTGGAGACTGGTAGAGGTAATTGAAAAAGTAAAATAATCAAACAGGGTCTTGGTTCCGCCATTTCCCGGTTGAGTTTAAATATAATTTACTGTTTGAATATTGCAAACAGCATAAAGCTAAAAGCTAAAAAAAATGATTCAGCAAGAAAGCAGATTGAACGTAGCAGATAACAGTGGTGCCAAAGAGGTATTGTGTATCCGTGTGTTGGGTAACTCTGGCCAGGACTACGCGAAGATCGGTGACAAGATTGTGGTTACGGTGAAAGATGCAACGCCAAATGGTGGTATTAAAAAAGGAACTGTAAGTAAAGCCGTTATCGTTAGAACTGTTAACAAATTACGTCGTAAAGATGGTTCTTACATTCGTTTCGATGATAATGCAGTTGTATTGCTGAACAATTCGGACGAGCCAAGAGGTACACGTATTTTTGGACCAGTAGCCCGTGAGTTACGCGATAAAGGCTACATGAAGATCATTTCCCTGGCTCCGGAAGTATTGTAGTAGAATGATAAAATTCGAAAATGGCTCAATGTGAAAATGATGATCACACTGGCTTAAAATTTTCAAATTTTCAAATTGAGAAATTTTCAAATTAATAAGAAATGAGTACAAGATTTAAACCCAAGTTCAACATTAAAAAAGGTGATAACGTAGTTGTTATTACCGGTGAAGACAAGGACCTGAAAAAGCCGCGTAAGGTGATGGAAGTGATCCTGGAGAAAGGTCGTGTTTTGGTAGAAGGTGTTAACATCGTTACCAAGCACACTAAACCAACTTCGCAAAACACCAAAGGTGGTATTGTAAAGGTGGAAGCTCCGATCGCCATATCAAATGTTATGCTTTGGGATGCAAAAACCGGCGGACCTACTAAAATTAAACGCAGCAGGGAAAACGGGAAATTAATCAGAGTATCTAAAAAATCAGGGGAGGCTATAAAATAATGAGCACAGCAACATACACTCCAAGGTTAGCAGATAAGTACACTAAAGAAGTTGTACCTGCTTTAATGAAAAAATTTGGTTACAAAACTGTAATGCAAGCGCCAAAGCTTACCAAGATTTGTTTGAATCGTGGTGTAAATGGCGCTGTAGCGGATAAAAAACTGGTTGACATCGCTGTTGAAGAATTATCAACAATTACCGGCCAGAAAGCAGTTGCTACCATGAGTAAGAAAGATATCTCAAACTTCAAGCTGCGTAAGAACATGCCGATCGGTGCAAGAGTTACGTTGCGTGGAGTAAAGATGTTTGAATTTCTTGACAGGTTTGTGTCTGTATCACTGCCACGTGTACGCGACTTCAAAGGAATCAATGATAAATCTTTCGATGGCCGTGGTAACTATACCCTGGGGATCACTGAGCAGATCATCTTTCCGGAGATTGATATCGATAAGGTAAACAAGATCACTGGTATGGATATCACTTTTGTTACAACAGCCGGTACAAACGAAGAAGCATTTGAGCTGTTGAAAGAATTGGGTATGCCTTTTAAAAACGTTAAAAAGTAAAATACAAAATATAACATGGCAAAAAAATCAATTGAAGCCAGGCAAAGAAAGCGTGAAGTAATGGTTGCCAAATACGCTGAAAGAAGAGCCGCTCTAAAAGCAGCAGGCGATTACGCAGCTTTGGACTTGTTGCCGAAAAATGCATCTCCGGTAAGATTAAAAAACCGTTGCCAGTTAACCGGCCGTCCAAGAGGTTACCTGCGGCATTTTGCTTTATCAAGGAATATGTTCCGCGATATGGCTTCACAGGGTAAAATTCCTGGAGTTACCAAATCAAGCTGGTAAATCATTTCTGACACCTTGCCGAACTTGCTTATAAAAAGCAGTTCATTTTAAAGTGTCATTAGATATCATTGGATATCGCATTGAAAATTTATTAATCAAATAATTGAAATAACAATGGTAACTGATCCGATAGCAGATTTTCTTACAAGAATTCGTAATGCACAGATGGCAAATCATCGCATCGTGGAAATTCCTGCCTCGAACCTGAAAAAGCGCATGACCGAAATCTTGTACGATAAAGGTTACATTTTGAAATACAAGTTTGAAGACGATAGCAAGCAAGGAGTAATCAAAATCGCTTTGAAATATGATGCTACTACGAAACTGCCGGTGATCCAGAGTCTTGAAAGAGTTTCTCGTCCAGGTCTTCGTACTTATGCTAAGCCTGACGAATTTAAAAGAGTGAAGAATGGTTTGGGTATTGCGATCGTTTCTACTTCAAAAGGAGTTATGACGGACAAAGAAGCAAAAGCTCAGAACGTAGGCGGTGAGGTGTTGTGTAATATCTACTAATACTAACTGTGCTAGTTGGCTAATTGGCTAATCCGCCAGGAATTACAAATGATCTGATAATTAAGCCTAAGTCGTGGCTGAACACTGATCGAAATAAATAACCAAATTAAAAATCGACTATGTCTAGAATTGGAAAAAAACCGGTAGATTATCCAGCAGGAGTTTCTATCAACATCGGAAGCGATAACGTGGTGACTGTAAAAGGTCCGAAAGGAGAACTGAAGCAAGCAATCGATCGCGACATCAAATTGGAAGTTAAAGATGGTACACTTGAATTGGCTCGTCCGACAGATCAGATCCGCCATAAAGCAATGCACGGTTTATATCGTTCATTAGTTAGCAACATGGTAAAAGGTGTTACTGAAGGTTACACAAAACAACTGGAATTAGTGGGTGTGGGTTTTAAAGCAGCTAACCAGGGTAATATTCTTGACTTGGCGTTAGGTTATTCTCACAACATCATTTTTGAAATACCTAAAGAGTTGACCATTGCAACTTCACAGGAAAAAGGTCAGAACCCAATCATTACTTTAGGAAGTGTAGACAAGCAATTGCTTGGCCAGGTATGTGCGAAGATCCGCGGCTTACGTAAACCAGAACCGTACAAAGGAAAAGGTGTTAAGTTCAAAGGAGAAGTATTGAGAAGAAAAGCTGGTAAGTCAGCCGGTAAATAAGGCCTTGGCCCGCAAGGGGAAACAGGATCTTTCAGAATATAACAAAATTCGTTCTTTAAGCCCCTTTTAGGGTTTAAGGTAAAATCTCCGGCAGCATCGGAGGCAAAATATAAGATTATGAATAACAAATCAAGTGCAAGGCAAAAGATCAAGTTTCGTATCCGCAAAAAAATCAACGGGGTTGCAGCTAAACCAAGGTTAAGTGTATTTAGAAGCAATGCTGAGATCTATGCACAATTGATCAATGATGAAAATGGCGTAACTATTACTTCAGTATCATCTAGAGACAAAGACATCCTTGCTCAAAAAGTAAATAAGACAGAAAAAAGCAAAATGGTTGGATCTGCAATCGCAAGAAAAGCTGCTGACCTGGGAATTACTACCGTTGTATTCGATCGCGGTGGTTACATCTATCACGGACGTGTTAAAGCAGTAGCGGAAGGCGCAAGAGAAGGTGGATTGCAATTCTAATTTTAAATTTTCTAATAAGAACTATACATGTTAAAAGCAAACGATAACAGAGTAAAGGCAGGTGACCTTGAGTTGAAAGAGAAAGTTGTTTCTATCAACCGCGTTGTTAAAACAACAAAAGGTGGTCGTGCATTTAGTTTTTCTGCCCTGGTAGTTGTAGGTAACGGAGCTGGTGTTGTAGGACAAGGGTTGGGTAAAGCAAAAGAAGTGCAGGAAGCTATTACCAAAGGCATTGAAGATGCTAAAAAGAATTTGATCAAAGTTCCAATCATGCATGGTACCATTCCTCACGACCAATTGTCGAAAGAAGGTGCAGCAAAGGTGTTGATAAAGCCAGCCGCTCATGGTACTGGTGTGATCGCCGGAGGAAGTATGAGAGCTGTTTTGGAAGCTGCAGGAATTACGGATGTATTGGCAAAGAGCCTTGGTTCTGCAAACCCGCACAACGTGGTAAAAGCAACTGTAAAAGCCTTGGCTACTTTACGTGAACCAATCGGTGTTGCTAAAACAAGGAACATTTCTTTAAAAAGAGTATTTAACGGATAATAAAGTTTTAAGTTTTTAGTTGTAGGGGATGAACAATCTACTTGCGGCTCACTACTTTTCACTGATAACTCATTACAATGAAAAAAATAAAAGTAACTCAAACTAAGAGTGTGATTGATCGCCCAGAGCGCCAGAAGCGTACCATGGTAGCTCTTGGTCTTAGGAAATTGAACGCAACGGTTGAAGTAGAAGCAACTCCTGCAATTCTTGGCATGGTTCGCAAAGTGAATCACCTGGTAACTGTTGAAGAATTAGCTTAATTACTCGATAGGTTGATGACTCTGGGTTAAACTTGAGTCATTTCAAATTTTACATTCATAACAAGCGAGGGGTGATACCCCGTAAGTACAAAATCAAACAACATGAAATTACACGAATTAAGACCCGCTAAAGGCGCAACACACAAAGAAAAGCGTATTGGTCGTGGTGAGGCAAGTGGTAAAGGTGGTACATCTACAAAAGGTAACAAAGGTGGACAAAGTCGTGCCGGTTATAAAAGCAAGATGGGTTTTGAAGGTGGTCAGATGCCAATTCAACGTCGTATTCCTAAGCGTGGTTTTAAGAATATCAACCGTGTTGAATTCAAAGTTATTAACCTTGGTCAGATCGATCATTACGCTGAAAAATATAGCATCACTGAATTCAACCATGAAAATTTATACATCAATGGTTTGATCAGCCGGAATGATAATATCAAGATCCTGGGTGTTGGCGAGTTGAAAGGCAAATTTGTTTTCAAAGTAAATGCGGTTAGTGCTAATGCTAAAACTGCCATTGAAGCGGCCGGCGGTTCAGTTGAGATAGTTAAATAATTTTCCGATATTTACAGACGCATTCATCCTTGTCTTACGGCAGGTACGATTAGCGTCTTTTTTAGTTTTTACACAATCATTTAAACATTGTCAAGTCTGTGAAGAAGTTCATTCAAACACTAAAGAATATTTGGAGCATCGAGGAGCTGCGGAATAAAATTTTATTCACTTTATTATTGATTTTTGTTTACCGCGTAGGTTCTTTTATTGTTCTTCCCGGTATTGACCCGAATAAGCTGGCTAACCTTACTGAAAGCACTAAATCCGGCATGCTCGGTTTATTAGATGCTTTTGTGGGAGGCGCATTTTCTAAAGCCTCTATTTTCGCCCTCGGTATTATGCCCTACATTTCTGCTTCCATCTTTATGCAGTTGATGACCATCTTGGTTCCACAAATGCAGAAGGTTCAAAAAGAAGGCGAAAGTGGTCGCAAGAAGATCAACCAGTGGACTCGCTACCTGACCGTGATCGTTACAGCTTTCCAGGCTGCAGCCTATATTGGTTATTTGAAAAGCCCAGGCAATGCAGAAGCACTTATTCCTTCTTTTAGTGCATACTTTGTCGTATCAACCGTGGTGATCCTGACAGTAGGAACCTTGTTTGTAATGTGGTTAGGTGAAAAGATCACCGATAAAGGTTTGGGAAATGGTACTTCGATCATCATCATGATGGGAATTCTTGCCCGTCTCCCTGAGTCATTTATCCAGGAGTGGACCTCACGTTTCGCAAGAGGCGGTGGTGGTTTATTGATCTTCTTAATTGAGATCGCCTTCCTGGTTGCAATCATCATGGGATTGGTAATGCTTATCCAGGGAACACGACGTGTACCGGTTAACTACGCCAAACAAATTGTTGGCAACAGGCAGTTTGGTGGAGCAAGAAACTTCCTTCCGTTGAAAGTGAATGCTTCAGGTGTAATGCCGATCATTTTTGCACAAGCAATCTTATTCTTACCGACCATCTTTTCTGGTTTTACAGGTGGAGGCTGGGCTAAGTACTTTACGGATCATACGAATGTTGTTTACATGATCGTGTATTCTGTTTGTGTAATAGGATTTACATTCTTATATACTGCTTTGATCTTTAACCCTAAGCAAATGGCAGAAGATCTCAAGCGTAATAATGGCTTTATCCCGGGTGTAAAACCTGGTCAGCCGACAGCAGATTACATTGGAACCATCATGGATAGGATTACTTTACCTGGTGCTGTTTTACTAGCTTTCGTGGGCATCCTTCCTGGCATATTCCAGTTGGTATTTGGTACACAACAAGGATTTGCAAGTTTCTACGGTGGTACGTCTTTATTGATCATGGTTGGTGTTATACTCGATACATTACAACAGATAGAAACTCAATTGCTCATGCGCCAGTATGATGGATTAATGAGCACAGGCCGCATCCAGGGAAGGCAGACAGTTGCTTCCGGAATGTAGAATCCAGGTGGTCATCCACTTTTCAACTAAGACAATTGAATAACGAATAACTGGAACCCTGACATACCGTCGGGGTTTCTTTTTAGGTATGCTGCTTGCTTCAACGCAATAAACATCGTAATTTATGATTCACTATAAATCGAAAGAAGAAATTGAATTGATTCGCGAAAGTTGTATGTTGGTGAGCAAAACGCTTGCTGAAGTTGCAAAGATCATCAGCGCTGGAAAATCGACCCTTGAAGTAGATAGGATCGCGGAAGAGTTTATCCGTGACAATGGAGCTACACCCTCTTTTAAAGGATTCCAGGATTTTCCTTTTGCCTGCTGTATTTCTGTAAACGATGCGGTGGTACATGGGTTCCCAACGAAGGACGAACTAAAGGAAGGAGATATTGTTACAGTGGATGTGGGTGTCTATAAAAACAAGTTTCATGGTGACAGCGCTTATACCTTTGCCGTAGGAGCGATAACTGACGAGGTTAAACAATTACTCGCCGTTACGAAGGCGTCGCTGTATAAAGGAATTGAAAAGGCAATTCATGGTAACCGTGTCGGCGACATCGCTTATGCTGTTCAAAATTATACCGAGAAAGAACATGGCTATGGCGTTGTAAGGGAATTGGTGGGCCACGGTATCGGCCGCAATCTTCATGAGGAGCCGCAGGTGCCTAACTATGGTAAAAGAGGAACCGGCGCCAAATTGAAAGAATCCATGGTGATAGCGATAGAGCCAATGATCAACCTCGGAACAAAGAACATTTATCACGATAAAGACGGCTGGACCATTCGCACCGAGGATGGAAAACCTGCTGCTCATTTTGAACATACCCTATGCATACAACGCGGGAAGGCTGATGTGCTTTCCTCCTTCACTGAAATAGAAATCGCTGAAAAAGCAAACAAGAATTTAAGCTCCGACCACTAGTAAGACTGCCATATTTTTTTTCCGACCCTTGGGTGCTGTATCATTTTTTTTAGTACTTAAAATATAGGTATGGAAAAGGTATTTGTGGGCGAGAAATGGAAGCCCGTTCAATTCGACTTCGAGTTTATAAATGATACCCGCGTTGAGATCTCCAACTTTGGGAGAGTAAAAACCTTTAACCGTATTTATAACGGTAAAATATTAAAGGGTTCTTCCATCAACGGTTATAACATCATCCGGCTTAAGTTTTTTAAAAAGCGAGACCGATCTGCCACACGCGAATTCAATGAACTTCAAAAGCAGGTCGCGGAATCTACGCAAGAGCTCAAACAACTCAAGCACCAATTGAATGAAGAAGTTGCAGGGTTAAAAGAAGCCAAGGTCTTGAAAGCCCGCTTTGATGAAATTTCTGCATTACTTGCCACGCAAAAGGAAAACTCACGTAAATGGCTATACGCCGATGGTAAGGGTCGCACCATTCACTATCATGCGCTGGTTCATCGCCTGGTTGCGGAATATTTTATTCCACGTCCAACTCCCGCACACACGGTGGTTGCCCACATCGACTACGATAAGTCAAATAACCGCATGACAAATCTCAAATGGATGACGCCTGAAGAAAATTACGAGCATCAACGTTTTAGCCCGAATGCCATCGCCAGCAAAACACACCTGGAAGGACGAAGGAAAGAAGAAGCACGGTCTACGAAACTTACTGTCACCAAAGTAATGCTGCTGAAAAAATTGCTGAATGAGGGCAAAACTATGAAGCAGTTGGTCAAGCAGTTTAAGATCACCGAAACCCAAATACTGCGAATCAAAAGAGGTGTCAACTGGGCTGAGATTCCTGCTGCACCTTCGCAAGAATTTGGCAGGGCTAACTAACAAGTTTATGTTGCTACCTCAAAATAAATTCTTTCATAAGGTGAAATTGAGCTGGCTGACATAATTTAGCGGCATGTCAAAAAAGACGTTGGTAATTGTTGGGGGAGGAGCTGCGGGTTTCTTTTGCGCTGTAAATGCGGCAGCCGTTAATCCTGCTGCACAGGTGATCATTGTTGAAAAAAGCGGCAAATTACTAAGCAAAGTAAAAGTCAGTGGTGGTGGAAGATGCAACGTCACGCACAGTTGTTTCAGTATAGCCGAAATGATCCGCAAGTACCCTCGCGGTGGCGCTTTCCTCAAAAAGGCTTTTCATCATTTTTTTACTACCGACACCATTGACTGGTTCCTGCAACGAGGAGTAACCCTCAAAACAGAAACCGATGGTAGAATGTTTCCTGTAACAAATGATTCGCAGACAATTATTGATTGCCTGATGCGGGAAGTAAATAAGCTGAATATCGAGATTCTCTTGCATCGTGATGTAGCCGATGTTTTTTTCGGGGAAAATAAATGGACCCTTCAATTTTCAAATGGAACTTCCTTAGTAGCAGATAGGTTGTGTATTGCGAGCGGAGGGTATCCCAGGCCGGGACAGTTTGATTGGTTGCGCAGGACGGGACATCCCATTGCCGATCCGGTCCCTTCCTTATTTACCTTCAACATGCCAGGTAATGAGATCACGAAACTCATGGGGGTGACAGTTGACCAGGTTGCGGTAAAAATTGTGGGTAGTAAATTAACTGAACAAGGTCCCTTGCTTATAACGCACTGGGGACTGAGCGGACCGGCCATATTGAAGTTATCCGCCTGGGGAGCGCGGGAACTTGCCCAGCTAAATTGGCATTTTGAAGTGGTGGTAAACTGGCTGCCGGAATTCAATGAACAAACGCTTAAAGAAAAATTGCAGCGGGTGCGGTTCGACCTGGCAGCGCAAAAAATTGTGAATCGAAACCCCTTTGGACTTCCACAGAGATTGTGGGAATACCTGTTGCAACAGTCAGGTGTACACGAAGATTTGAGATGGGCAGATCTGCCAGCAAAGGAGCAAAATAAATTGATCAAAAATATTTGTATGCAACAATTCCAGATAAAGGGAAAAACAACCTTCAAAGAAGAATTTGTAACCGCCGGAGGAGTTGCGTTGGAAACGATTGATCACAATACCATGCAAAGTAAAATTGCTCCTGGCTTATATTTCGCGGGGGAAGTGCTTAACATTGATGGAGTAACGGGCGGCTTCAATTTTCAAAGCGCATGGACGACAGGGTGGATCGCCGCACAAGCGATGGCTGCAGATTAATCAAAAGACCTTTTACTACCTTGAAGAACGAAGCAGTTGTCATTAACTCTTCAGTAAGGTTAAGATTTTCGCTCCATCCAATCTTTTTCCTTTTTATCTCCACCGGCAATCACACCGGCCGCGATCAACAAAATGAATAATTGAAAGATCCATCCATAGTGGCCATTTTCATTGAAGGCAATTAAGCGCATGTCGTCAACCTTCAAAAATACCATCATCGCCAGTACGAGGGTTATAGTGCAGAGTAACAATCCAATTACCAGCAGGCTGCGGGCAATTATCCGGGATACCTTGTTTTCTGAGAGCTTTATTTTTTTTGAGAGATAATAATAAGCGGCGTAAAAAATTACATACGGAATTGCAACGATGGTGAATTGAAATATCCAATCAAACCCCGGGATATTGAACATTGTAATCGACAGGATTCGCAGCAAGAAGAAGATAAGTGCGATCACCAGGACAAATGCAATGAATCCACCAACGATGAGCAGCATAAGCCGCGAATATTTTTGAAAATTATCCATCGGTCTTTCTATTTCTTTCAACGCCATAATTTGTATTTATTTATTC
>JAURWD010000226.1 GCA_030655145.1 Ferruginibacter sp.
TATACTTCAAGTGCGTGCAAGCGTTAGCGTTGATCAATTCAGCGGCATACTGATAAAAACTCCGGGCTTGTCCCAACAGGTCGAGTGAAATATTGGTAAGTGCTATGTCTTGTTCCAGGATCGGGCCATGTCCGCACCAGGCAGCATTGCGCTGGGCAATAATGAGGGTGTTATCGGCCAGGTGTAAAGTGAAATCAATGAGCGAGTCAATCTCTTGCTCATCAGTCTGCGGCATCACGTGATCCTTATTTGAAATGGCATCCATTTTTACTAGAATTTTTTTGCGGGAAAGAAAGCCTCCAGGCAGCTTACATATGCTTCAACTCCTCGGGTAAATCATAAAAGGTGGGATGGCGATAGATCTTGTCTTGTGCCGGCTCATAAAAAGCCGCCGCATCGTCGGGATTACTGGCATGAATGTTTTTTGATTCTACAGCCCAGATACTTACGCCTTCCATGCGCCGCGTGTACACGTCTCGTGCATTTTCAATCGCCATCCGGGCATCAGCGGCATGCAGGCTTCCGGCATGCTTGTGATCCAACCCCTGCTTACTTCGGATGAAGATTTCCCATAGAGGCCAGGCTTTTTCATTGGGTGCATTCTTCGGCGCAGCGGAATTTCCACCGGCTTCGTCCCCGGGAATATCACCGTAAAAATATCTTCTTATCTCAATGTTCATAGCTGGTAGAGTTTAGGCGGCTGCCCAGGAATTATGATTGTTTTGCGAGCGTTCGTTGCTTTTTTCTGCATAAGCCACGGCGGCAGCTCTAACCCAGGCACCTTCATCATGCGCTTTATTTCGTGCTGCAAGCCGCTGCTTGTTGCACGGTCCGTTTCCCTTTACGACATTCCAAAATTCCTCCCAGTTTATTTCGCCGAAATCAAAATGTTGGCGCTCTGCGTTCCATTTCAAATGCTGGTCAGGCAAGGTCATTCCCAACAATTTTACTTGTTCTGCAATCATATCAACAAACTGCTGGCGCAATTCATCATTGGTTTTTCTTTTGATCTTCCAGTGTATGCTTTGGTCATTATTGGTGCTTTCACTATCCTTTGGCCCAAACATCATGAGGCTTGGCCACCACCAGCGATCGATTGCATCCTGGCACATGGCTTTTTGTTCTGCGGAACCTTTGCTTAACACAAGCAGGCTTTCAAATCCCTGGCGCTGGTGAAAACTTTCTTCCTTGCATATACGAACATTTGCCCGGGCATAAGGACCGTAGGAAGTGCGGCACAACATTACCTGGTTGAGGATCGCTGCACCATCAACCAGCCATCCAATCGCTCCCATATCGGCCCAGGTAAGCGTGGGGTAATTAAAGATGGAAGAATATTTTGCTTTGCCACTGTTGAGGTCATCGATCATTGTTTCCCGCGCTGCGCCCAAAGTTTCCGCTGCAGAGTACAGGTAAAGTCCATGGCCTGCTTCGTCCTGGACCTTGGCCAGCAAAATTGCTTTTCTTTTCAGTGAAGGGGCCCGGGTGATCCAGTTTCCTTCCGGCAACATGCCAACTATTTCGCTATGTGCATGCTGACTGATCTGGCGAATGTTTGTCTTGCGATACGCCTCTGGCATCCAATCCCTGGGTTCAATCTTTACTTCCGCATCGATCTTCCTTTGAAATTGAGCCTCAAGTTCATGTACTGACATCTCTATGTTTTTAGCTTCGTGAAGATACAAAAAACTAACGAGTGTTAGTATTTGCCCGGTTGCTAGCGTGTATCAAAATCAAGCGTTACCTGCTTTGTTAACGGGTGCGACTGGCAGGTCAAAATAAAACCATTGCGAACCTCCTCGTCCTCCAGTGCATAGTTGCTGTCCATTTTCACTTCGCCTTCCAACAATTTAGCTCTACAGGTACTGCAGACTCCTCCTTTGCAGGCAAAGGGAAGGTCGGCTCCTAATTTCAGCGCACCGTCAAGGATGCTATCTCCAATTAATGGCAAATCAAATTGAAAAGAATGACCATCGAGTTTTATGGTAACCTGGCTGGTGTCACCAGCCTTGGTAAGGTTTTGCTCTTGTTTCATCGATTGCGGAGCAGTCGTCTGACCAGGCGTAGTGAACAACTCAAAGTGAATCTTGCCGGGCTGCAGCCCTTTCTTTTCCAGGTACTCTTTCGTCAAAAAAACAAGTTCCTGCGGACCACAGATAAAGGTTTCATCAAACTGTTCATATTTTAACACCCTGCTGAGTTCGTCCAGTTTACTGGTATCGATCCGACCTTTGTTAATGGGAGCATCGGTTTGTTCCCGGCTGATCACGTGGACGAGATTAAAGCGGGCTGGATATTTATTTTTTAAGCCTTCTAACTGCTCGAGGAACATGATCGATGAACGGGTACGATTTCCATAAACAAGGGTGAAATCGCTCAATTTTTCTACGGCCAAGGTGGTTTTTATGAGCGAAATAATCGGTGTGATGCCACTTCCGACAGCAATGGCGAGGTAGCATTTTTTTTGTGCAGCGGCCAGTTTCGTATAGAAGCTACCGGTAGGAGGAAGCACTTCAATGACATCACCCTTGGCCAGTATCTCATTCGCATAAGTTGAGAAGGCGCCGCCGCCGGCTTTTTTGATCGCAACACTTAGGGGGCCATCAAAAGGTGCGGTGCAAATGGAATAGGAGCGGCGAATCGATTCGCCAGCAATAACCGCTCGCAGGGTGATATTTTGTCCCTGGGTGAATTGGAAAACAGGCCGCAACGCTTCCGGCACTTCAAAACTGACGATTACGGAATCCTGCGTATCGCGTTCAACCCGCTCCACTTTTAAAGGATGAAAATGTACTGCCATGCTTAAGTAGTTAGTCCGTTGAGCAAGTGATTTACCATGTCATTTTCCAGGACCTGCTGCGATACGTTTTTCTTATTCCTTTGCCAGAACTCCAAACCTCGAACGGCGGAGAGAATGGTTAGCACCGCCACGTAAGGATTTAACGGCTTGATCTCTCCGCGATCGATACCTTGCTGAATGAGGTCGATAATACTCTTTTCATAAGTTCGGCGGATATTGAGAAAATCTGAGAGAAACGGCTCCTGCAGGTGTTTCCACTCGTGGTTGGCTACAAATACTTCGTCAAAATTTTCCAACATCATCCTGATGTGAAAGCGAATGATCGCCTCAAGCTTTTGCACGATCGACTCTTCACCTTCGCTGATCAGCCGCACCTGGTCAATAAATCGATTGCCCGTTCTAAAGCAGATGGCTTCGAGCAATTCACCCTTCGACCCAATGTGGTTATAAAGACTTGGTGCTTCTACCCCAAGGCTTTCGGCCAGCTCCCTCATTGAGGCAGCGGTGTAACTTTTAGATTTATAAAGCGCAGCGGCTTTCTGGATGATCACGTCCTTCCGAGTGCCGTTTTTCTGCGTAATTATTTTAGCCATGAACTGAAATCATTTATTACAAAACTAACGGTTATTAGTTTTTGATTTGGCTGAAGGGTCGTGAAGCAGCAAATCATCGTTCAGACTTTCAGCGAAACGATGTGAGAAATGGAATTGGCCGCAGCCTCAAAAAAGGACTCATCGCCTAATATTTAAGCAGGCTAATATATTATTTTTCTGCAACGTGTTCCTATAACTAGCTTGACTCCTGTGAGGATTAAAGCGACACATACGGAATTTTAACTTAGAAATACTGCTTACAGGGAACATAAAGCGAAGCATGATGCCCGGTCCAAAATGAAAATAATGAATGCAAAGGAAATTGTTAATTATTAACGCTAGCTGGTGTTTGTGGTTGAAATTTTGCTTACAATGTCTAATATTGTAGTGTACTTTATGATTTAAATCGTCGCTTGGAGAAAAGAATTGCTATTTCGACTTTACGGGCTATTATTAATCACAATTAAAAATTCCTATAAAAAAAAATTATATTTATCAGGAATTATATTACTTTTACAACCTGCTCGGTGGAAATTCTCCAATCTTAATGAAAGCCCTTCCCAATAGTTCATCTATAGTGTGTTGTTTCACCAAAATTTTATTTTAATAATTCTATTATAACGTTTTTTCTTGTGGTTTCAGAGGTAAGCAAGGCCGGAGATTTTTATCTCTGGCCACTCTTTTTTTAGGGACCTCCCACAGTTGAAAACTCTTCCTCTTCCTTGTTGAATAAGTGTTTCGGCGGTATAAACATGGTTGCCTAACATGCAACAATGTGCTCCTAACGAGCTTTAAATGAACCAAAAGAAATCCTGCGAATTTACCCGCTAAAGAAAGTCCCCAAGCTAACGTTGACAGGTATCCGCTTCGGTAAAAAATTGCCCGCTGTAAGTCGAACGAATCACAATAGAATCAACCATCTTTTTCATGGTGGGAGTGAAATAGAAATAGCTTCAATGGGTTTCGGGTATGCCAGACAGTTAGGAGGAGCTGATGAGTCACCGATGTTTAGATTTACTCAATGGCCTGGTTCAAAAATTCGATTAGCGGTTTCATTGCTTTGAATGAATCTGCAACATCCTGTGCTGCTTTTGTTTGAAGGAGTTGATCATCGCTGAAATATTGCGTTACAATGAAACCCTTCATCTTTAAGAAGTTGATAGCAGGATTTGATTCCTCATAGCCCTTGGGTGGACGCACCAGGCTGCCATTTCCTTCAATTCCACTGGAGAAATGACGCTGAAAAGTTTTTTGATGAATGATCTTTTCCCAATCCGAAAAATTGTAATCAATTTCCTGCCGGATTTTCGAGAGTTGGTCCGGCGCAGGGGTATAGAACCCGCCCCCTGCAAAACTTTTTCCTGGTTCAAGATGAAAATAGTAGCCGGCAACAGGGGCTTTCTTTCCGCCGGCACTGAAGGCGGCAGCCATGTTCACTTTGTATGGTGTCTTGTCCTTGCTGAACCTAACGTCACGGTTTATGCGAAAAATGCAATCCTTCGTAGTCAGGTGACCAATGGGCTCGTCAAATTTTGCAGTCTTCCGGATAATTGCCTCGACAAACGCTGAGAAATCTGTGCGGGCTGTTTCATATTTTCCGCGGTTTTCTTCAAACCAGTTTTTGTGATTGTTTTTCCTTAGCTCATCCAGGTATTGAAGGCTTGATTTACTGATCATATTTAAATGTTTGTGATCGGCTCCTGGCCAAATAAAAAGGAACCAGTTTCCTGGTTCCTTCGATAATAAAAATAATTTCATTTTTTATTTAACCTTACTCCAGTTTTCGCCGCTTTTGATGCGATAAAGTGTCATCTCGCTAACATCATATTTCTCAGCCATCTGCTTGTATGTAAGCTTCCGTTTAGGATTATTGATGGCCTCTTTGATCGCTTTAACCTTTACCACATTTAGTTTCAGACCTTCAGTTTTATTTGCCTGGCGTTTTTTATAGGCTATTTTCTGCGGGCTGTCCTGCTGGTGTGTTCCCACTTCTTCAAGCGTAGCCCATTTGAGATTTTTGAAACTGTTGTCTTCTTTTTTATGATTTACGTGAATTACAAATTTGTATTTTGGCGAAGGTTTTTTGCAGAAAAGTTTCGCGATCTCCCGGTGCAGGTAAATGGTGCCGTTACCTTCGTCGAGGTGGAGATTGAGCGTGCGATACCCGGAAGTGAGTGACCCGTTAAGGATCTTACCATCTTCATTGATGTCTGCGGAAAAACTTGCGGCGCGTCCTGCTGATGAGACAGCATATTTTTTTCGCAATTGTTTGTGGCCGCTGAATTGTAGTTGCTTCCACGTTTCACCAGGGATTTTCTTTATCATATAACAACGTATTTAAGGAGTGAGATATTAGGCAAACTATATCGACAGCAAGGTGTTCATTGGTACAGGCTAACACTATAAATATAAAAAACTTTTTTCGCTAACTAGGTATCATTTTGATAAAATCTTCTTCATTAATTATTTTGATAGACTGGATCTTCTTAGCCTTTTCTAGTTTGCTTCCCGCATCTGCACCTACTACAAGATAATTCAGTTTGGAACTAACACCTCCAATGATCTTGCCGCCGTGTTGCTCCACCATCTCTTCAGCCTGGGTTCTTTTTAACTGCGCCAATGTTCCGGTAAATAAAAAAGTTTGTCCATTTAGGTTACCCATTCCCGTTACTTGCCGCTTTTGGTTCTTCAATGACACCCCTGAAGCCTCAAGTTTCGCAAGCATTTCAAGGTTATCCTCGTCGCGAAAAAATCGGTAGATACTTCCCGCAACTTTTGTACCAACATCCTCCATATTTTTCAATGCATCCTCTGTAAAATCTTTAAAATCAAACACATGATTCACCGCATTTGCAAGCGTTTTCGCGGTGGTTTCACCAACATAACGGATGCCAAGCCCATAGATCAGGCGGTGAAGCGGCTGGCCTTTTGATTGTTCGATCGCGGCCGTTAGGTTGTCAATTGATTTCTTTCCGAAACCTTCGAGTTTAGCGATCGCCTCAAAATCGAGATCATAAATTCCCGGGATATCTTTCAAGAGACCCAGGTCAAAAAATTTTCGCACGTTGGCATCACCAAAGCTTTTTATATCCATCGCATCTTTACTAACAAAATGAATGATGCGTTCAACGACTTGTGCCCGGCAACTTATGTTTAGGCATCGCCATACTGCCTCACCCGTCGGCTTTACCAATTGGTCATTGCAAACAGGGCAGTGGGTTGGAAATTTGATCACGGTTTCAGCGCCCGTTCTTAAATCCGGGAATGATTTTACGATCTGTGGAATCACGTCACCGCTTCGTTCGATTAATATCGCGTCACCAATCATCAGGTCTTTTTCCCGGATGTAATCTTCATTGTGGATGGAAATACTACCTACCGTCACACCGCCAACCGCAACCGGGGCGATCTTGGCAACCGGGGTAACTGCGCCGGTTCTTCCAACCTGGAATTCAATGCCGATCAATTTGCTGGACGCCTGGCGCGCTTTGAATTTATAGGCCATAGCCCACCGCGGATGGTGAGAGGTCATTCCAAGCCGATCCTGCAGGTGGAGATCATTGACCTTTATGACCATGCCATCAATTTCATACGGCAGTTCATCCCTTTTGCTTTCGAACTCGGCTACATATTCCATTACCTGCCCGATACCCAGCACCACTTTCATCTCTTTTTTCGGACTTCTAAAACCCAGGTCCCACAACATTTCCAACATACCCGAATGGGTTTGCGGTGTGTCATTCTTTGTTGCTGAAGAAGATGTTGGTATTGCAGACAGGTAACTGACGTGGTATAAAAAAACTTCCAGGTTTCTGCGGCTAACCTCTGCCGTATCCTTTATACGGAGTGACCCCGCTGCCGAATTTCGGGGATTAGCAAACGGCGGAATGCCTTCTTCAACTAACTTATCATTGTAGGCTTTAAAATTTTTCTTATTGATCAGCACTTCGCCGCGGATCTCAACCTGGTCGATACCATAACGCGAAAACTTAGCACCGAGCGGAACACTTTTTATTTGTTTTGTATTTAAGGTTATCTCGTCGCCGACAACCCCATCGCCCCTGGTTGCGGAGCGAAAAATCCGGTCATTATCATACACAAGTGAAATGCTGGCTCCGTCAAATTTTGGCTCCACGCAATATTCTACCGCCGGTAACTTTGAAAGGTCTCTCACCTTCCGATCCCAGTCTATCAAGTCTGCTTCATTGTACGAGTTCTCCAGCGAAAGCATGGGAACCAGGTGCTCCACCTTCAAAAATTCGCTCACTAATCCCGCTCCTACGCGTTGTGTTGGCGAGTCTACGGTAATAAGGGACGGGTCCTTTTTCTCAAGCCCTTCCAGGAATTTGTACAGTCCGTCGTATTCACTATCGCTGATTAGCGGGTCGTTTTGCACGTAATAGCGATACTCATGAAAGCGCAGGATGTCGCGTAAACTTTCTACGTCACCTGGCAAGGTGGTTGCACTTTCACCGGCCGTAACGAAGGAAAGCCAGTCGATGGTTTGCTGTTGTAATTCTTTTGATTCTGCTGATTGATACATAGTTGTATTTGCTTGGATCAAAGTTAGAAAACATGGCTAAACCCAAACTTATTTTTCAACCACACCCTTGCCTGACCCGGAAGAAAGACAAAATTTTCCAGCGTTAAGATTCGTGTGAGAAAATCAGCGACATTTTTTGGTGCATATATTAGAATGTGTTTAATTTACACATTAAATGCGCTATATGAAGAAATTGCTGCTGTTGATTTTTGTATGTACCTGTAAATTTTCGGGAGCTCAGCTTCTCTCCTGGAACCCACAATTCCCCACCGATAATTCTACGATCACTATCACCCTCGACGCCACGAAAGGTAACCAGGGACTACTTGGACATAGTGGTCCCGTATATATGCATCTTGGCATCATCACGAATCAAAGTGCAAATGCTTCCGCCTGGAGATATACACCCACGGAATGGGGCACAACCAGCGCGCCAGCTGCAACTCCGCTTGGGAATAATAAATGGTCATTCACACTTACCAATCCCAGGGCTTACTTCAATGCTGCAGCAGGAGGGGTGCCGCCGGGAGAAACGGTTTTGAAACTAGCCATGATTTTTCGCGACGCGACGGGTACAAAAGCCCAACGCAACAGTGATGGCAGTGACCTATATGTGCCGATATACCCGGCGGGAACAAATCGCATCCAGTTTATTCAACCTTTTATTGTACCTACTTATAGCATGCCCAATGAAGCCGTTACCGCGACGCTTGGGCAACAGGTACCCTTAACCGCAGTTGCTTCGACAAGTGCAGGTAGTTTAAATCTTTATTACAACAACACACTCATCAGCGGCCCGGTTTCAGGCAACGCCTCCATCTCCGGAACAGCTACGATCAATACCTTGGGTAATCACCAGGTGATCGCAGAATTGGTTAATAACGGTGCCAGCTATTATGATACGGTTGATTTTTATTTGCCCGCCCCTAACACGGTCGCTTCGTTGCCGGCCGGTACCAAAGAAGGGATCAACTATTGGCCCGGTTGCGATTCGGTAACGCTGGTTTTGTATGCACCCAATAAGTCAACAGCTGTTGTGTTGGGCGAATTTCCAGGTAATAACTGGCTGCCACAAACGCAGTTTCAAATGAACAAAACGCCCGATGGCAACTATTACTGGCTAACTCTGCATGGTCTTACTGGCAATGTTGAATATGCGTTTCAGTATCTCGTGGATAATGCCATTTATGTTGCGGATCCATACTCAGAGAAAGTATTAGACCCGTGGAATGACCAGTACATACCGGCTGCTACCTACCCCGCACTAAAAGCATATCCTTCAAATGCAAACGTTACGGCCGGGAAAAATGGCATCTTAAGTGTTTTACAAACCTGTTCAATGGCTTACAATTGGCAAGTCAAGAATTTTGTAAAGCCCGACAGGAGGAACCTGGTTATTTATGAGTTACTGGTCCGCGATTTTGGCGATGCAAAAAACTACCAGATGCTGATTGACACTATGAGCTACTTCAAGCGGCTCGGCATAAATGCTATTGAACTGATGCCCGTCAACGAGTTTTCCGGCAATGAAAGCTGGGGGTATAATCCCACCTTTTATTTAGCACTTGATAAAGCCTACGGAACAAAAGACAAGTTTAAAGAGTTCATTGATGTGTGCCATCAGAATGGAATCGCCGTTATTCTTGACGTGGTGTACAACCACCTGGATGCCTTCAATACCCCTCAAGGCAAGTTGTATTGGGATGGCGCAAACAACCGACCCGCAGCAAACAGTCCCTGGTTTAACCAGTCGGCACCGCATCCATACAGCGTTTTTGAAGACCTGAACCACACTTCAACCGCCACCCAGTACTTAGTTAAAAGGGCCTTGGAATACTGGGTGAGTGAATATCAAATTGACGGCTATCGATTCGACCTGGCAAAAGGTTTTACGCAAGCCGTAACAAACACTACGACGGTAGAAAACTTCGACGGAAGCAGGGTAGATAACCTTTTCCGTTATTATGATCACCTTATCGGGATATATCCAGAGACCTACATGATCCTTGAATTCCTGGGACAGCAAACAGCAGAAGAAAAGCAATATGCCAGCCACGGCTTCATGCTATGGGGAAATAATAATCCTGCCTATAACCAGAATACCATGGGTTATAACACGAATGCGGATTTTTCAAAGATCGTTTACAATAGTACCCAACAGGGTTTCACCACCCCTGCGGAAATTGGTTATATGGAAAGTCATGATGAAGAACGACTGATGTATAAAAACCTCCAGTTTGGCAATAGCGCCGGTGGTTACAATGTGAAAAACCTTGCGATAGCACTATCGCGCCAGGAGGCTGCGGCAGCGCTTTTCTTTACTGTACCGGGGCCTAAAATGATCTGGCAGTTTGGTGAAAGGGGCTTCGACAGTTCTATCAATTCAAGTGGAGGACGTATTTCTAATAAGCCACCGCTCTGGCATTACATGGCGGATCCAAACAGGGTGAAACTATACAATGCTTACAGCAAGCTGATCAGCCTGCGCCTGTCAAATCCGGCGGTTTTCAACAGCACAAATTTTTCATATGATTTTTACGATAATTCAGCCCTGGTGAAGCGTTTCCAGATACAGGATCCTGCCGCCAATGGCGTGAAAGTCGCGGTCATTGCCAATTTCGATGTCTATCCTCAAACCCGCACCTTAACTTTCCAGTCCACCGGGAATTGGTACAACTATCTTTCCAACGGTGGTGGCACAGGGTTGAATGGAGTCACCGGTACAACCTTTAGCCTGGCGGCCGAGGCACAGGCTATCACCCTCGAACCGGGCGAATACCATGTATATATCAGTCAGCCGTCTACCCTGTTCACTTTTATCGGTACCGGCAACTGGACTGATGCTGGCAATTGGATTTACAATGCTATACCGCCTGCAACTTTACCTGCTGGTTCTGAAATTGTGATTGCACCGCAACCTGGTGGCGAGTGCGTTTTAAACACCCCACAGCAGATCAGCCAGGGAGCAAAAATTACGATTGCTACTGGTAAGCAACTAAGGATACCCCTAAACTTAACGATTCAATAAACCACCATGCTAACAGAGGAAAAAAGCGCTGGCGCTAAGAATACAAAAACACTGCAGGTCATTCAATCAGAAGTTGAGAACATCAACAAAATTGCCCTTTCTGTTGACTGTATCATCTTCGGTTTTGACGAGGCAAAATTGAAAGTATTGCTGATCAGGAGTGATCTGAAAAAGTTTGCGGGCAAATGGTCGTTGCTCGGAGACCTGGTGTTTCCCACCGAAGATCTTGACGCGGCTGCCTACCGCATTTTGAAACAGAGAACCGGGCTAAGTGATGTGTACCTCGAGCAGGTTAGCACCTTTGGGGCGGTTAATCGGCACCCGGCGGGCAGGGTGGTAACAGTGGCTTATTGCTCCCTGATCAATGTTCAACACCATAAACTGAACATACTTGATAACGAGCTGCACTGGCATGATGTGCGCAACGTAACCGATCTTGCTTTTGATCACCAGGCCATTTTTGATACCTGTCTCAAGCAACTGCAGAAGCGAGTGCAGGAACACCCGCTGGGTTTCAACCTGTTGCCGAAGAAGTTTTCACTACGTGACCTGCAAAATCTTTACGAGGCCATACTCGATATCAAAATGGATCGCAGAAATTTCCGAAAGAAATTCTTTTCAATGGACTTCCTGGTTGACCTCGATGAAATGGAGCAGGATGTTCCGCATCGCCCGGGCAAATTGTACAAGTTCAATTATGAAAAATACGAGAAGAAAAAAAAGAAATGGGTGGGCATTGACTTCTGATCACACTTAATTTTTTACACCAGAGCAGCGGATGCGAGGTTGTCGCTTGTCTTATTTTAATCCCAATCACTTACTAAACCACGTTGGCGAATAAAATCATTTCACATTTATTTTGAAATTCGAAAAATCAATTTATATTGTGTAATTATTACACAAAGGATTGCGTAAAAAATACACTTTAAGACACATTATTTTTATTACGATAATGGTTGCTAAATGAAATAACGAAGACTGCTTAGGAGAACGATCGCTTAACATTACCCTTCCCTGCTTTCCGCCTCACACTTCCCGTATTTCACTGCCATTCTAAACGAAAATTTACATCGATGAAAAAGAAAATGCAAAAGCTTTGCTCAATTCTGTTGCAAACGATTGCGCTTCTGTTACTTAGTGTAGCAGCCTGGGCACAAACTGTTGTTTCCGGGAAAGTTACTGACGCCAAAGATGGAGCGCCGGTTGCAGGCGTTACCATTACCGTGAAAGGTACTAAAACCAGCACTCAAACGGCGGGTGATGGCACATACAGGCTCACCGTTCCTGCCGGAGCGAAACTGGTATTCTCCTCCGTTGGTTTTACCACCCAGGAATTGACAGCGGCACAAAACCTGGACGTGAGTTTCGCTTCAGCTGCTCAACAGATGAATGAAGTGGTTGTGGTTGGTTATGGTACAGCTCGCAAGAAGGACCTTACAGGAGCCATGACATCCATTACCTCAAAAGATTTTCAGAAGGGAGCAATTACGACTCCTGAACAACTCATTCTTGGAAAGGTAGCTGGTGTTAGTATCACTTCCAATGGTGGAGCTCCCGGTTCCGGAAGTACCATTCGTATTCGGGGTGGCGCTTCTTTGAGAGCCAGTAATGATCCGCTCATCATCATAGACGGCGTTCAACTGAGTGGTGGTGGTATCGCCGGATCCGCTAATGCGCTGGCGCTTATTAATCCGAATGATATTGAGTCTTTCAATATTTTAAAAGATGCATCTGCTGCCGCTATTTATGGTTCCAGGGCATCTAATGGTGTAATCATCATCACCACAAAGAAGGGTAGAGGTGGAAAGCCAACTTTTAATTTTAATACGCAATTATCAGTTGGAACTGTGTCAAAGAAAATCGATGTACTGTCAACAGATGAGTTTAGGAAGTATGTTCAAACGTATGGCACTCCCGCCCAGGTTGCATTAATGGGAGCTGCAAGCACCGATTGGCAGAAAGAAATTTATCAGACAGCAATCGGTACAGATAATAACCTCAGTATGACCGGTGGACTTACAGGGAAATTTGCAATGCCGTACCGGGTATCAGTTGGATACCTTAACCAGGATGGCGTGTTGCGCACGGGTAACTTACAACGTGTTTCTGCTGGTATTAATTTAAGCCCGACTTTTTTAAATAATCACCTTAAGGTTGATATTAACCTGAAGGGTTCTAACAGCAAAAGTCGTTTCGCTAATGAAGGTGCCATCGGTGCCGCCGTTAGCTTCGATCCGACTCAGCCAGTAAAAACGGGCAGCCCAAGATTTGGTGGCTATTACGAGTGGCTGGATGCCTCAGCCGCAACAGGGCTAAAAGGACTGGCTCCGAGCAACCCTGTTAGTTTACTGTTGGAAAGAGATGATCGCAGCAGTGTGAACCGCAGCGTAGGAAATATTCAATTTGACTATAAGTTTCATTTTCTTCCTGAGCTCCGCGCCAACGTTAATCTTGGCTACGATGTCGCTGAAGGAAAAGGCACCATCTTCGTGAACGACAGTGTAAAATCTGCTTACCAACGGGATGTTGATGAGGGAGGTATACGCAAGGGAGGCATTAATAATACTTACCTGCAAAAAATCAACAACAAACAATTTGAAGCTTACCTGAATTATGCAAAAGATCTCCGCGGCATCAAAAGCCGCGTGGATGTAACAGCAGGTTATGGTTTTTATGATAACGCCTACAATAACTACGCTTACGCTGATTACTTTGTAGATGGAACCAAGCGAGTGAATTCTGATCCGGCTTTTCCAACAGATAAACCGCAAAACAGGTTGATCTCCTTTTACGGTCGTTTGAATTATACCTTCAACCAAAAGTATATTTTAACTATCAATGGTCGTACAGATGGATCATCAAGGTTGAACCCGGATAATCGCTGGATCACGTATCATTCAGAGGCATTTGCCTGGAGAATCAAAGAGGAAAACTTCCTGAAGAATGTATCTGCAATATCTGACCTGAAGTTGCGTATTGGGTACGGTATCACCGGCCAGCAGGATGGTATCAGTAACTATTCTTATCTCGCAAATTATTCTATCAGCAATGCAACAGCCCAGTACCAGTTCGGTGAGTCTTTCTATAACCTTTATCGTCCTGTTGCTTACAATGCCAATCTTCGTTGGGAACAAACAGCCACTTCTAACATCGGTTTAGATTTTGGCTTCCTGAACAATCGTATTTCCGGCGGTATTGATTTTTACATCAAGAAAACGAAAGATCTGTTGAATGATGTAAACCAATCAGCTGGCACCAACTTTGCACCGATCGTTCTTTCCAATGTCGGAAACATGGAAAACAAAGGCGTCGAGTTTACCTTAAATACAACTCCAATTCAGAAGCAGGATCTAACCTGGGATTTTGGTTTCAACGTTACCTATAACAGGAACAGGATTACCAAATTAACTTTTACGGAAGATCCAAATTATCCCGGTCAACGCTATGGCGGAATTTCTGGTGGAACTGGTAACAGCGTGCTTATAAATTCAGTTGGTTACAATCGTGGTGCTTATTATGTGTATCAACAAGTGTATGATAAAGCAACAGGTAAACCAATTGAAAATCTGTTTGAAGACAGGGACAGGGACGGTATTATCACCGATAAAGATCTGTACCGCTACAAAAGTGCAAATCCAGATGTATTCCTTGGGTTTAACAGTACAGTTACTTACAAGCGCTTCAATGCAGGCTTCGTAATGCGGGCCAGCCTTGGAAACTACATGTACAACAATGTCCATTCAAGCACCGGTATCCAACGCAATATCATTAACCCGCTTAACTACCTGAGTAACGGTTCAGCAAATATTTTGGAATCAGGTTTTACAGGTTCCGGGCCACGCTTTTTCCAATCAGATTATTATGTACAAAACGCCTCCTTCCTGAGGATGGACAACATCAATATCGGTTATGCCATTGGAAAATTATTCAACAACAAGGCAACGTTGCGGGCCAATGCAAACGTTCAGAATGCATTCGTGATCACCAAATACAAAGGTGCTGATCCGGAGATCAACGGTGGAATAGACAATAATTTTTATCCCCGTCCAAGAACATTCGTGTTCGGTTTGAACCTTGATTTTTAATTTAACTAAAGAGTAAAATTTTCTATATGAAAAAGAATCTTATAAGGATACCGGGCATGGCAATGTTGTTCGCCGTGTTGCTGGCATCTTGTACTGACAAACTAAATTTATACCCGACGAATGATGTCACTTCAGAAATAGTCTATGCGACTCCAGCGGGATACAAACAGTCACTAGCCAAAATATATGGCTCCATGGCGCTTACAGGTAATAGCGGACCTGCAGGGCAGCCAGATGTATTTTTTCCAGGAAGTGATGAAGGCGCGAATGCCGATTTTTTCCGTTCCTTTTGGAAGGCCCAGGAGCTTAGCACGGACGAAGCCGTGATCAGCTGGGGTGATGCGGGCATCCAGGATTTTCACAACATGAACTGGACCTCCTCGAACCAGTTTTTGACCGGCGTTTATTACAAATCGCTTTATCAAATTACGTTGGTAAATGAATTTTTACGTCAGTCACAGGATGATAAATTAGGCACACGGAATATCACAGGAGCTGACGCAGACGCCATTCGCAAATACCGTTCAGAAGTTCGGTTCTTACGGGCCTACCAATATTGGGTTTTGATGGATCTTTTTGGAAACCCGCCGTTCGTTACTGAGGAAAATGTGATCGGCGGCGCCAATCCGCAGCAAATCAGCAGGACGGATCTTTTTGCATACGTTGAAAGTGAATTGAAAGCCATTGAAGGTGAGCTTCTAGCTCCCAAAACAAATGAATATGGCCGCGCCGACCAAGGTGCAGCATGGGCTTTACTGGCACGTGTTTACCTTAATGCAGAAGTTTATACCGGCACACCAAAATATACAGAAGCAATTACCTACTCAAAAAAAGTGATCGATGCAGGATACGCTTTAACAGCAGACTACCGTCAACTGATGCTTGCTGATAATCAAATGAGTAAAGACGAGTTTATTTTCACCATTAACTACGACGGCGCTAAAACACAGGGCTATGGCGGCACCACCTTTTTGACGCATGCTTCTGTTGGTGGAAGTTTAAGTGCAACAAGTGCAGGTGTGAATAGCGGTTGGAGCGGATTGCGCACAACTAAAGCGCTGGTTCAAAAATTCAGCGATCCATCGGGAGCGACTGACAAGAGAGCCCAGTTTTATACCTCCGGTCAAAACCTGGAAATTGCTTCACAAACAACCTTCACTGAAGGGTACGCAATTACGAAATTCCGCAACATTAAAAGGAATGGGTCACCAGGCTCAAATGACGTATTCGTTGATATTGATATGCCGGTTTTCCGTCTCCCCGAAATGTACTTCATCTATGCTGAAGCAGTCAAAAGAGGAGGCACTGGCGGTGATGCTACCACAGCACTTACTTATTTGAATGCCATCAGAACCCGTGCTTACGGAAATGGGAATGGAAATATCAACTCAGTTGATTTTACCTTACAATACATTCTTGATGAAAGAGCCAGGGAATTATACTGGGAAGGATTCCGTCGTACAGATCTGATCCGGTACAAACAGTTTACTGAAGGAAGTTACCTCTGGCCATGGAAAGGCGGTGTTCCCGGTGGCACGACAAAGTCTGCGGATCTTAACTTATTTCCCCTGCCATCATCTGATCTTAATGCAAATACCAACCTGGTACAAAATCCAGGATACTAAATCAGCACTCTAAACATTTTATATGAAAAATATTATAAAGCTGTTCTTTGGCAGTATCATTTTAGCCGGAACATTGCTGTCTTGTGAAAAGGATGAAAACAAAGTCTTTCTCGAAGATGCAGCAGCTCCAGTTTTGTCTTCTGATAAGGCTGGTACAATACCCTTAGCTTTTGTGAACCAGGGTGAAAAGGGAATTACATTTAATTGGACCAACCCGGAATATAAGTTCACAACCGGTGCAAACTCCCAGGATGTAACCTATCTTTTTGAAATGGATACCACAGGTGCAAACTTCACCAACCCGAAGAAAAAGCAATTGAGTATCGCCAATGAATTGTCCCGCACATTTACCCAGGCCGAGATCAATGATTTTTTATTGAATCAACTGGAGTTGACAGCAGGAAAGCCACACAGCGTGGAGTTTCGTGTGAGGGCTTCTGTAGCAGGAAGTGGTATTACTGAGCGTGTTTCAAATGTATTGATCTACAATGTAACGCCATATGCAATTCCGCCAAAGGTGAATCCTCCGGCCTCCGGAGCCTTGTATGTCACTGGTAACGCCGTTCCAAGTGATTGGACAAACTCTCCTCCAACTACACAGAAATTCAAAGTGGTTACACCAACCTTGTATGAACTGACTGTTCCCCTGGTAGCTGGCAATTCTTACCTCTTCTTGCCGGACTTTGGTAGCTGGGATGCAAAATTTGGATTTACCGGCGCAAACAACGCCAATAACGTAGATGGAGATGATTTTAAGTTTGGCGGAGGTGATATAAAGGCGCCCGCGACCAGTGGCAACTATAAAATCCAGGTGAATTTTCAAACAGGGAAATTTTCTGTAACAAAGCAGTAATAAAGCGTCAGGTACATAATCAAAACAGGCTCAAAAACATTTTATGAAATCAATATTTAACATCATCACGGCTGCTTGCTTAACGCTTGCTTTCGCGGCATGTAATAAGGTAGATGATCTGCCTTTTTACAAAACCGGCACCTCTGCAACATTAGCAGCATCGACCACAACGATTGCACCAAAGGTGGCAGATTCTAATTCTGTAGCCCTTACCTTAAACTGGACCTTGCCCGACCACAGCACAGACACCAACCGGATAAAGTACGTGGTTGAAATAGATTCCACCGGTCGCAATTTTTCAGCTTCATATCGCAAGACAGAAGTGGGTAAACTAACTACTTCGTTTCTTGCCAAAGAGCTGAATGCAATTTTGCTCGGGATGGGTTTTGCGTATGACAAGGCTTACGACATGGATATCCGTGTGATATCTTCTTACAATAATAATAATGAGCGGTTGGCATCGAATACGGTGAAGGTGAACATCAAAACTTACAAAGTTCCACCGAAAGTGCTTCCGCCGGCAACGAAGACTTTGTACCTGGTAGGAAATGCAACCGCAGGTGGATGGGATAACCCGGTATCGGCAGCCCAGCAGTTCACCATGATTGATTCCGTTACTTATGAAGGAACGTTTTACCTGAATGGTGGAAAGCAATTCTTATTACTTCCGTTAAACGGGAATTGGGACAATAAATATTCAGTTGCAAACAATGCTGTTCCAGGCTTGAACGCCGGAGGTGCTTTCGGCCTGAACCTCAGCGAAAATTTCCCTGGTCCTGCAAAAACGGGTACCTATAAAGTTCGCGTCGATTTCCAGCGTGGCCTCTTCACCGTTACCCCGGTTAAAATGTACGACTTGTTCTATTTACCAGGTGATTACCAGGGTTGGAATCCGGGTAATGCGCCGGCGTTGGGATCTCCGGCTACAGATGGAAAATATGAGACCTACGTCAATTTCCCTGCCGGCGGTACATACAAATTCAAACTTGCCAGTCAACCAGACTGGAACGGAACAAATTATGGTGATGGTGGTGCAGGTACATTAAGCACCAGCGGGGGCGATCTTTCGGTTCCATCTGCTGGCTACTACAAGATAAATGCAAACATCACCGATAAAACATGGCTGGCAACAAAAACTACCTGGGGAATGATCGGCGAATTCAACGGCTGGAGTGGAGATGCTGCAATGACCTATAATGCTGACGCCAATGCCTGGATCGGAAATATTGTGGCTCCGGCAAACGGCGTATTTAAGTTCAGGGCGAATGGTGGCTGGACTTTGAATTATGGCGATAATGGAAAAGACGGAAGCCTTGAAGAAGGTGGTGCAGACATCCAGATCACAGCCGGTCCTCACGAAGTAAGGCTTTACCTCGGAAATGCAGGTTATTACACTTACCGTATCAATTAGCAACTATAAGTTCATAGATTTTTACTGAAGAAAGGCGTCTCAAATTTGAGGCGCTTTTTTTCGTTTTTACTTTCCTACGATGTTGCCGAAATCACCTGGATAGCCTTCAGGACCCTTTTACCGAGTGGACTTTGGGCTAGGGATACACCTGGACTTAAGGTCAGCAAGCTCAGATTTTAGCGTTTACTCAGTGATGATGAAAAATATTGATCAATATTTTTACTGAAAATCAATCTGTTGTGAAAGTACGCTCAAAAAAACTCTTCTAAACTGGGCGAATTTAAGTTCCAGGCTCCTACCTTTGCCATCCATTTAAAAAATCCCGGGATAGCGGGATCATCACTTAAAAATAAATACAATGAGCAAACTACATTTCACCACCAAACATGCGAACGAGGCTACCGTTATTCACAACTGGTATGTGATTGATGGTACTAATCAAACCGTTGGTCGTATGTGTTCGAAAATTGCTGCTGTTCTTCGCGGGAAGAACAAAGCTTATTACACACCGCACGTAGACTGCGGCGATTTTGTAATTGTTACCAATTGCGATAAAGTAAAATTTACCGGTAACAAACTGAATGAGAAGATCTACGATAATTTTAGTGGTTACCCAGGTGGCCGTAAAGAAGAGGTTGCAAAAGACCTTTTAAAGCGCCGGCCCGAAGTGATCATCGAAAGAGCGATCAAAGGTATGCTTCCAAAAAATCGTCTTGGACGCAAAATGTACAAGAAATTATTCGTGTACGTTGGAGCTGATCATCCGCACACAGCACAAAAACCTGCCGAACTTAAATTCTAATCACTAAATAATTGAAGAGGAAATTTGATCAATTCAAATTTCCAGATTTTCAAATTTTCAAATTGAAATAATGGAAAAGCAAAAAAACGCAGTTGGCCGTCGTAAAGAAGCTGTAACCCGTGTGTTCCTAAGCAAGGGTGATGGTAAGATCACGGTTAATGGCAAAGATTATAAAAAATACTTCTCCCTCGTATACCTGCAAAACCAGGTTGAGGCTCCCCTCAAAACCATTGAAGCATCTGATAAATATGATGTAGTGGTGAATGCACAAGGAGGTGGTATTAAAGGACAGGCCGAGGCAACCAAATTAGGCATTGCACGTGCACTCCTTGAAGTTAGTGTTGATTATCGTCCTGCTTTGAAAGCTGCAGGTTTACTAAAAAGAGACCCACGTTCTGTTGAGCGTAAAAAACCAGGTCGCAAAAAAGCAAGAAAGAGCTTCCAGTTCTCGAAAAGGTAATTCCAGGTTCGGAGCATTTATTGGATTCCTCGTTGGGAATATTCGAAATTTTTTATCGGATGTTTTTTATCAAACCTTGGCTCCTGCATCCGGATACTGTTATTCAGCATTAAGCGTCCCAAATCAATTTTAATAAATTACTCAATAATAAACAATGGAAAATAACACTTCCTTACAACAGCAACTTCTTGAAGCAGGCGTACACTTTGGTCACCTTAAGAAAAAGTGGAACCCTAAAATGTTGCCTTACATTTTTGCTGAGAAAAAAGGTATTCACATCATCGACCTAAACAAAACTGTTGAAGGTTTGCAGGAAACTGCCGCAGCTTTGAAATCAATTGCGAAGAGCGGTAAAAAGATCATGTTCGTTGCGACTAAAAAGCAAGCGAAAGAGATCGTTTCTGATAGTGCTAAACGCATCAACATGCCGTTCGTAACAGAACGTTGGTTGGGTGGTATGCTTACTAACTTCAATACCGTTCGTAAGAGCGTGAAGAAAATGCAGAGCATCGAAAAAATGCTGAACGACGGAAGCATCGATAACCTTACAAAGAAAGAGCGTTTAACGCTTACACGTGATAAGGATAAAATGGAAAAAGTATTGGGCGGTATCGCACAGATCAGTCGCGTACCAGCTGCTTTATTCCTTGTTGATATTGGCCACGAGCACATCGCTCTTGCCGAAGCAAAACGTTTGAACATCACCACTTTCGGTATGGTTGACACGAATTGCGATCCTAATAAAGTTGAGTTTGCAATCCCGGCTAATGATGATGCAACTAAATCAATTGCAATCATCGTTAACTATATCACTGCAGCGATCGCTGAAGGTTTGGCTGAACGCCAGGCTGAAAAGGACGAAGATGACAGCAGCGGTGAAGGTGATGAAAGTGCGGAATCTAAAGCAGCACGTTTCGAGTCAAAAGCTGATGGCAGCGATGATCGTAACAAAAGAGCCCGTGGAGTGGCACCAGCAAAGCGCCGCGTACCAGGTCCTGGAGCAGGTGGTAGAAGGCCAGCAGGTGGTGGTGGTCCAAGGTAATTGAGACCCACTAAGTAATTAATTAACAATTTTCCGAACGGCGGCCGCTTTAGTATCCGGATTCATTTCCGTTTTGATTGGGGCGCAAGGTTTGGGTTAAACCTATTATCATGAGTGCAACAATAACAGCAGCAGATATTAATAAATTGCGCCAGGCAACCGGCGCCGGCATGTTGGATTGCCGCAAAGCATTAACAGAAAGCAACGGAGACTTTGAAGCAGCTATTGACTGGCTTCGCAAACAAGGTCAGAAAGTAGCTGCAAAACGCAGCGACCGCGAAGCAAAAGAAGGTGTTATCCTTGCAAAAACTTCAGCAGATAGTAAAACTGGGATGATCGTTTGTGTAAGTTGTGAAACTGACTTCGTAAGCAAAAATGCAGAGTTTGTTGCTTTTACACAGAGCATTATGGATGCTGCCATCAGCAATGATGTTAAATCCGTAGATGAGCTGAACGAAGTATCCGTTAACGGAGCAAAAGTTTCTGAATTGATCAACGATAAATTAGCCGCCATCGGTGAAAAGATCGCGATCAAATTTGAGCGTGTAGATGCAGACTACGTTGCTTCTTATATCCACGGCGCAAACCGCATGGGTGTATTGGTTGGTTTGAATAAAGAAGCAAGTGAAGCGGGGAAAGATATTGCTATGCAAATTGCAGCAATGAATCCGTTGGCTATCGATGAAACTTCTATTGCACCTGAAACGGTTGCAAGAGAAAGGGAGATTGCGATCGAGCAAATTAAAGCTGAAGGTAAACCAGCAGAAATGGCGGAAAAAATTGCGGTAGGTAAGGTGAATAAGTTCTTTAAGGACAACACACTTCTTGCCCAGGCATTTGTAAAAGATAATGGTAAGAGCGTAGCAGATTACCTGAAAAGTGTAAATGCAGATCTTAAGGTGACTGAGTTCAAAAGAGTTGCTTTAGGGTAA
>JAURWD010000227.1 GCA_030655145.1 Ferruginibacter sp.
AGGACGACTGGAGAGTTTCTACACCACAAACCGCAATACCCTGGTTGAAAACTACCTCACCTATAATTTCAATAAAGGTGAGCATGGTTTTTCTGTTTTGGCAGGACATTCATACCAAAAAATATTTTTACAAGGCCGTAACTATAGCATCAACCGGTTTGCAATTACCGGCATTGAACCGCAGTACAACCCAGGCCTTGGGCAGGATCTCACGCTGGCTAACAACCGCCCCGGAGGTTATGCAATTGAAAACGAATTGCAATCACTTTTTGGAAGGGTCAACTACCAGTACAAAAACAAATACCTGGCAACTGCCAATTTCAGGGCGGATGGTTCTACCAAATTTGGTGGCAATAATAAGTATGGATATTTTCCTTCTTTCTCACTTGGCTGGAGAATATCAGAAGAAGCATTTATGGATAACTCTTTCTTCAGTAACCTGAAATTAAGAGCCGGTTGGGGACAAACAGGTAACCAGGAAATTCCAGCAAAGGTTACCCAGGCATCTTACACTTCTGCTGTGAGTGGTACTACCAGTTATCCTTTTGGTGCCGCAGGTCCTTATCCTGCCGGTATCACCTTTGTGAGATTAGACAATCCCGATCTTCAATGGGAGGTATCTAAACAAACCAACATCGCGGTTGACTTCGGTTTGCTGAAAGGAAAATTAAATGGATCGGTAGATGTCTTCAGAAAAGTTTCCACCAACATTCTCCTGACTTCCATACCCGCAGATCCTATTCAACCCGTACCTACCTTTTTTGACAACGTGGAGAATATGAAGATCACAAACCAGGGTATTGAGATCGACCTGGAATACCGGAACTCCACGCCAAAAGGAGTTACTTATAGCATCGGTGGTAATATTACCTTCATCGATAACAAGGTAACAGAATCACCATACAAAGTGATTACCTCTGGTTCCGCATCCGGTTCCGGACTTACTTCGGCTACGCTTAATGGCTATATTAACAATGAACCGCTGGGAACTTTTTACCTGCTTGATTTCATCGGGTTCAATGCCAATGGAACAAGCCAATACCGTGACGTGGATAATGATGGTATCGTTACTGATAAAGACAGGATCGCCGCAGGAACAGCACTCCCAACTGTTTTGTATAATTTATCCGGTAGTCTTGCCTTTAAAGGTTTTGACCTGGCGGCAAATTTCAATGGTGTGTCGGGCAACAAGATATATGACAATACCGCCAACAGTTTCTTTTACAAAGCACGCCTGTTCAAAGGGATTAATACCACGCCTGAAGGCATTGGCAGTCCCGAAGAATCAACCAGCAATTCTGCGGGTATCAGTACCCGTTACCTGAAAAATGGTGCGTACTTCAGGTTGAACAATGCTGCTTTAGGATATACTTTCAATACAGCGAGAATGGGTATCCGGTGGGCAACCGCCTTGCGGCTTTCTATCACAGGCCAGAATTTATTCGTGATCACAAAATATGATGGGTATGATCCGGAAGTAAACACAGATAGGACAAGCGGAGACGGGGTGATCTCCTCAGGTATTGATTACCTGAGTTATCCGAGAGCAAGATCGATCATTTTTGGATTGAACCTGTCCTTCTAATCACGCCTGGAAAAAACATTTAGACCGGTTTTAAAATGACCGGGTGAAAAACAAAAATATTACAACAATGAAAACGAATTATTTTAAATCAAGCTTGATTGGTGCCTGTGTTCTCCTGGCTACCAGTTGTACAAAACTCAATGAAGAAGTGTTGGATGAGTCGCTGTCAACAGCGGGACTTACCGAGCGGCAAATTGCAGATGGACAGATTGCTCCAATCTATGCGCTGCTGCCAACCTTGCACGAGCATACGAGGTATTTCGCCTTGCAGGAAATTTCAACCGATGAAGCCATCCTTCCATACCGCGGCGGAACAGACTGGGGTGATAATGGAATTTATATTTCCCTTCATAAGCACGAAACAACCTCCACGGATCCAAACGTAAGAAATACCTGGAATACCATTACACAGGGAATTTCAAGAACGGTAACAGCGATCGTGTCTCTGCAGAAAAATTCTGATCCGGTTGCCCCGGCGTACATCGCGGAAGCAAGAGCAATGCGGGCTTACTACAATTTGCTGAGCTTCGACTTGTTTGGAATCGCTTTTGTGAAAGATGATCCAGGCCAGGTGTCTACTATTATTCGCAGCAGCGAAGCGCTGGAATATATCAAAACCGAATTACTCGCAGCAGAACCATTTCTTGACAATACTACCGGTCCGGGCAGGCTTACCAAGGCGGGCGTGTGGGGCTTACTCGCCAGGTTGCACCTGAATGCCGGCGTGTACAGCGATCGCTATGCTGCAGCCTTCCAGTTTAAGCCGGAAGATATGGATGCCGTGATCAGTTATTGCGACAAGATCCTCGCAACAAACCAATATGCTTTGTCAGCTGATTACTTTGCCATTTTTGGTAATGACAATCATGATAATAAAGAATTGGTATTTGCTGTTGATCAACGTGCTGACCTAAATGGCCATAACCGCCTTGCTTACTTTTCACTTTCCGGTGACCAGTTTCCTCTGACGGCATTTCCTGCAGCGAATGGTACGGACGGTCCGGCTATTACCCCTGATTTTTACCGCAGCTGGGTAGAAGCCAACGGGGCAATAGATCCTGCAAAAGCAGACCCGCGTTTTTACAAACAAAACATTTCCATCTATACCAATCCTGGTGATTCCTGTGTAACAGATTTCAATATGGATCGTGGGATTTTGCGGGGCCAGCAGTACGGGCTGATCCGTAAGGCGGGTGTGTTTGAAAAATGCGCTGACGGCAAATTTAAAGTTGGTAAACTATTCAACGCTTCGAGGAGCAATCCCAACCTCACGGTAGACTTTACAGAGTTTATTGATTTCACCACAGCAGGTAGTGGTTATTCAACCGGCTACCGTGTGGAGAAATATGAGTTTAGCAAGAAGTCGGCCAGTGGCCGGAACTTTGGCGAGGCTGATATCTCGATCATACGGCTGGCAGACGTATACATGATGCGGGCTGAAGCAAAACTGCGCAAAGGCGATGCGGTAGCTGCCCTGGCTGACGTGAACACGGTGAGAAATTCCCGTACGGCATACGCGGTAAAACCGACGGCATTAACTGCTATTACGCTTGACTTGCTTTTCCGCGAAAGAGGTTTTGAATTTTATTGGGAAATGAACCGCAGAACAGACATGATCCGTTTTGGAAAATATGAAGGTACCTGGACTGAAAAGTCAAACAACGACAAAAACAAACGCGTGTTCCCCATCCCGCAAACAGCGATCGATGGCGCATCAAATTTGCCGAGTTACCTGGTACAGAATACTGGTTATTAATATTCAATGGTTAATTGAAAAAGAGAGTCCGAAAGGCTCTCTTTTTTTTTGCCGTGCAGGCAGGGATGCATTAATGCTTCTCCTAAATGCTGGAAACTATTGAGTTGATCGATGAGCAGCAAGTAGTGACCGGCTATAAATGATGTGCCCGCAACAGCCTGTGAAAATTAATACCCAACGGATTTTAAAACCACATAGAAAAAATCAAAAATCAATGTGGGGTGGAACAGATGTTTAAAATTCGATGAATGCAGTCCGGGTATGGTTTTACAAATAGTGGTGACAATTACGCAAAATGGACCGGCACGAGTTGTGTGTTTTAGTGTGTATCATTTAAAAAATTGCATACACATATGAAGTTAAGTTTTCACGGTGCGGCACGCACGGTTACCGGTTCTAAACATTTGATAACGCTTGACAACGGAACAAAAATATTACTCGATTGCGGCCTGTTCCAGGGGATGGGGCAAAAAACAGCTGAGTTGAATGAATCATTTGGGTTTGACCCGGCCTCCATACAATTCCTGCTTTTATCTCATGCACATATTGATCACTCCGGTCTTATACCAAAGTTGGTGAGGGAAGGATTTAAAGGAAAAATAATATGTACCCGCGCTACCTGTGAGCTCACTGAAATTTTGTTGTATGATAGTGCTGAAATACAATTGTATGAAACCAGCCGGCAGAATAAATCCCGCGGCAGCGACCTGCTGGAACCCATCGCGCCTTTATATACACCAGAAGATGTGAAGGCCAGCATGTTACTTTTTGAAACCATCGAATATGATCGGGCCCTACGCATTACGCCGGATGTTGAAATTATTTATAGCAATGCTGGTCACCTCGTGGGCAGTGCCTCCATTGTGTTGACCATAACAGAAAATGAGCGCCCGGTCACGCTGGCTTACAGCGGCGATGTAGGCCGTTACCGCAGCACTTTATTACAGCCTCCTGCGGCGTTTAGCCAGGCTGATTATATCATTCTTGAAAGTACTTATGGAAACAGCATGCATGAGTTTGGCATCAACACCATTGATCCTTTATTGAAGTGTATCCGGGAGACGTGTATTGAGGGCAAAGGGAAGCTGATCATCCCCGCATTTAGCGTCGGGCGTACGCAGGAAGTATTGTATGCATTGAACCAACTTGAGCTGGAGAAGAGGCTGCCACCGCTTCCATATTTTGTTGATAGCCCGTTGAGCAAAAAGGCGACCGAGGTGATCAAACATCACATGGAAAATTTTAATGAGCGACTGCAAAACGTATTGGCGACTGATGATGATCCTTTTCATTTTGAAGGATTGAAATACGTGGAAACCATCGAAGATAGCCGCAAGCTGGAAGCCTTTACTGAACCCTGTGTCATCATTTCTGCCAGCGGGACCGCTGATGCGGGAAGAGTTCGCCACCATATTTATAACGCCATCTCCGGCGCTGAGAATACCATCCTGTTTGTTGGTTATTGCCAGGATCAATCTTTAGGCGGCCAATTACTTTCAGGTAAAAAAATGGTGCATTTGTTTGATGAAGATTGCGCAGTGGAAGCCCGCATCAGTTCGCTTGCTACTATGAGTGCGCATGGCGATCGGGACGACCTGCTAAAGTTTCTTTCTTGCCAGGAAGCCTCGGAGGTTAAGAATGTATTCCTGGTGCATGGCGAACACCAAACACAGGAAGCATTCGCTGCCCGGCTTTCTCTCAAAGAATTTTCCACTGTTACCATTCCATCCATGCACGAAGAATTTGAGCTTGGCGTAAGAGCACTAGAAACAACAGAAAACTTTACGCAAAAAGTTGCTTAGAGCCTTGCATAAAAGCGCAGCTTTTCTGAAATAACCCAATTACACCTGAGTATTTTTTTCATTTAAGTTGCATTGCGGTAGCCAATTTGAGGAAGCCATTCTACACGTCAGGATTCGAAATATTTACTGCTCAAATCTCTTGATAATCAACGCTTGCGAATTCCCAAAACACCATTGTGGGGTGGTACAATTTTTTTAGTTGGAAACAAGGAACTCGTTTCTAAAAACAATTAAATCTATTATCATGGCAAATCAAGGTAACTCCCGGAATAAGAACCGGGGCGGGTACAACCAGGATTGGAATATGGATGAAAACCGCATTCAAAGAAACTCAAACCAGGACCAGGATAGAAGCCGGTATGGTTCAAATGAGAACCAGGGTAGGAGCGATTATGGAGGCTCTTACGACCAGGATCGTGGCAATGACTGGAGAAGCCGGAACAGTATGTATGGCAGCTCAACCGGAATGATGCCCGGTGGCAGTTATGGCGGTAACTCCTCGGACCGCGATGATGACTGGAACGAAGGCAGATCTTCACAACAAGCCTATGGCAGAAGCCACCAGCCGGAATGGGGTATGAGCAGTGATCGTGCAGGCTACGGAAACCAGGATCGAAATTCGTATGCTAATCAGGGACGTGGTATGTACGGTGGGGAAGGTCGCGGATATGGTGACACAGGACGCAGCCGCTTTGGCAACGATCAAAACCGCGGACAGGATAGGGATTGGTGGGATAAAACAAAAGACGAAGTGTCTTCCTGGTTTGGCGACGACGATGCTGATCGCAGGCGCCGGCAGGATGAAGGGCGTGGAGAGCACCGGGGAAAGGGGCCTAAAGGCTATACCCGGTCCGACGAACGGATCAAAGAAGATGTGAATGATCGCTTAAGTGATGATCCACATGTTGATGCTTCCGAAATTGATGTAGCCGTCCAGGGATGTGAAGTAACCCTAACGGGTACGGTTAATAGCCGCCAGGAAAAACGTCACGCAGAAGACCTTGCTGAGCGTATCTCCGGGGTAAAAAATGTGGAGAATCGGTTGCGGGTGTCTAACGCTCAAGCCAACGCGGGTACGCAAGGTTCGCAGGGAAACAACAGCCTCGGCCAACCATACCGTACAAGCAGCAACGCCGGTGCTTATGATTCGAGCAAAAGCTAGTAGCATTTGGTGCTGATAAACTGTGGCGTCCTGGAAACAGGACGCTATTTTTTTGTGTTGTTCAAAGAATGTCTCAACCGGGGTTCATATCACTCAGTATGCAGCGGGTTGTATAACGGTGCAGGATAGGGGCTAATAATAACCGGTGAAAAAATCATTCAATGATCCACCGAATACGGCCGATTATATATTTTAATTTTTTAACTGTAAATTTCGGTTAGAAGATCCCCCGTATGCAACTCAAAAATTTATTCTTCAGTTACTCAAGAGCCGATGGGGCTGAATTTGCCCTACGCCTTGCCGTTGACCTGCAGCAGCAAGGCTTTAACGTGTGGATCGATCAACAGGATATTAGGGCGGGCTCCGAGTGGGATCTTGAAATTGAAAAAGCATTGGAAACCTGTGACTGCCTGCTGTTCATCGAGTCGCAAAGATCCGTGACCTCTACCAATGTGCTGGATGAAGTTTACTATGCTTTGGAACAAAACAAACGCGTGATCCCCTTACTGCTGGTTGACAGTAAAACGCCCTTTCGTTTAAAGCGCCTGCAACACGTTGATTTTACTTCCAATTATGATTCGGGTCTGTTACACCTTGTGCAGGAATTAAATGGAGCACCCGTACATCCCCTGGTTAAGCCTGCGCCCGCATTCACACAGCTACCACAGGAACGGGCCCCCGAAGCAAATAAAAAGATGCCTCTTTTACTGGGTGTACTTGCGGCAATCCTGGTTTGCGCCATTGCAGGATATGCTTATTTTTTAGCGAAGAAATCCGACCCAGAGATCCGCAAAGATGTACTGGTTACGTCAACGGATACCCTAAAAACAGGGATAGACACGATCGCCGTCCCAATCAACAATGTGGCAGCAACCAAAGACACAACTGCAATCCTTCCGGGAACCGTGTTGCCGTCTTCAGCAACAAAGACGCTGCCCGCAAAACCGGTTGCGCAAACGGTGGAGAAGCCACGAGTAGTTTTGCCAGTTCCGGTAGCGGCAAGCCCGGTAGTCACCAATGCTGTTTTGCTTGCGGAAGATTTCGCCGGAAATTGGCAATTGTCAGGTGTGGCTGCTCCGGCGCGTGGGCATCGCGGTTATCTCAAGATCGAAGCCGTAGGTGAAAACAAGATCAAGGTGACCAGCACTTTCCAATTTAGTTTTAAGCGGGCCAATGACACTGCCTACTTCGAGGTTTTTAATGGCTTTGCCGGTTGTGCATCCTGCACCATCAATAAGGAGATAACGATCGTTGACAATGATGCGGCTTTTGGTGCGCAGATCTATAAAATATTGCGTACGGATGTTGCAGGGGAGGGCAAGGCCGGTGACACGGTGATGACTGTCGGCCCGAACAAGTCCATAAATGCTACCATGACGCTCGAACTTATCAACCGGAAAAGCGCACACATCCGCGTGCAGCGGTCAACTTCAGTGCCGATGGGTTATGGAATGGTCATTCCGCCATTCGATTACACTTTTCGGTTTACCCGTGATAATTTCTAACTCCAACCTTCTTCCAGGTTTCTAAATCCCGCTGCGCGGTATACTTCATTTTCATTTGTCTGTGATGGTGTAAAACTTGCATTGGAAATGCTAACTTCAAGCCATTATTTAAATACTTCAATTTTTCCGTATGAACCAATTTGAATTGAACCGTCGCCGATTTATCAAAGGTGCAACCGCTTCATTGGCCCTGGGTGCGTTAGATCTTAGTGGCATGGGGTTTATCAGCGCGGAGTCGCCGCTGAAAGTTGCGTTGATCGGTACGGGTTGGTACGGAAAAAGCGATCTCTTCCGCCTCATCCAGGTAGCGCCTGTAGAAGTGCTGGCGCTCTGCGACGTGGATAGTAACATGCTGAAGGAAGCTGGCGAGTTGGTAAGCCAGCGGCAGGCTTCCCGGAAAATCCCGAAGCTGTATGGCGATTATAAGAAAATGTTGGCAGAGAATAAAGCCGATATTGTATTGATCGGCAGCCCGGATCACTGGCATGCTTTGCAGGCCATCGATGCGATCAGATCGGGCGCCCACGTGTACGTTCAAAAGCCCATATCCGTTGACGTTATTGAAGGAGAAGCGATGGTGGCGGCAGCCCGCAAGTATAACCGCGTGGTGCAGGTTGGTACCCAGCGCAAGAGCACTCCACATTTAATTGAAGCAAAGAAAAATATCATCGATGCTGGCTTACTAGGGAAAATATCACACGTCGACATGTGTTGCTATTACCACATGCGTGCGAACGGTAACCCCGCGGTAAAACCGGTGCCTGATTTTTTGAATTACGAAATGTGGACAGGGCCTGCACCGTTGCGCCCCTACGATGATCTGCCGCACAAAAGATGGTGGCGCACCTTTATGGAATATGGTAATGGCATCATGGGAGATATGTGCGTACACATGTTCGACACCGTGAGATGGATGTTGCAACTTGGCTGGCCAAAGCGCATAAGCTCTACCGGTGGTATCTATGTGCAGAAGGACGGCAAATCTAATATTGCTGATACACAGTCTGCCATGTTTGAATACGAGGAGCTTACCTGTAACTGGCAACACCGCTCCTGGGGCGCACCCGCGGACCCGGAGTATCCCTGGTCGTTCATCATTTATGGAGAGAAAGGAACATTGAAGGCAAGTACTATGCAATATGATTTTATCCCGATGGAAAAAGAGGGAAAAAAGATTCATAAGGATGTGGTGTATGAGAAAGAAAAATACCCGGAAGACCTGAAAGAAAAAGACATTGAGTTAAACGCGGCTCCGGCAACAAGGTTGCATATGCTGGACTTCTTAAACGCGATAAAAAAGGGTACAAAGCCCATTGCGGATATTGAGGAAGGTCATATCTCCACTGCCTGCTGCATCATCGCTAATATGTCGATGCAGGTTGGCCGCCCGCTTGTGTACGATCCCAGGGAAAGAAAAATCCTCAACGATCCCGCGGCAGATGCCTTGTTGCGCAGGCCGTATCGCGGTCCCTGGGTGCATCCCGATCCTTCGACGGTTTAAATTGCCAGGTTTATTTTATTGAGGTCCGGTAATGTCCGGTAGTCGCTGCCGAATGCGAAGTCTCTTGGTGTAATCGTAACTGTTACTCGCTCATTATAACAGCATCCTCCGCAGGGATTGCGCATTCTCAAAAGCAGCGCCTGCAGTGTTATTGAAATAGACAAAAACATCCCGGCCTTGCTGTACCCAGTTTCGTATCAACGCATTTTTTTCCCCGAGTTCTTCGCTTGTATAACTCCTGCGGTAGTTCCCGGTGGGGCCATGTAGCCGGAGATAGATCGTACCCGTGCCCTTGTTCGGGTTCATGTTACTGGCCTTCGGGTTGTCGTGGAGCACCAGGCTGCTCCCAAATTCGTTCATCAATTCGTGGGTTTCACCGATGTACCATCCCGGGTTCCTAAACTCCACGGCTATGCGCCAACCATCGAGGTTTTCGCTTTGGTGCAATTGTTCCAGCAGTTGCTCTACCTGGCTATAGTAGTCCAGGTTAATCTTCCCGGGAAACTGTACCAGCAAACATCCTTTTTTCTTTCCCAGTCCCGCAGCCGCGGTTAGAAAAGTTTCGATGTGCCCGGGATCGTATCTGAGCACTTTGCTGTGCGTGATCTCGCGCCAAAGTTTTATCGTGAAACGAAAATCGTCGGGTACATCGAGCGACCATTTTTCGAAAGTGGCCCGCAAAGGGATCTTATAAAAACTGCTGTTGATCTCGAGGCTATTGAACAGCGAACTGTAATATCGCATTCGACTCTCCAGGTGATACTCCGGGGGAAAGGTGGCTTTCGGTCCGGGCAACACAATACCACTCGTTCCAATCCAAACTGTGCCGGTTTGTTGTTTTGCGATTTTTATGCTCTTGGCTGCCATAAATACTTCCTTGCCTAAAAATATTTCTCTGCGGTTAATCCAAATGTGAGCAGGAGATTCTCGCGGTTTGTCCGGTTAACTTTATTGAACTTCAACATGCTTGTCAGGCTGATCCATTTGGCGATCTTCAGCGATAAGGTATTGGTAGAATTGAAAATGTAATCATCGTTTTTTTGCAACGCATTCTGGAGAAAGGAGGTTGACTCAAAACTCACGCGTTCTTTAAAAGTATACCGTACCCGGAAGCGAAAAGAATTCCGGAAGGTGCGGTAAATGTCCCTGCTGGTGTCGCTCAATTTCAGATCTGCAAATTCGTACAGGATACCATCACTCACATTAATAAATAAACCCGGACGATCTACAATGCTATAGGCAATTCCCAGGCCAGCCTGCGCCCGGTTATTTACTTTGAGGGAGTAACTTGTTTCATAAGTCCCGAGACCCCAATAATACATGCGGTCCAGCTTGCTGAAAACGTTTAGATCAAGCGCTGTGGAGAAATCATTGTTGGTTAACCGCTTTTGCTGCTCACCATAGATCCAGTTGCTTGTGCTGTTTAAGGAAATGGCTTTTTTATTGACGCTGAACCGCAGTCCATTGGTGATAGTGTATGCAGAAGTTTCATTGGTGCGATTTAGAATTCCGGTGGTTGCATAGCGGAGCAGGTAATGCGTACTATCATTAAACTGCGCATAAACGTTTCCGAAAGTGAGAATAAACAGGACAATCACGAACAGTCGCTTCATAATCTTTGGGGATTGATGGAGCGGCAAAACTATTAAAAATGAGTTAGAACCAAGACCCGGGACTTTGTTCTCATCCCAATACTGCCGTACTCAGTATCATCATTTGACTGGCTTAAGGATTTACCGAGATCTATCGGCGTACCATTCAAGGTTGAAGGGACACCGTTGGTCGAATTAAATATTTGTTTGGTCGAAATACTTTGTGTTAGTAAAGTGGCATGAGTAGTTTTAGTAAAATTGTTTTATGGAATATGATAACGACCGGTTGGTAAAGCGGCCTTTTAAGATGGAATTTTTTTATTGGGGATTGATCTTCCTCCTTTACCCCCTCATCAATGCTGTTGGATTCTTTCCTGCAGATTGGCGAATGTGGATCGCCTTATTTTTTGTGAGTGCCATTATGTTTCCTGCATACCTGCTCTTTACGATGGTGGTGGCCCCGCGAATCTTTTTTCAAAAACAATATAAAGCTGCCATCTTTTTTAGTGTGCTGTTCCTGGTGGTTATCCTTGCAGTCTTGTTTATCCTATTCTCTATTGTTGGCACCATATTTCCAGCGGCAGCTGATACTACTTATTTCAGTGTTACTCCCGCTTCTGCGATCCGCGAATGTTTATGGGCGATCACCAACATGGGACTTGCTGTCGGGATCTTTTTTATCAACCGTTCCCTGAACCAACAGGATGAACTACTTACGTTAGAGAAGGACAGCACCGGTTTTAAAGTGAAGTACCTGCGCTCGCAATTAAGTCCGCACTTTTTGTTCAACACGCTAAATAGCATTTACTCGCTCAGCTTGCAGAAATCAGATAAAGCCCCTGAAGTAGTAGTAAAACTTGCCGACCTGATGCGGTACATTATTTATGATTGTACTGCGGAAAAAGTAGCGCTTAACAAAGAGATTGAATTCATCGAGAATTACCTCGCCATTCAAAAAATTCGCCACCAGGCGGATGTGCGTTTTACGGTGGAAGGAGAAACGGATGGCATTATGATAGAACCATTTTTGTTTATCTCCTTTATTGAAAATGGTTTCAAGCATGCTTTCAACAGTTCGTTTAATGAGCCCTTCATTTACATCACTTTAAAAACCTCCGTCAACCAGGTCGCCTTATCCGTCGTCAACAACACCAACATCGATATGGAAACCCAGGCAAAGCGCATACACGGCAACGGTATCCGCAACAGCAAAAGCCTGCTGGAACTGCTATACCCCGCCGCCTATGAACTCGATATCATTCAAACACATAAAGAGGAGGGTGGTCAACGCGAGTTGCGCTTCCGTCACGCCAAACAACGCCTCGAATCGCTGTACCCCGATTCTCATACGCTTGATGTAATTTTAAGCAACGACTCCTTCACGGTTTCGCTCATCATTAAACCATCTTTTGTTTGATCCGCTGCATGATTGTTGAGGACGAATTGCTTGCCAGCCAGGTGATAGAAAGTCACCTGCAAAAGGTAGCGGGCTTCCAGTTGGTTGGCACTTGCCAGAACGCACGGGAAGCCACCGCCTTGCTCAATGAGCAACAGGTGGACCTGGTATTTCTTGACATACAACTTCCCGGCATGACCGGACTGAATTTTTTGCGCTCCCTGGCTGATCCGCCGCTCGTGGTATTTACAACTGCCTACGCAGAGTACGCTTTGGAAGGATACGAGTTTAACGTGATCGATTACCTGTTAAAACCAATTTCGTTTGAGCGCTTTACAAAAACAATCTCCAAGATCGTAGACGGGCGGTTATTTAGCCAGGCCCCGGCCTCCAACAAGGAAGCGCCTGATCATATGTTTATCAAGAGCAGCAATAAATTTTTAAAAGTAAAATTTGCGGAAATATTATTCATTGAAGGCATGCGGGACTACCTGAAAATTCATACCACAGAATACCAGTTGGTTACCCATCAAACGATGAACGAGATGGAAAAGATACTGGCAGATCAGCAATTTATCCGCGTGCACAAATCCTACCTGGTTGCACTTCGGTTTGTGCAAAGTGTGCAGGCCAATTTTATTACAGTTGGCAAAAACTCCATCCCGGTCGGTAGTACGTACAAAGAGAAACTGATGAACATTATTGTTAAAAAGAATTAGGTCATTCGCTGTTGTAATTCGTTGCTTGCTTTATGCAGACTTTTTAGGAACATTACATGCAATGAAAAAAGTTTTAAAACTCCTCAAGCGGATTATGATCTTCTTTCTCTCTATCGTGGTGATCCTGGTGATTGCCGTGGCACTGTATATGCAGCATCCGAAGTTTGGTGCAAATCCTTCCGGCGCCAGTCTCGAGAAGTTAAAAACCTCGCCGAATTTCAAGGACGGGTCCTTCGTCAATCGTTCATATACGCCTTCGCTTACTGAAGGTTATTCCATGGGAAAAGTGATGTTCAATTTCCTGTTCCGAAAACCGAAAGGAACGACACCGACAGGCATCATACCCTCCGTGCGTACTGACCTCAAAAACCTTCCTGCCGGCAATTGGCTTGCCTGGTTTGGTCACTCTTCGTATTTCATCCAGGCAGACGGATTAAAATTGTTAGTTGATCCCATCTTCAGTGGCAATGCCTCACCCATACCGGGTTCTACAAAAGCATTTAAAGGTTCCGATGTTTATTCAGTGGAAGATCTGCCGGAGATAGATTATGTATTTATCAGCCATGACCACTACGATCACCTCGACTATCAAACCATGCAGCAGTTGAAGGGGAAAGTTAAAAAGGTGATCTGCGGGCTTGGTGTTGGTGCTCACCTCGAACGATGGGGCTATGCACCGGCAGACATCATTGAAATGGATTGGGATACGGATGTGCAACTACAGCAAGGAGCAAAAGTATTCGGACTTACGACCAGGCATTTCTCCGGCCGAAGTTTTAAACGTGACCAGACTCTGTGGATGGCCTACCTGCTCCAAACGCCGAAACGAAAAATTTATATAGGAGGAGATGGTGGTTTTGATAAACATTTTGCAGCTATTGGAGCACTGCATGGGCCCATCGACCTTGCGATCTTAGAAAACGGCCAATACAACGAAGCCTGGAAAGCCATTCATTTTCTTCCGGGTGAAAACCTGCAGGCGGCTGTTGATCTTAAAGCCAGGCGGCTGATGCCCGTTCATTCGGGTAAGTTTGACCTGGCGATGCATGATTGGGATGAACCCCTAAATGAGATGGACCGGTTAGATCAAACAGTTGGCATCCCGCTGGTGACACCGGTCATCGGTGAATTGGTTAACCTCGATGATACGGCGCAGGTGTTTTCCAAATGGTGGAAAGAGGTGGATCCAAAGCTTCCTTAAATTCACCGGCTAAAATACTTGCGGCAATAAATGTTCATTTTACATTGCTTCCCGCAATTAAAAACCGTTTTAGGTAAGAATAATTTTTAGACCAGGAAAGAAATCGCGTAGTTTGGATGTCTGCTGAACTTGCAATTAAAAAATATCAATGACTGGTAAAAAAAATGGCAATACGCTCCTGTATTTACGCCCGCTTCAACGGGTGTTGTTGAGCCTGTTTGTTTCCCTGGTAGCTTTTGCAAGTCTCTACCGCCAGGAGCTGGAACCATTGCTTTTTACGTCTATTCTTTGGGTGGCCTTTGCGTTGACCTTCATTATTTCCAGTGCTGTTGTCTTCTTCAAATTGCCTGTTTCAGAAATTGCCCGCAGGGCAAACGAGGAGGACGGTAGCCGGTTGTTTGTACTTGTTGTAATTGTGTTGACTTCCCTGGCGAGTATGTTCACGGTCCTTTTATTGATCAGGTCTGGTAAAATGGAGGCGCACAGAACCCTGACAGAAATAATGGCGGTAATGGGGATGATGGTAAGCTGGACGCTGGTACACACCATGTTCACTTTTCACTATGCCCACATGTTTTATTCAAACCCCGGGGATGATACAGCAGGAGAGAAGCCGTTGAGTTTCCCGGGAAGTAAGAAGCCCGATTATATCGACTTCGCCTATTTCGCTTTTGTGATTGGCATGACCTTCCAGGTTTCAGATGTGGAGATCACGTCGCCGCTTGTACGCAGAACTGCGCTGGCCCACGGACTGTTATCTTTTGCTTTCAATACGTTCATCGTCGCGCTTACGATCAATTTAATAGCAGGGATCAGGTGACCGCTACATATCCCTGCGATGTGCTTTACTTTTCGCAACCTGTTCAATCCAAAACTAACATAGCATTCAAACAAACAACTCAAATACCCAAACCCATGATCATGAAAAAAAATATTATATCCTTGCTACTTGTGTTGCTCGCTTTGCATAGTAACAGCCAGGCGTTGAAAAATACCTCTTACAAAACCGTCGGAGGTGAAAAGGTTTTACGGATCGAGTTTACCCTGCCTGTTGACCTGGCCACAGCCTGGAAAGTTTTTACGACGGATGCTGAATTGAAAAAATGGATAGCGCCGCTTGCGCATATTGAATTGAGGTCGGGCGGTTTTATCATTACGAATTACGACACCACCAAAACCCTGGCGGACAGCAGTTCGATCAAGTTGCCGATCACGAGTTTTATAGAGAATGAATTACTGGTGCTGAAAGTAATCCTGAATAATAACTTTAAAGAATCTGTAAGGGCCAGTGACGAAAACCTGCAGGAAGTGATCCAGTTTAAAAAGATCGATGCGCAGCATACTCAAATTATTTCTTCGATGATTGGCTGGGGAAGCAGTGCGCAGTGGGACACGACCTATCAATTTTTTGTGCGGGGCAACGAGTACACCTACAAAGAGTTGCTGAAACTTTATAAGTAATTCAAACCAGTTACACCTAAAACCAGTGTGTACAAAAGGAAACTGCAGGTACCATCGGTCGTTCTGACTCACGGGGGAAGATTAAAAATTCGATGCCTATGAATCTTTTCCGGAACCAATCTTCGCGTAGCAACTAGTCAAAGAAACTGATCAAAGTTCATCCCGGGTGAATTTTATCCCCTTAACTTATCTTTCAGAAAATAGGTAGTAATTTGTCAGCCTGAATCAGCCGCTTCTTTAAATTGGCTGCCCGTACCCTTAATTATTTTCATGCTTCGATTTTTATTTAGCAGCTTTTTGATTTTCCTTTTTGCGCTTCAAACCACTGGTCAGCATTTTAAATACTCCGATCGCGAATTATATCTTGGAATGGGAAAACTTCCCCTGGTTGCTGCGCCCGGCAATCAATTTCACCTGTGGCATATTGAGCGATATCAAACAAAAGTTTACGAATTTGATCAGGAGCTGCACCACCTGGATACCAAAACTTTTAATCATCCGGTTAAAGCTGCGTTCAGGTCTGAGTTCCTGAAGTTCCACTCATTTTACTATACGCTGATGTCAGACTCCGCTAGTGAAAAAATTATCGCGTTGATAGTTCGGGTAGTATTGTGGACCAGACAGAACTGATCCAGGGCAAAATGGACCTGTACAAATTTCGTCCATACTACTTTACAAAAGGAAGCTCGAATATCTTCCTGGTACAGAAAACCGAAAATGAAAACTATGGTAACACCCTGCTCAGTATCAATGTTTTTGATTCAGTTTTCAATTACAAAGACGCGATAACGCTGACCGTTCCCTATATCAACGGGCTTCCCCAAAATCTGCAACTGCACCCGGAGGGCGATGACCTGTTGTTGCTGAACAATACTTTTCAAAAAGGGGAAGTAGCATTCTCCATTACCAGGATCGATGCTTCGACGCACCAATTGTCAACCAAAGTATTTAACCCCGAAGGTCTCCAGTTTATGGATCATAAACTATTCATGGCTGGTGATGAATTGATCTTACAAAGCCAGGTCAAAGAAAACGGGACGGAAAATTCGCAGGAAAAATTCAGCTACCTGATGAAGTTAAACAGCGACCTGGAGGTTATTCAAACGTTGTTCGTTTCTGCAGAGGAACTTCATAACCTGGAGTTGTCGGGTTATTTCCTGGCGCCGGTATTGGTTGCCAGTTTACCAGGCAAGAATTTGCTAAGTATTAGTTCCGGGATTAAAAAAGCTGGTAAGGGTAGAGGCGATGCCGAGATCTACCAATTTCTTTTGATGGATTCCAATCTTAATATCCGGCAGTCGTATGTTCAGCCTGCGGTAAAAGGAAGGTTTACACCATTGCTGACAATATTAAAAGATAAGTCATCCTATTTTTTTTATACCGAAGAGTCACGACAAGATGCTAACCTGGTTCATAAATTCGAAGCCAGTGCAACCAGCGGAACAGATGCGCTGCTCATGTTAACACCGACCTATCATTATGACCTCGGTCGGGCTGTGGTCTCCGGACCGGATAGTTTTGTAATGCCCTATTATCAACGTGGCAAGGTTGGCCTGGTCAGGGTGAATTTGTAGCAATTGCACAACCGGGATTTCAATTTTATTTACAGGGTGAATAGCACGACCCGCTGAAAGGTTTGCGCATGCCTTGATCAATATTCTTGCTGAGCTTCTTGTACTGGTTGCGCTTATCTTTCTTCCTTATGTTTTAAGTACTTCCTGTTGATTTGAAATTATTTTCCTGGAGTGGCCATTCTTCATCATGAAAAATTTACCTTGGTCATCTAATTAAAACCTAACCAGGATGAGGCTCAACTTATGGGTAACAGTGTTTATCCTTCCTGCCTTGTTTTTCGCCTGCACATCTACGCCAAAGAAACACCCGGGCAACACTCCCTTGCTTGGCGCAGGCTTCGGAATCAGCAGTGCGACCCTGTTGGTCAAAAATTTAGATAGTGCCCGAAATTATTATGCAAATGTGCTCGGGTTTAACCTGCCGCTTCGGGAAAAGTTTGAACAAGGAATCTATAAAGGAACACTCGTGGCGGCTATAGGTTTCCCGGATATCTCGGCCCTGGAATTACTCTCCATTGAGGATACCCAACTTGTAGCAGCGAATCATTCATTCATCAGCTCGTTTTTGAAACGTTCGGAAGGATTGGGATCTTATTCATTGGGCACCTCTTCCGTTGATACCACTTTGAATTGGTTACAGTCACAAGGATTTAAAACAGACACCCCGCGCTCAGGCCGTTTTTCAACAGCAATGCCCAAGGGATGGGATTATGATGATGGTGAGGCACAGTTTCGTAGCATTGGGTTTAGCCGCAAAAATTCGCGGTACGACCTGCCAAATTTTACACAATGGCCATCATTTCCTTATTACGAAATGATCTCGAGCTGGAAGCCGTATGCCTGGCGGAAATATTACGAGGAGCAGCCGAACGGCTTTGTTGGTATCACTTCCCTGCTCATCATTGTCGGCGACCTTGAGGTCGCGGGCAATGAATTTAAAGCAATCGGGCTACATGAACTGGAAGCAAATGATACGCTTGTACGTTTTCGAATTGCCCACAGCCAGGAGCTACACCTAATGGCACCCCGCGTAAAGGGAGACAAGTATAGCAGGTTTCTGCAGAAGCAGGGCGCAAGCGTGTACGCGGTTCGTTTTGAAGTGAAGGATCTGAAACAAACGAAGGAGTTCCTCAAAAAGAAATTGCCAGCCGCCGCTTTAAAGGTCGATTCGATAGCAAAACATCTTACCGTGCAAAAAGAATTTGCCCTGGGGGTTCAACTTGAATTCACAGAAGAATCAAAAGAGCAGGCATCCCTGGCAAAAATCTACAGTTTTAAAGAAGGGGTCAAACTTGACACCGCTTCCATAAAGTATGCGTCTGGCATGTATGCGAAATACTGTGCTTTATGTCATGGCAAAGACCGGGAAGGGTATGCGGCAGATTTTGCTCCCTCGTTGCGTTCAAAGAATTTGATGGCGATCACGGTAGCCCCCGCGTCGAATTTTAATTTTCTCAGCCATACCATTTCGTACGGACGTACAGGTACAGCCATGGCTCCATATGCGAAAAGCCAGGGAGGTCCGTTAGAAGAAGACGATATCGAAGTCTTGTTACTTTGGCTCCACGAATCAAGCGGGGTAAAGAAGCCCATAGAATTATCAGCAAAACCCATCCGGGGAAATGTAACACAGGGTAAAGCATTGTATAAAAAACATTGTGCTTCCTGTCACGGTGAAAAAGGAGAAGGTGGACGTGCGCCAGCCATAGCGAACCCAATGCTTTTAGCCACGGCGAGTGATGCCCTCTTGCACTACACCATTTCACACGGAAGAGATGGTACGCCCATGCCCGCCTTCAAGGATAGCCTGCAAAAAACAGAAATAAATTCTCTGACGGCCTATATCAGGAGCAGGGCCTCCGGCTGGAATGCCCCGGAAGCAATCACCCTCAACAAACCCTTGCCGAAAGATTACGTGTTAAACCCAACTAACAAAGCGCCAAAGTTCACCCTGCGTAAAGGCAAGTACCTGGCTGCCGACCAACTGCGAAAAGCATTGCAAGACAGTGGGCGGATCATGTTATTGGATGCAAGGTCGGAGGCGGCGTGGCACCAGGCGCATATACCCGGAGCCATTCCCGTTCCTTATTATGAAGAGCCGGATAAGTTTGTTAAAGACATTCCCAACGACAGCACCTGGATCGTTGCTTACTGCGCCTGTCCTCATGCAGCTTCTGATAAGGTGGTGACTACTTTGAGGCGTTTGGGTTATAAAAACACGGCCATCCTTGATGAAGGCATCCTGGTTTGGACTCAACGTGGTTACCCGGTTCAGAACGGGCATTTCAGCCGCGATAAAAAAGTTGCCCCCAAACGAAAATAGAATGACACCGGCCGATATTAGATTTTATTCTTTTCCTAAACAAAAATCTTAAAATAACCCAAGTGAAAAGTTTGGTTGATGCCCCGTTTAACATTACTTATGAAATTTGCCGGCTGGTCAATTATGGTAGAAAGCGACATTCGCAGAAAATCAATTGCCTCTGTTTATAGTTAGATTTTCTAATTTATATTGCTGAAAGCATACAGGCCCTACCGTGAGTTGTGCAAGGAGCAGGGCACCAGGCACGTCAAAACAAACCACTAAGCCCTCCATTAAGAAATGTATTGTAACTGCATCATATGAAATTGAAACTCTACCTCTGCCTTATTATTTCGCTTGGTTTTAGCACCGTCGCAGCAACCCAGAACCTCGAGATCGACCAACTCAAAAAACAGCTAAAGGAACACCCGGCGCAGGACAGTGTTCGCGTAAACCGGCTCATTACAATGGGACTTGATGACGACTTGCCACCAGGTGAAAAAGAGCAAGCCGCTACTGAGGCCTTACTGATCGCACGCAAGATCGATTACAGCCTCGGCTCCGGTTATGCTTTATTAAACCTCGGCGATGCCAATACCCAGTTGGGCAAGAAGCAGGAAGCAGTCGCACTGCTGCGGCAAGCCGACTCCATCGCAAAACTTACAGGTGACCAGGAACTTACCGCTTTTGTATTGATGCGCATTGCGGCCAACGCAATAACGACCGACAACAAAAAAGCGATTGAAAATTATTTACAAGCGGAAACGATCGCTCAAAAGATCGGTAACAAGAAGTTGCTTGCGATTTGCCAAAGAAGAATAGGAGGAGTGTACCAGATCTCGTTCAGTGACTATCCAAAGGCGATGGAGTACTTTATAAAATCTGTAAATGCCGGGGAAGCCGCAAATTGTATCGAGTGCCTGGCTTCCAGTTGGGCGAACCTGGGCAATATATACAATATCATCGGCGACCAAAAAAACTCGTTGTTGTACTTCGAAAAAGCAGCGGCAGCCAATAAGGCGACAAATAATATTGCGGCCGGCAGAACGGTGTTCAATAATATCGGCGAGCGCTACCGGTTACTCGAAAATTACCCGGAAGCACTGAAGAGTTATCAAGCTGCACTCGCGATAGAAAACCGCCCTTTCAACATTGAATTGATAGAAAGTAATATTGCCGAAGTGTACACCAGGATGGATAGTTTACCGCTGGCATTTTACCATGGATTCCGTTCCTTAGACGCGGCAAAAAAACTGGGAGATCGCGAGGGACAAGCCTGGATCAATGGTATTTTATCGCGGGCTTATTTGAAAAAGGAATTGGCCGACAGCGCCATCTGGTACGCACGACAGGGACTTGCGGCAGCAAAGGAAATGGGCACCACTGAATTTATGCGGGACAATGCCGCTGCGCTGGCCAATGCCTACAAGTTTAAAAGGGATTTTGAAAACGCTTATGCCTACCAGGTGCTTTTTATTAATTACCGGGATAGCATGCTCAACGCGGAGATCACCAATAAAAGTACAGTGCTACAATACAATTATGACCTGGCAAAAAAGCAGGCGGAGATCACAGAGTTGGACCAGCAGCGAAAAGTGCAACGAAATTTTTTGATCAGTTCCCTGATCGTGTTAACGCTCATCATCGCAACCGCATTCCTGTTGTTGCGCAATAACCGGCAGAAACAAAAAGCCAACCGGTTACTACAGCAACAAAAAGGTGAAATCGAAGCACAGCGGGACCAGACGAACAAAGTGTTGAAAGAATTACAGCAAGCACAAAAGCAATTGATCCAATCAGAAAAAATGGCGAGCCTGGGTGAGCTCACCGCGGGTATTGCGCATGAAATTCAAAACCCGTTAAACTTCGTCAATAATTTTAGCGAAGTGAATAAGGAGCTGGCAGAAGAATTGGAAGAGGAAGCCAAAAATGGAAACCTGGAGTCCATCAGGTCGATCGCAAAAGACATCCGCTCGAACGAAGAAAAAATAAGTCATCATGGTAAACGGGCAGACGCGATCGTAAGAGGCATGTTGCAACACTCCAGGCAAAACAGGGGTGTAGAAGAATCCACTGATATCAATGCCCTCTGTGATGAATACCTGCGCCTGAGTTACCATGGTCTGCGGGCGAAAGATAAAAATTTCAATGCTGAACTTAAAACCGATTTCGATGCCGCCATTCAGTCAATTAATGTGGTGCCCCAGGATGTTGGCCGCACCTTATTGAACATTTTTAATAATGCCTTTTATGCTGTAAATCAGAAAAAAATT
>JAURWD010000229.1 GCA_030655145.1 Ferruginibacter sp.
GGAAAGGTTGCAGCGAATGGTCCGACAATCACGTTACAAGGAGATAAAATTCTGGTAACTGGGAGTAACCGCAACAATCTAAACAATAAGCAATTTTCATTGACCCGTCTTACAAAAGATGGAAACGTTGATAATTCTTTCGGAACTAATGGGAGAACGATTTTATCGTTTGCTCCACTTGACAATAATCTTTATGTAAATCAAATGAGCGGCGGAGCCTTTTATGCAGCCGGCAGCGGTGTTAACAAGTGGGGGCAAAATGTTGCCATCATCAGTAAGTTCATCGTGAGCCCTATCCAGTTGTGTCCTCCAACCGCCTCCACTTCCCTCGTGTCCAACAAGTCGGGAACGAATTATCAGTGGCAGGTAAAGACCGATAGCATCTTTGTCAACCTAAGTAACAATGCAAACTATTCCGGGGTCACCACCAAAACACTCCAGCTTACAAATGCCCCATCATCGTGGAACGGCTATGTTTACCGGTGCATCGTTGATGGAAATTACAGCAGCTACAGCGAAATTACTTTCGCAGATACCTGGACTGGCAGCATAAGCAATACATGGGAAAATGCGGTCAATTGGAGTTGCGGGGTAGTCCCTGACGCCAATACGGATGTAATCATTGAAAAGGGAATAATAGAAATTAATGCCAATACCACCATCAGGAGTCTGCAACTAAACGGCAGTGCAAAAATTACGGTTAAGGCAGGCGTTCAATTCATTATTTTACGGTAACACCACCTGTTTATTTCAACAACTTGCTTGTTGGTTGAAACACCAACATCCGGCAGAGAAGGCTGGTGCATCCGTGATCGCGATTGAAGCAGTCAGCCGGGCTAACCAACCGGTAAGGTTTCGACAACTTCTTCCGCAAGCCCGAAACTTAGGGTCATACCAGCGCCGCCGAGGCCGTTTAAAATATACACATTGTCCTGGGGTGACAAAACGATGTGTGGTTCACCATTCGTGACTTTAGGGTAGACGCCATTCCAGGCTTCGAGAAGGCTATCATTTTTGAAACGTGAAAAGGTACGCAGGTACTCAAGGATCATCGTATTGATTGCCTGCTGATCGAAGGGCCCGGGATTGGGACCATACTCATGTGAATCTCCAATGGTGAGTTCGCCGAGGCCGTTCTGGGCAACCATCACATGAATACCATGATCGATATACGGTTTCATGCTTTCGCGGTAACGTTGCTCTAATTTCTTCAGCGACGGAGCCGCTTTAAAACTGTTGTAATGGATCAGGGAAAGTCCGCCACAAAGGGCTGGTCCCATGCGCCAGTTACCCGGCTGAGCCACGAAGCGCATCATCTGTAGTTTGCATTTTGTAAGGGGAAGCTTGGCATACACTCCAGGGAACAGCGTCTCAAAATCGGCGCCCGAGCAGATAAAAATAAGGTCGGCCTCGTGTTCTTTATTACCCGCGAAAACCGATGATTCACTGATCGCAGTCACGGCTGTTCCCCAATGAAAGATCACCTGGTGCTTGTCAGCCAGGTACGAAGGCAATTTCGCAATGGCTTCCCTTGGATCTACTATCAGTTCTTCCCTACTCAACAATCCCCCGATCAATTGATGGGAGTTAACCGCGTCGTAATGAGCAGTAATAAAATCTTTACTACATAACTGAACATCCCGCCCCTGAGCGGAAAAAAGTTCGTGGAGTTCCGCCAGCACCCGCATTTCATCTTCCGCGTAAGCAAGGTGCAGACTACCAGCTTGTTCATGCCAGATGCCCGCCGCAACGCAGGCTTCCTTCCATATATCCCGACTGCGGATGGCGCGGTCATACATTTTTCCCGCCGGCTGACCGATCGGCCAGATCATTCCAAAATTGCGTACAGACGCGCCCGTTACCTGCAAGCTTCGGTCAAATACTTCTACTGAATATCCTTTGATTGCCAATGCCCGCGCCGTTGCCAGGCCCACGATGCCGGCACCTACCACGATCGCTTTCTTACTGTTCATGAAATTGCAATTTTGATTCGTATTTCTTTCTAAAATAAAGGGCGGAAATGATCGTGCCCGCGATGCCCGCAATAGAAAGACCCACAACCCCATAGGAGTAAAACCTGCTCCAGCTGAGGTCGAGGTGCAACAAATTTTTGCTCAACATCACTGCGACACTACCAAGATAGCCGTAAGAATCCGCGAGGTAAATGAGGAAGCCAACATTACCGGCATATTTGAAACTCGCGAGCATTCTTTCAAACAGCACACAGTTAAACGGGATATACCCCATGTACAATCCAAGTCCGACCAGGGTCATCCAGTAAAATGGCGGCAGGCTGCCCTGGATGAAGAGCAATGAACTCACCCCGGCAAGTAAAAACCCTACCCCAATGATGAGATGTGCGATCATAAACGCCTTGATATTATTGCGGATAAAGATCATGGTGGCAATCAGAACGAGCACAATAATGGTGGTGGGAATTTCTGTTTGAACGAATTTTTCCGGTTGATCGCGAAAGCCCATTTCTACCCACATATCTGCGGCGAAATTATCACGGATATCGCGGAACAAGGTGAGAAATACGTAGATCATGACGAGGGTGAAAATTCCGGGGAAGAAGTTTTTCAGGAAATGTTTTCTTTCAGGCTGGGTCATCGCTTTCCGCTCCGTGCGCAAGGCCCGATCGCTTTCCGAGGGCATGGGAATTTTTTCGAGTAGCCACAACAGTATCAACAATGGAAGCAGGAAAACCGCTCCGGCGAAAAAGGGGAGCCAGAAATCTGGTATTCCAAACTGTAATTGCAATAGGCCTGTTACGGTCTTGACAAACCCCGAAGAAAAAATAAAACTAACGGCAAGGGCTGCCCCAATAAAATCTGTCGCCTTTCTTCCTTCAACGAAGGAGAAGACGATGCCCCAGATCAAGCCTAACGGGAAACCATTCAGGAACAGGAACAAAAGATTATAGGGAGCCGGTGTAATGGCGAAAAAGAACAGGGCTAGCCAGGAAAGCAACACCAGTAGTAAGATCAGTTTGCCACGCCCGATGCGCTTAAGCTCGGCAATAAAACGGATGCCATAAAACTTGCTGAACATATAACCGAGCACCTGGCTAATAACAAGACAACTTTTATACGCAACACCCCAAACAGGGGCTACATCTTCATAAGTGGCTACGGTGAATGGCTTGCGGAAACCATAGACCATGGCGTAAGTAAGGAAAGTGATGAGCGCAGCGTAGACCGGTGTGGCAGCAAACAACGGCGCAGGTTTAGACGAGTTTATATTCACGCATCCAGGTTTAGTAAAGCCGGTACTTCCTGCAGGCTGTCGATCGTATGATCCGGGCTATATTTCTCGAGTTCAGTGCGGCTATACGATCCGGTGGTTACCGCGATTACCAGCCCGCAGCCGGCGTTCCTGCCTTCATTGATGTCGACTTCCGTATCCCCGATCTTGACGACCCGGCTTACGTCCGTGAGTTTTAATTCTTTCATAATTGCCTGTATCATGTAGGGTTGCGGCCGGCCCTGCGGCACTTCGTCGCTGGAGCGCACGCAATCAACCAGGCCGGTTTCGAGCCATTGTAATTGAGAGAGTATAATGCTGGTGATGTCTTTTGAAAAGCCGGTATCAAGGGCGACCTTGATATGGTGCTGGTGGAGAAGCGCAAAGAGTTCCGCGGCGAAAGGAAGCGCGGCAATGGGTGTATGAAGATAGAAGTCCTTCATACTGTCAAGAAATTTTTCATGGATCGTTTGCGCCAGCGCCAGGTCACCGGCATCCGCCGGGTAAAATTCTTTCAGGAGCATGTTGATCGCTTCGATCTTACGATAGCCCATCACATGATCGACGGCAGGTACCGGTACCGGGTACCCGCTTTTTGTAAGCGCTTTACTAAATGCTTTGTTTACGGCGCCTTCATCAACTACGGTTGTGCCCGCCATATCAAAAACTACCAGTTCAACTTTCATGCTGTATCAATTTTTTTAAAGATGCCCTCAAATCCGAACTTATCTTTTTTGAACTATTTAATCCGCCTGCTGTGCTTCGAGGTGCCGTACCATCATCTGTTTGAAATAGTCAAAAGGGGGAACAGGTACCTCTTCCAATTTTGCGGCCTCATCCCATTTGCGAAATTGTATGTACAGGTCGTGCAAAGGATCCGCTTCGAACTCCGAGGCTTCGGCGCCGGTCATTACGCCACCCTGGAATTCAAGTGTGCGTTTACTCGCTTCCGATAGTTGCTCGAAATAGGCAGGATGCTTGAATGTGAGGTAGCGTTTGGCAGCCACGTGGGCCGCGACCAGCTTCCCTATCCGGGCAGAAAACCCTTTATCCCGCAGGTATCCGGCGCCGAGCTTTTCATGATCTACCACACCAAATCCATCCATCTGCTGTGCGGGCATGATGTGTTCCAATAAATGACCAATGTCGTGGAAGAAAGCTGCAAGAATGACTTCCTCATCATACCCGGCTTCAGCGGCAAGCTGCGCACACTGGCACATATGTTCCAGTTGCGATACTGGTTCCCCGATATAATCTTCGTGCCCGAAACGTTCATATAAAGAAATGATCTCGTCGGCTGTTTCATTAAATCCAGTTTGCTTCATGCTTATTTTTTAAGGATCGATCTCACTGGCGCTGCTACCGGGTGGTTCGCTGTAAAAACCAGGTTCAGTAAACCCGCGATCGTAGCGGCGAACTGTTGCTGGTATAATTGGCCGCTTTGTTTTAATTCTCCTGTTGCTTCACTATCTGGCCCCAGGGCCGCGATCCAGATCTGGCCTGCATCTTCAATCTTTGCTCCATGATGTTTCCAATTCTCCTTATCCTTATCGCCACGTCCGTGATCTGTTGTGATTAGTAAGGTTGTTTTATTTTTATACTGTGGCGTCGACTGTATGTACTTCCAGAGATCAGCGATCATCGCATCCTGCGAGAAGGCACTTTTCAGGTATTGATCGTACTCACCACCATGTGCAAAATCATCTGTTTCATCAAAAGCAATATATAAAACTTTTGGCTGGTATGCCTTCATGTATTCCCTGGCGGCGAAGTAGGTAAAGATGTCGGGACGAACACCGATCGGGCGGGTGGTCAGGAACTGCATATCATTGATCAGCTGCAAATTTGAATTGGTAAATTTCAGCGAATCCGCGTCAGCGTTGACGTACACGCCGCTGCGCTCACGGTTGAGGATAAACGGGAAAGCTCCCCAGGTAGCAAAGGCCGCGACTTTACCGGTAAAATTTGGTTGCTTGTTGATGAATTCCAACACATTTATATTCTTGTTCGGAATTCTATCGTTGCTGTTGACCAGGGTGTCGGGGTAGCCGGTAAATATTTCGTTGTAGCCTGGGTACGAAAACCAATACCTGTTGGCATTATCTACTTTGTTTCCCAGCCAGCGATTGCCATACAATTGTCCTTGCGCAGCTATCGTGTTCCATAAAAAAGGAAACAACAATTTCCTGCGTTCCTGCAGGTCGGAGTTCCAGAAGGCTTTGTTTGTTCCGGAGCTATCGCGGGTAAATTTTTTATCGCGGAGCAACATCGAATCTGCGCCACCAAATACCTCCTGCCAACGCATTCCATCCAGTGTAACGATTACAACATTCTCTGTTTTGTTTTGGGCCGTGCTAACAACATACGAAAGCAGTAACATGGCGACGAGCAGGTATTTCATGTATTTCCTTTTAGCTAATATAAATTTATTGCGGGAACGATTGGTTAAGAAAAGGGCGAAACATTCCTGCTTCGCCCTTGAGACTAAATTCATTTACTTCACGATCCACATCGCCCCATTGATATCGTCAGGACCAGCGAATTGAGCCTCTATCGCACTTTTCACATTTTCAGTATTGCTGGTGATCTCAGACACGGGGTATTGAAACCGCAGCGCTACACGTTGGCTATTACCAGTGCCGGGGCCTGTATGAAACACAGGTACGCCGGTTCTACGCCAGTTGTAATAGGCTTCCCAGCCGCTGTTTTGATAAAAGGCCAGGTATTTCTGTGTGAGTATCTGCGTTAAACCCGCAGGTGTATTACCGGCATATTTTACGCCTTCCTGGTTGTAATAATCTGCAAACTTAAATTGAATGCTGTAGGTGTTATAGTCGCTCAGTGTGCCACCAGGCTTTTGAAAGTTCACTGCATTGGTGCCTTCAACAATGCCATAAAATGACTGGCTTGTCTGGATCCCTTTCTTGTAAAAATCTTCGGCACTGCCTGTGATCCAACCGCGGTTGATGGCTTCAGCGATGTTGAAACACAACTCGGCATAACCCACCTGGATGGTGCTCTCAGCCGTGTACGTGCTATAATATCTTTTGCGGTTGATGAAGGAAAATTTTCCAGTCCCTGCTTCGGCGCTCATGTTTGCCAGGTCGTCACCGCTGCCGGCGCCGCGAAACGCTTCGAAACTTGTGGGTGCCTTTCCTGCCGCAACCAACGCTGCTGCCGGCTCTGCCACAAAGAAAGTTCTTGGATCCTGCAGGCTTACGAGTTTGTCGAGGTAGGTAGAAGTCATGTTATAACGCGCCGCATCAAAGCCAA
>JAURWD010000233.1 GCA_030655145.1 Ferruginibacter sp.
AACGAAGAATTTAATGGTGATATGCTTCCCGCGAATGATGGTGGAGCAGCTAGTAACCGTGGCAGAATTATCCCGGTTAACATCGAGGAGCAAATGAAAACCTCTTACATCGATTACTCGATGAGTGTCATCGTAGGACGGGCGCTCCCGGATGTTCGTGATGGATTGAAACCGGTTCACCGCCGCGTTCTTTTTGGAATGAACGAGCTGAGCAATTACAGCAATCGTCCGTATAAAAAAAGTGCCCGTATCGTAGGAGAGGTGATGGGTAAATTTCATCCGCATGGTGATGCCTCCATTTATGATACCATGGTTCGTATGGCCCAGGATTGGTCTATGCGCTACACAATGGTTGACGGCCAGGGTAACTTTGGAAGCCAGGATGGAGATCCACCGGCTGCCATGAGGTATACCGAGGTTCGTATGGAGAAGTTTGCCGAAGCCATGCTGGAGGACATCGAAAAAGAAACCGTTGATTTCCAACTGAACTTTGATGACTCGCTGAAAGAACCAACTGTTCTGCCGACCAGGATTCCGCAATTGTTGTTGAATGGCGCAAGTGGCATTGCAGTTGGTATGGCTACCAACATGCTGCCACATAATCTCAATGAAGTTGTCGATGCCTGTATTGCTTATATCGATGATAAAGAAATTGCCATAGATGAACTGATCAAATATGTGAAGGGCCCCGACTTTCCAACCGGTGGAATTATCTATGGTTTTGAAGGTGTTAAAGCCGGGTTCCATACAGGTCGCGGTCGTGTTGTACTTCGTGGAAAAGTAAACGTAGAAACCACGAAGAACGGGAGAGAGAAGCTGATCATTTACGAGGTTCCCTACCAGGTAAACCGTGATACGCTGACGGCCCGCATTGGTGAACTCATCAATGAAAAACAGATCGAAGGCATTGCGGATGTAAATAACGAGAGTAACAATAAAGAAGGAACGAGGGTAGTGATCGATCTTAAAAAAGACGCGGTTGCCCAGATCGTCATTAACCAGTTGTACAAACAAACTGAACTTCAAACTTCCTATGGTATCAACAACGTGGCCCTCGTTAGAGGTAGGCCACGGGTGTTGAACCTGAAAGACCTGATCAGTGAATTTGTAATGTTCCGCCACGAAGTGGTGGTACGCCGTACCCAGTTTGAACTACGCAAAGCACAGGAAAGAGCGCATATACTTGAAGGTTATATCATCGCCCTTGACAACCTCGATGCGGTTATCAAACTGATCCGTGAATCTTCTACACCGCACATTGCGCAGGATGGTTTGATGAGCAATTTCGGTATGACCGAGATACAGGCAAAGGCCGTGTTGGAATTGCGTTTGCAACGCCTTACAGGGATGGAGATCGACAAGATCCGCGAAGAGCATGCAGAGATCATGAAATTGATAGACTACCTGAAAGAATTACTCGCAAATGAATCCATGCGTTTTGATATCATAAAAACTGAATTGCTGGATGTTAAGACCAGGTTTGGTGATGAGCGGAAAACCGAGATCGTTTATGTTGGTGACGAGATCAATATGCTTGACCTGATTGAAGAAGAAGATGTGGTAGTTACTATTTCACACCTTGGATATATCAAACGCACCTCATCTACAGAGTACCGCCAGCAACGCCGCGGTGGACGCGGGTCAAAAGGTAGCAGCACAAGACAGGAAGATTATATCGAGCACTTGTTCGTCGCTTCCACGCATCACACGCTCATGTTCTTCACCGAAAAGGGAAGATGCTTTTGGTTGAAAGTGTACGAGATCCCCGAAGGCGATAAAACCAGCAAGGGCCGTGCGTTGCAGAATATGATCCAGATTCCGGCAGACGATAAAGTGCGTGCAATCATTGACGTTAAAAATTTCAATGACGAAGCTTATGTCAACGGGCATTATATTTTACTATGTACCAAGAAGGGCATCATTAAGAAAACTGATCTCGCAGATTTCAGTCGCCCACGGCAGAATGGTATCAACGCCATCAACATACAGGAAGGTGACCAGTTGCTGGAAGCAAGGTTGACCGACGGTAATTGCGAGGTTATGCTTGCGGTGAAAAGTGGTCGCGCCATTCGTTTCCCCGAAGAAAAAGTTCGTTCAACGGGTCGTGGTGGAATCGGGGTGTATGGTATCGAGGTCGAGGATGAAAAAGATGAAGTAGTGGGTATGGTTTGTGTGAACCGCGAAGATAAAACCCGAACTATCCTGGTGGTGAGTGAGAAAGGATTTGGCAAACGAACTTTCCTGGACGATCCTGAAACCGGTGAACCAAACTACCGCATTACTAATCGTGGTGGTAAGGGTGTAAAAACCATTAACGTCACCGAAAAAACAGGTTCGCTTGTTGGCTTGCTAGATGTTACGGAGAAAGAAGACCTGATGATCACCTGTGTAAGTGGGGTAACCATTCGTATGAGTGTGTCAAGTGTAAGTGAGCAGGGACGGGCCACACAAGGTGTGAAATTAATTCGCGTTGATGAAGGAGATGAAATAGCAGCGATTACCAAGCTGGATGTGGAAGAAGAAGTCATCGCCGAAATTGAAACCATCGAAGGCGAGGAGCCGACAAATGTTTTTGACACCTCGGCCAATGAGGGAACTTCTACAACTGAAGCCACAGAAGATGAGTCTCCGTCGACTGAAAACGAGAATGGTGAATCGGCAGAAGATCCTGAACCGGAAGCGTAAAGTGGAACTAAGCATATTTCGAAGCTGCAACAATGGTTGCAGCTTTTTTTATTTAATAGAGCTCAAGAGTGATGGAAAGTGCAGATGAAATGCAGTTTGCAGTAAGTCGCGGGTTATGGCGAATCAACGGATAATTTCGGGAAGAAAAATGATAACAGTTAGTGGCGACATTTTCAACACCATCGACTTCAATCTTGCTGTACTTGATCGCGTTTTCACTATATTCAAAAATAACTTCGAAACAAAAAAAAGATCGCATGGATCACCGGTGATTTTTCACGCTTTACCCCAAAGAATTTTTCCTCGAACTCGTCCTGGAGTTCCACAAATGTTTCTCAACCAATGTCATTCAAATCACATTCTGCATTAAAATTCTCGTCAGCGGTTAAATAGTTTAAACAAGGAGAGACCGCAGTAAAATCAAGTTGCTGTAATTCAAACACATTGGCCAGATGATTCAAGCCTCAAAAATACTTTCTTTTATGAGAGATGTAGATCGGAGATGAGCAACCTTTCAAAAATCTTGATTCATGGAAAAATGAATTATGGGAGAGACTGAAATCAATTGGCCGAATTAAGACGAGAAAGAGCTGTTCTAAAATAGTTTTGAATAATCTATTTAACATAATATTAATTATAGGCAAGAAAAGGTTTTTAGGTTTAGAACTGATTCCACAGTCTTACGACTGATAAACCACTAATGTTCTTCTTAAAAATAATTTTCAACAAGCGCTGTTAACCCATTTGTCTACAACAAATTATTTAATTGAAATTCTTTTAGCATTAGCCAATATAAAATAAAATCTCGTGGGTTTGTAAAGCGAGATAAACTCCCAATACCACCGCTTTCACTCTAATTTAAAAATAAAATTTGAGTAGTCATTTGACTACATATATATTTGTAGTCAAATGACTACAGAATGAATTTACGCCGCGACGTTTTCCAGGCGATTGCCGATCCAACCAGGCGCGCCATTTTGGTATTAGTTGCCTCAAATTCCATGACGGCCGGCGCCATTGCCGCAAATTTCAATACCGCCAGGCCAACGGTTTCAAAACATTTACAGATACTGACTTCCTGCGAATTACTCCAGCAACAGCAAAATGGCCGGGAAATCTATTATTTTCTCAATGCCCAAAAAATGAAACAGGTCGCTGACTTCATTGAGCCGTTTCGCAATATGTGGGAAGAACGCTTCGATACGCTGGAAAAAATCATGACAAATTACAAATCAAAATAAATAGATCCGTATGGGCAATAAAACATCTATCCAGGCCGAAGAAGGCAGCCAGGCAATCATTGTCACCCGGCAATTCGACCTTCCGGTAGAACTGCTTTTCAAAGCCTACGAAGAACCGGCATTGGTGGAACAATGGATGCACACAAAAGTCCTGAAACTTGAAAACAAACAACACGGCAGCTACCAGTTTGAAACCAGCGATGCAAATGGCCATGTTGTTTTCCGAGCGAATGGCTCCATTCATGAGTTTACAATTAACCAAAAAATTACCCGGACTTTTGAAATGGAAAACACGCCCTTTCCTATCCAACTTGAGTTCCTTGAATTTGAAAAACTCACAGCGGAAACCAGTAAACTCACCATGCACATTATCTGTAAATCTTCCACCGACAGGGATAATATTTTAAAGCTCCCTTTTGCACAGGGCATCAATATGGCACATAATCGTTTAGAAGAAATTCTCCGCAAATAATTGTGAGCAGGTTTGCCCTTCTTTAAATTAACCAGTATCATACAAAATCATCAACATGAAAAAGAAACTCCCAGGCAACCAAGAAGCTGACCTATTGAACATCTTAAAAGCGCGGTTTGAGAAAAACATGAACCGGCACAGAGGTCTTGAATGGAAACAAATACAAGCCAGGCTGGAAGCAGATCCCGGAAAGATCTGGGCCCTGAATGAAATGGAATTTACGGGCGGAGAACCTGATGTTGTGGGCCAGGATAAAAAGACTGGAGAATACTTGTTCTTTGATTGCTCGCCCGAAACCCCGAAAGGTCGCCGAAGTATTTGTTATGACGGTGAGGCCCTGGCTTCAAGAAAAGAAAACAAACCCGCAAACAGTGCCTTGGGAATGGCAGCTGACCATGGTGTCGAACTTTTATCCGAAGAACAATACCGCGCCTTGCAAGCACTCGGACAATTCGATGCCAAAACATCCAGTTGGATTCAAACGCCTGCCAATATCAGGAAACTCGGCGGTGCTTTGTTTGCAGACTACCGCTACGGCACCGTGTTTGTCTATCACAATGGCGCGGAATCTTATTATGCTGCAAGAGGATTTCGTGGATGTTTGAAAATCTAATCAACAATAAATTATGGCAACAACCGGGCTGAATCCAGCAGTTGATTTTTATTTCGAAAAAGCGAAGAGCTGGGAAGCGGCGGTAAAGCAACTTCGAAAGATCGTGCTTGAGTGCGGACTAAGGGAAGAACTAAAATGGGGCGTTCCATGCTACAGGTACCCGGGGCCAACTAAAGGCAATATTGTTTTGATCCACGATTTCAAAGAGTATTGCGCCTTGTTGTTTTTTAAGGGTGCACTCATGAGTAATACGCACCACCTTTTAATACAACAAACCAAAAACGTACAGGCGGCTCGTCAAATTCGTTTTACTTCAGTCCAGGAGATAAAAAAATTAGCGCCCCTCCTCAAGGCGCATATTTATGAAGCCATAGAGATCGAAAAAGCCGGGTTAAAAGTGGAACTCAAAAAGACAACTGAATTCAGCGTCCCGGAAGAATTTCAACAAAAGCTGGATAAAAATGCGCACCTAAAAAAAGCGTTTCTCGCGCTTACTCCCGGCCGGCAACGGGCTTACCTGCTTCATTTTTCAGCCCCTAAACAAAGCACAACCAGGGAAGCTAGAATTGAAAAACTCACATCGCAAATTCTCGCTGGCAAAGGCTTGAATGATTTATAACCTTTTTCAGCGGATATCGTCACATTGCATACATCCAGGTAAATCTCCTTTAGTTTTCACCGAACGATAAGCCCAATCCGCATTTTCTCTCTTTTTGCGCTTCGTAGCACAAAACTTACTTTTGCGCAAATGGACAACAACTCAACTTCGCTCGGTACCCTGCTTTCCGGGTTGAACATCGACCAGCTAAATGAAATGCAGGAAGCCGCGATAACAGCGATAAGCGAAAACGACAACACCATCCTGTTATCTTCCACCGGTTCCGGCAAAACGCTTGCCTACCTGGTACCGGTGATTCAGCGGTTAAGCCCTGAGTCGAAAAAAGTACAGGCACTGGTGCTTGTTCCTTCGCGTGAACTCGCCATTCAGATTGATGAGGTGTTTCGGAAAATGGCGACTGGTTTTAAAGTCACGCTGTGTTATGGTGGGCACAAACGCGAAATTGAAGAGAACAACCTGAAGCAAACCCCTGCCCTCATCATCGGAACACCTGGCCGTGTAGCAGATCATCTTCGCCGTAATAATTTCCCTGTTGACGGTATTAAAACCCTGGTGCTGGACGAGTTTGACAAATCGCTTGAACTAGGTTTCCAGGAAGAAATGTCGTTTATCGTCAGTTCACTTCCTACTATTGAAAAACGTATTCTGACTTCAGCCACCGAAGCAGTCGGCATTCCTTCCTTCCTTGGTATAAAGGAGGCAGCGAGGGTTAATTATTTATCCGCTGTCAATGAAAAAGCTGTTGGTGATGAGTTGGTGATCATGTCAGTAAACTCGCCGGAGAAAGATAAATCGGATACGTTGTTCCGGCTTATTTGCCATATTGGAAATAAGTCGACCATCGTTTTTTGCAATCACCGCGAATCCGTGGAACGCACGAGCCAGTTGCTGAAAGACAAAGGCATCGTGAATGTTTTTTATCACGGAGGCATGGAACAACAGGAACGCGAAAGCGCCATGTGTAAATTCAAGAACGGCACCTCAAATGTTTTGGTCACCACGGACCTGGCTTCCCGCGGCCTCGACATCCCTGATATTAAATACATCCTGCACTATCATGTGCCCGCTACCGAGGACGTGTACACGCACCGCAATGGTCGGACCGCCCGGATGGATGCGGGTGGAAAAGTCGTACTTATTTTATCCGAGGAAGAGAAATTGCCCGGCTATATAACTGAACAAGTCTCTAAAATTGAGTTACCAGAAAGATTGGAACTGCCCGAAAAACCGAAATGGTCTACCCTCTTCATCGCGGCAGGAAAAAAAGACAAAGTGAACAAGATAGATA
>JAURWD010000239.1 GCA_030655145.1 Ferruginibacter sp.
AGCAAGGGGGAAACCGGGGTTTGGATCGAGCCAGGCATGGCCGGGAAAGAAAGAAAAATTTGTGCAATGGGCGTTCGTTGCAGCCGCTGGATCACGATGCATGGGTTTGCTTTAAACGTGAATACAGACCTTAGCTATTTCAATAACATTATTCCCTGTGGCATTGAAAATAAGCAGGTGACCTCAATTGAAAAAGAGTTGGGACGGCCAGTAGACCTGCGGGAAGTGAAAGAGAAAATGAAGCGAAATTTTGAGCTTGTATTTGATGTTCAACTGGGATAACAAACTCAAACTGGTTACCGGCGTTGATGGTTGGCGTTAGTCCCGTTTTTCCCATCTTTCGGAATGTAGAACTTAAATTTTTCGAGGAGGATATTGTTGTCAAATAGTTGGTAGTTAAACCATCCTGCATGCAGGAAATTTACTTTTTCAAGGATCAGGTATGGCTCTTTAATACTGCTTAATTCAAATACCGGCTTCTCCGCTTCATCAAAAAATTTAATCGAAAATTTTCGCCCTTCTGCGCCGGGTAGGTTAATGATCACGTTGTTGTCTTTCCCGGTATACACAAATTTGCTGGGCACAAAGCCGCTCGGTAAAACTTTTGCTTCTTTCTTATCTTCTACCATCAGGTCTGCCATTACTTCACTAACTACTGTGGTATCTAACTCTGGTTTGTACGATTTGCTGAACACGTAATCTCCTCCTTCAAAAGCTACAAAAACCCGGTAAAAAATTCGACCAAGCGGAGGCTTCGTATCAACATAGCCATTTTCGCGGTTCATCGGGTTTAAGATCGTACCCACAGTGTAGAAACGCTTAAGGCTATCCGAGGAGCGTTGAATGTTGATGTTGCTGATGCGTGCTCCGTAAGAATTTTTCCAGCTGATAAGCACTTTGCTACTGATCAATTTCACAGATATTTTTGGCAAGGTATCCTGCGCGGAAACATTTCCGGCAAATTCGAGTGTAAAAAGGAACAGGATAAAAAAGAATCTAATCATAAGATAAAAACGAACAATTCAATAGAATATGATGGCCGCAAAGATAATGACATGTTAAGCTAATCAAAAACCAAAGTGCCGGCAGGCAATGACTGATTACCTTGCAGCCCGCCTGTATGAACGCACACGATTTTGCTTCCTGGCGGGAAAAAATTTTCCCGTATCCGCTGCATCACGCCGAACATCATTTTACCCGTATAGATCATATCTGTAGGAATTTGATATTGTAGATAGAATTGATTCATAAAATCAAAGAGCTGCTGATTTTTTTTTGCATATCCGCCGAAATCGTATTCGTTCACAAGTTCCAGGTTCAAATCTTTATATTCTAAACCAGTTAAATATTGTATCCGATCCCCGAAATCTGATAACCCTCTGAGCGCGGAGAATGCCACTATTTTTTGATTTGGCTTTGCACCCAACAGTAAACCTGCGACAGTGGTTGCTGTTCCTACCGCACAACAGATATGTGTTGTTTCAGCAGGAATTTCGTCCATGATCCTTGCAGCCCCCTGGGAGCCCAAGGGGTCATATCCTCCTTCTGGAATCACCAGGTGATTGGGAAATGACTGGAAAATGTCATTTAGAAAGCCAGGCTCGAATTTCTTCGCATAGTCATCCCTTGTAATAAATTGAAGCTTCATGCCGTAAGAATCGCAGGCTTCCAATGTATGAGACAAAATTGCGGGCTGCTCGCCACGAACAAACCCAACACTTTTTAAGTCGTTTTCCCGGGCCGCAAATGCAGCTGCGACCAGGTGATTAGAGTAGGGGCCACCGAAGGTGAGAACGCCGGTTTTGTTTTCTTCAACGGCCTGCTTCAGGAACAGCTGAAGTTTAAATAATTTATTCCCTGAAACGACTGGATGGAGCTCATCGAGCCTTAGTACGCTAAGCTGTATAGCTTTTTCCCCAAACAAATTATCCTGCAACGGTTGCAGTTTGGCAGGATAATGGGATAATTGCATTTTAAATTTGTTAAGCGATTTATAATTATTTTCGCAACGCAAAAATGCAACTTAATCACTAACTCAAGTTTATAATATGCAACCAACTCTGTTAATTTTGGCCGCGGGAATGGCTAGTCGTTATGGAAGTATGAAACAAATCCAATCTTTTGGTCCGGCGGGTGAAACCATCATGGACTATTCAATATATGATGCCATCCGTGCGGGTTTTGGCAAAGTTGTATTCATCATTCGTGAAGATTTTGCAGAAGATTTCAAAGCCATATTTGAGCCTAAATTGAAAGGTAAGATCGCTACGGAATATGTTTACCAGGATAAAACGGCCTATGTGCCAAACGTGGAGATTCCTGCGGAAAGAACCAAACCATGGGGTACAGCTCACGCGGTGCTTTGTGCTAAAGAAGTAGTGAAAGAACCGTTCGCCGTCATCAATGCTGATGATTTTTACGGTCAGGATTCATTTGAAAAAGCGGCTGCATTTTTAAACAATGAGTGTAACGAAAAAACCGCTGCCATCATTGGGTACGAGCTGGCAAAAACGCTGAGCGAACATGGTACCGTTAGCCGGGGAGTTTGTGAAGTGAACGCTGCAGGTGAATTAGTAAGCATCAATGAGCGTACAAAAATTTACCGCGAGGGAGATAAGATCGTTTATGAAGATAATGGGCAAAAATTAGAAGTTCCTTTTGATTCAAGTGTATCGATGAACTTCTGGTGTTTTCATCCTTCTATTTTCGAAGTAACTGAAAAACTCTTTATTGAGTTTGTAAAGGAAAATTATAAAGACATCAAATCAGAATTTTTCATCCCGATCGTGGGCGATGCCTTTGTAAAAAGCGGTGGCGGTGTCATTAAAGTTATCCCAACTTCATCGCAATGGTTTGGTGTTACTTATAAAGAAGATGCACCGGTTGTTAAGGCAAGTGTCGATAAATTAGTCGAAAATAAAGAGTACCCAGGATCTCTCTGGGCTTAGTCTAAAAGATATAAAGCAAAATGGGCTGCTGACAGATATCAGCAGCCCATTTGTTATTTTCATTCGGGGGTTTATTCAAACTGTGCTTACGCGTTGAAGCACACAGCTTTTTTAGTTTCCTACAACCATAAAGACAAACTCTTCCATCCGCTTTACTTGCTGAACCCGGTCAAGGCCACGAAGCTCAGAATTCACTGGTGTTTTGATACCCTGAAATTTTTCATCCATCCTTTTCAGGCGTTCTAATAATGTAAAAATATTCTTCGACTTAGCTGCATATACAACTCCATCAGCTTTGTTATCCCTGGCAGTAAGTATACCTATAACTTCACCATTGCGGTTTAATACCGGTCCGCCACTATTACCCGGGTTAGCGGATATGGTTAACTGGTAGGCCGTCGAATCACCGTCATTACCCGACTTCGCACTTAAATAACCTTCGCCGTACACAATTTCATTACGTGGAAATCCAAGTGTGAATATCTGCTCGCCCAGATCGGAATTACCTTTTTTAATATTATAAGGTAAGTTGGTGATGGCTTTAAATACCGTATCAGTAATTTTTAAAATAGCCAGGTCAACAATGTTATCTGTATAAACCGCAGCTGCCTTGTAATAATTTCCTTTCTTGTTTTCAACATAGATATTTTTCATCTTGCTGATAACATGGGCATTCGTAACAATGTATCCTTTGCCATCAATTAAAAAGCCAGTAGCACGATAATCAACCTGGGGAGCAATTTTTTCTGGCACGGCACTTACCGGAGGATTGATTTCCCTCGACTTTAACCTGTTTACCTCGCGGTTTGTTTCATTCAGTTTTTTAACGAGGAATTCTATATTGTCGTTACCAACCTTCTTGGTGTAAGTAACCATGACGCCAATTGTAAGCAACGATATAAAACCTGCGATGGAAGCGGCCACAGCGATGTTACGCTGGTAACGGTTCCATAGATGAATGACTTTGGCTTTACCCTTCAACTTTTCTTCACTGATAAAACCTTCGTCGAGTAATTTATGCTCAACTTCATGGAGCGTATGTTTGAATGACTTATTCACACCAAAGTTTTCCATTCCCTGGAGGAAATAAATATGTTCCACCACAAACTGGTCAACCTCGGGATCTTTTTTACGCAGATCTTCAAAAAACGCCTTCTCTGTCGAAGACATCTCCCCGGTCAGGTACCGCTCTGTAGCCTCTATAAGTAAAAGATCATCCATTCTACCCGTTTTTATATTGTGCAAAAAATAATTTTTTCAACCTCATCAGGCATTTGTACTTCTGTGTTTTGGCATTGTCCGCATTGGTATAGCCAAATTCTGCGGCGATGTCCTGCATGCTTTTCTTTTGAATGTAGTAGGCGTCCAAAAGGCTTTTGCAGGGTTCACCAATTTTAGCCATTGCCTGTTCCATCAAAACAAAATCTTCATTCTTTTTCTCGTGGTCCTCAATTTCCTCATCCACCGGCACGGTATCTTCTAAGCTATCAACCTGGGTACTATACTTACTTAATTGTTGTAATCTTTTTAACCACAGGCGGCGGCACACAGAATATACGAAAGTCCTTAATTGGCAGTTCAGGGAAAAGGATGGTGATCTTGCTTTTTCGTATAACACGATCATTGCTTCCTGGAAAATATCTCTCGCTTCATCTACCGAACCATTATTGTTTAAAACGAAGGACTGAATGGCTGAATAATTTTCGCGGTATATCGTTTCTACAGCCTGCTTGTCGTTTTGCGCTAATCCTTTCAGTAGATCTTGTTCTTGTTCGAGCGTATTCACCAGTCTGATATTAATACTTGGATGTGTGTAATAGTAACCCAAAGCAACGAAAAAAAAATCTTTAAAAAAGCTGGGTTACCTTTTTTAGGTTTTTGTATTAATCCTTAAATAACAACTAAAAACACAAAACAATGAAAAAATTATTAGCATTCGCAGTAGTAGTAGCATCTTTCGTAGCATGTAATGATTCAGCTGAAACTTCTGAAACAACAACTACTGATACTTCAACTGTAATCAAAGCAGATACTGCAACTGTAGTTACTGAAACTACTGTTACTACTGACACTTTGAACAAAGTTGTAGCTGACACTACTAAAAAAGTTGATACAACTAAGAAGTAATTTTAACTCCAGCTTATCGCTTGTCTAAAAACCGCTGGATTTAATATAAGAGTTTTCATATGGCAAGCAATCGTTAAAGTCGCCCCTATTCCTAGGGGCGGCTATTTTTATATCAATCTATCATTGCTGTCGAATTGATTAATTTTTTCTAAGAAATTTGCAGTTTCGTTAAAAAAATATTGGCAGAAAGAAAATTCTGTCTTATTTTCGAATCTCATTATGACAAAGACAAATTTTACCCGATTTTATTTTAGTTTCTATTTTAAAAATAGAGCGGGAGTCTATTGTTAAGAGTTATACCACAAAACGAATTAACATACAAGAATCCCGGCTAGATAGTCGGGATTTTTTTTTAATCTTTTTAGAATGGCAGAAAGCCTTGGTGCAATGAGTATACGAAAAGACGATAAGCTACAACCTGCCACTCGCAAGATGAAGAGCGAACCTGTAAAGGTCTCCATCCAAGGTTTCGAGGGAAGTTTTCACCAGGAAGCTGCACGACAGTTTTTTGGGAAAGATGTGGATGTGATCTGTTGCTCAACGTTCCGGGACGTAGTAAAAATTGCTGGCAATAAAAAAGAAAGCGATGGAGGAGTAATGGCCATTGAAAATTCAATAGCTGGCAGCATTTTACCAAACTACAATCTTCTCCAAAAAAGTAACCTGTCGATCATTGGAGAAGTCTATTTACAGATCAGGCAGAATTTATTGGTTAACCCAGGGGTAAGGTTAGAAGACATTCGCGAAGTGCATTCACACCCAATGGCTATTTTACAATGCTTCGGGTTCCTGGACAAATACAACTGGAAGCTGGTTGAAACTGAGGATACAGCCTTGAGTGCAAAACACATTCACCAACATCGCAGCAAACATATTGCAGCCATCGCGAGCAAACTTGCAGCTGATATTTACAAGCTCGATATGATCGCCCCAAATATTCATACCCTTAAAAATAATTACACCCGCTTTTTGGTGGTGAAACCAGGGGACGCCTTGCAAATTGAAGGTGCCAATAAAGCTTCCATTAATTTTCATACGGATCACTCTAAAGGAAGCCTGGCAAAAGTACTCACCAAAATTGCCGAGGCAGGTATCAACCTGAGCAAATTACAATCGTTCCCAATTCCCGGTAGTGACTGGAAATATTCATTTCATGCTGACGTAGAATTTAGCGAGGTAGGAGAGTTTGATCAAATGATCTCATTGATCGATCCTTTGACAGAAGACTTGAAAGTTTACGGAGTGTATAAAAAGGGAGTTCCCAGGTAAAAAAAATCGAAAAAAAATATTGAACTGCGTTTGCACATTTTAAGAAAGCTATATGGCGATCAACACTAATTTAAGCGATTCAAACAATACAACGGTTAACCAAACTTCTTTGCTCGACATGCATACGTCCGTGCGCCTGGAAGGAATCGGG
>JAURWD010000240.1 GCA_030655145.1 Ferruginibacter sp.
GATTTTATTTTTAAGCGGAACAGGAGGGATGCTACGTTGAGCAAACTCCCCTTCAAAAAATCAATCGCGAAAAAATAACACATTGCCCCCAGCCCCTATCTTTGCTGCCAACTAAAATACCGGGATGCATACCAAGAAGAGTGCGGCCATCAGTTTCATTTTCATCACCTTATTAATTGACGTTACCGGAATTGGCCTGATCATTCCCGTCGTACCCGGGCTCATCGAACAATTGATCCATGGCGATATCAGTGATGCTTCGCGTTATAGCGGGCTCCTGGCTTTCGCCTATGCCATCATGCAATTTCTTTTCTCGCCATTGCTGGGAAATCTCAGCGATAAGTTTGGGCGCCGACCAATCCTTTTATTATCACTTCTTGGTCTTGGGATCGACTATATATTTCTTGCACTCGCCCCAACCATCGGCTGGCTGTTTGTTGGTCGCGTCATCGCGGGTATTGCCGGTGCTAGTTTTACCACGGCCACTGCTTACATAGCCGATATCAGCACCGCGGAGAACCGGGCAAAAAATTTCGGAATGGTTGGTGCAGCCTTTGGTCTCGGTTTCATACTTGGCCCTGTTATTGGTGGTTTTTTAGGTAACTATGGGGTGCGCATTCCTTTTGTAGTTGCGGCTGTCCTTAGCCTCATCAATTGCGTGTACGGATATTTCGTTTTGCCGGAGTCACTGGCCCCGGAACACCGGCGCCCACTGGATTACAAGAAGATCATCCCCATCGCTTCACTCGTATATTTAAAAAAATATACTGCTGTTATCGGTTTATTTTTTGCGTTCTTTCTTATCTACCTCGCGGCCAATGCAGTTCAAAGTACCTGGTCTTTTTTCACCATCAAACAATTTAACTGGACGCCTAAAACCATCGGCATCTCGCTTGGCCTCGTTGGCTTACTCGTTGGCGCGGTGCAGGGTGGATTGATCCGCTTCATTACGCCCGTTCTTGGCAATAAAAAAAGTATCTATCTCGGCCTTGCGTTATACACCATCGGTTTACTCTTGTTTGCCTTCGCTACCAGGAGCTGGATGATGTTTGTCTTTTTACTTCCTTATTGTTTAGGAGGAATTTGCGGGCCTGCATTGCAGTCGATCATTTCGGGCCAGGTGCCGCCGAATGAGCAAGGTGAATTGCAGGGGGGCTTGACCAGTATCATGAGTCTTACAAATATTTTTGGGCCCTTGCTAATGACGGGACTGTTCGCTTATTTTACCAGCCCGAAAGCACCCATACAATTCGCGGGTGCCGCATTTTTACTTGGAAGTATTTTAATGGGGCTTAGTTTGTGGCTCACTTATCGAACCCTTCATCACAACAAGAACATCACCTAATTTCATTCGCTATGTATCCGGGAATTGACCAGTTTCAACACGTTTTTTTTATTGGCGTTGCAGGTACGGGTATGAGCGCCATTGCACAATATCTTGCCGGCATCGGCAAAACAGTTAGTGGCAGCGATCGTTTTTTTATGCCCGGAACTGAAAATGAAACAAAGAAAAAATTGGAAGCCGAAGGCATCCGGTGTTTTGTTCAAAACGGTGAAGGAATTGGGCCAGAAACCCAGCTGGTCGTGGTTTCTACCGCTGTAGAGGATACCGTTTTTGAAGTGCAAAAAGCAAAAGAACTCAACATCCCGATCATCAAGCGTTCCGAATTACTGGCGTTGATTGCCACCAGTAAAAAGACCATCGCCGTTGGAGGCACTTCGGGTAAGAGCACTACCAGCGGCATGCTGTTCGACATACTATCAGTTGCGGGTATGCGCCCAAGTATCATCAGTGGCGCCGGCCTCGTTAGCATCATCAAGGAAGGCAAGATCGGCAATGCAAAAGTAGGAGAAGGAGACTGGTTGGTGATCGAAGCGGATGAAAGTGATGGCTCTATTGTTCAGTATAAACCCGAAGTGGGATTGTTGCTCAACATAGATAAAGATCACCAGGAAATTGAAGAACTTATGCAACTCTTCGGATTCTTTCGCGCCAACACGAAAGAGTTGTTTATCGTGAATCAATCCAATGTGTTGTCAAAGAAATTGTCGGTTGATCCAAACCAGGATTTCAGCATTGATGAAAACCTGGAAGCTGGCTTTAAAGCAACGCATTTCAATCAACAGGGATTTCGCATAACCTACCAAGTGAGTGGGGTAGATTTTATCCTCAATACCGTCGGCAAACACAATATGGATAATGCGCTGGCAGCCACTGCCGTTGCAAATCAGCTCGGCGTTTCTTTGGAAACCTGCGCTGCGGCGCTCGAACAATACGAAGGTATCTATCGGCGTCACCAGGTGCTTGGTAATAAAAATGGCGTTTGGCTTATTGATGACTATGCACATAACCCCGCAAAATGCGCTGCGTCTATCGCTGCCTGTCAGTACGTAGCGCCAAAGGTTATCGCCTGGTTTCAGCCGCATGGTTATGGGCCCACCCGCTTTTTGCGGAATGATTTTGTAAATGAAATTGCAGCGGTACTGCGCCCCGAAGATGAGATCTGGATGAGCGAGATTTTTTATGCCGGTGGCACTGCTGTTAAAGACATTTCCGCCAACGACCTCATCAATGATATCAAGGCGCTCGGTAAGCAAGCCTTCTTCGTTGAAGACAGGAATGAATTTTTAACAACGTTGCGTCCACATTTGGATTCCAATTCGGTCTTGCTCCTCATGGGCGCTCGCGATCCGGGATTGGAAAAATTTGGAAAGGACGTCTGGGCGCAACTCTAAATTAATTGATGGCGTGCCCTGCGGGCCGGGCTATCCGCTGCAAGTCCTCACGGGCTGTGTGGCACACAGCCGTTCCGGGCTTTTCGCTGCTATCCCTCACGCGTTCTTCAGTCGACAAACTGCTCGGGCTGGTTGTCATTTACTTTCTCTTCGAATTTATTATTCAGTAAATTGAATCTGCGCCTGCACAAACTGACAAACAATGATCACCCTCTTCACGAACATCAAAGGCCTCGTTAATGTAAGGACCAACAGCCACCGGCTCTTTGGACAGCAATTGGCTAAACTACCGGTGATCGACAACGCTTTTCTCCTCATCGAAGATGGCATCATCGCCGATTACGGGGCAATGTTTGAGCTTGAATTGAAAGTGCCACAGTTACCAAAAACGAGCATCGACCTTGAAGGAAAATATGTACTACCAGCCTGGTGCGATAGTCATACCCACCTCGTTTTTGGCGGAAGCCGGGAAAGCGAATTTGTTGATAAGATCCGTGGACTTAGTTATGCCGAGATTGCTGCGAGGGGCGGCGGCATCTTAAATTCTGCCCGGCACATTGCTGCAATTAGCGAGGACGAACTTTTTACACAGAGTTGGAACCGGCTGCAGGAAGTAAGCAGGCTCGGCACAGGTGCGATCGAAATTAAAAGCGGCTATGGGTTAACGGTAGCAAGCGAACTCAAAATGTTACGGGTCATCAAAAAGCTGCAACAAAGCTCACCCTTGAAAATAAGATCAACCTTCCTGGGGGCGCATACCTACCCGCTGGAGTTTCGTGATAACCACCAGGGTTATATTGACCTGCTCATAAATGAAATGCTCCCGGTTATCGCGGCGGAAAAACTGGCTGATTACATAGATGTTTTTTGTGAGACCGGTTTTTTTTCACCCGAAGAGATGGAGACTATTTGCAAAGCCGGCCAGGCGGTGGGCTTGCAACCCAAGCTGCACGTGAACCAACTAAACAGTATCGGCGGAATTTCCAGCGGGTTGGCGCTGGGCGCTGTTTCGCTGGATCACCTGGAAACACTAACTGAAAGCGATATACGCTTATTGGCTAACACCGATCCAACAACGGCCCCTGTGTGCACGCTACTGCCCGGAGCTGCATTTTTCCTGCGCATGCCGTTTCAACCTGCACGTGAATTAATTGATGCCGGTTGTTGTGTGGCGCTTGCATCTGATTACAACCCGGGGTCTTCGCCAAGTGGTAATATGAACCTCGTGGTTGCTATGAGTTGCATCCAAATGAAAATGCTACCTGGCGAAGCCATAAATGCGGCTACTATCAATGGCGCCTATGCGATGGGCTTGGGCGAAGATGTTGGGAGCATTACCATTGGTAAGGCCGCCAATCTGATAATCACCAAACCTGTTCTGTCTCTTGATTATTTGCCTTATGCTTACGGAAGCAACCTTATTCAAGCTGTTATAATCAATGGGGACTATGTCGATTAACCCGCTCGAAATTTTTTAATAAACTTAGTACTGGAAATCATGAAACAATCCCTGGCACAAATCGCCCTTGTTGTAAAAGATTATGATGAAGCCATCCTTTTCTACACGCAGGTACTTGGCTTCACGCTGGTAGAAGATACCCCATTGAGTGACACAAAGCGCTGGGTGATCGTGGCGCCCGCGGGATCAACCGGGTGCCGCTTGTTATTGGCCAAAGCTGGTAATGATCAGCAGGCTTCATTTGTCGGCAATCAAACCGGAGGCCGCGTTTTCCTCTTTCTCCACACCGATGATATCTGGCGCGACTACCACCAGTATAAAAGTCAGCAGGTAAAGTTTATACGAGAACCGACCGTAGAAGCCTATGGTACCGTAGCAGTGTTCGAGGATTGTTACGGCAACCTGTGGGACCTGATACAACCAAATAATTAAGAATATGTTCATGCAGCCCGCTCAATCTAATGCACAAATTCCTACCTTCCAATGATGAAGCATTTCAAGTTTTATACCAAGGAAGATATTCTTTCTGTTACGAAGATCAGGCGGTTTGAAACCAAGCTGGGCGAGCGTTTACAAAACATCCGTTCCGGCGATGACTGGCAGGAAGCCATTCACCAGTCTTCAGCGAGGTATGTGATTCTTGGCATTCCGGAAGACATCGGTGTCAAAGCAAATTACGGGGTGGGGGGAGCAGATACTGCCTGGCTACCGTTTCTTCATAATTTCCTCAACATCCAGAGCAATGATTTCCTCGTCGGTGAAAACATTCTACTTCTCGGTCATTTCGACTTTGGCGACATCAAATATCTCATTGAAACAAATGCTTACGGCCAGGAAGAATTGATCGAGGCCTACCGGCATGCGGTCAACCTGATCGATGAAGAAGTGGAGAACATGCTCAAAGTGATTGCATCCGCCAAGAAAATACCGATCGTCATAGGCGGAGGTCACAATAACGCCTACCCGATAATCAAGGGTGTCGCGAAAGGACTGTTTAAAGCGGAGGTAATTCCGCTCGCCCAGTTGAATGCCATTAATCTCGATGCCCATGCAGATTTCCGGACTACGGAGGGGCGGCACAGCGGCAATGCTTTTCGGTATGCTTCGGAAGATGGATATCTTGGCAAATACTGTTTGGTTGGCCTGCATGAAAATTACATCGCACAAAACATTTTGATGGACATCCACAACGATCCTTTCATAGACTACATAACCTACGAGGAGATCTTCCTGCATGAACGTAAAAGCTTTTTGCAGGCAACGGCTCATGCTACTGCCTTTACAGAGGATACTTATGCCGGTGTTGAAATTGACCTTGATTGTATAGAGCACACGCTTTGCAGTGCAAGCACACCGGCGGGACTTCAACCCCTTCATGCCCGCCAGTTTATCACCTACGTCGCCCAGGATGCAAAAGTGGCTTACCTGCATATTTGCGAAGGCGCTGCCCAGTTAGCCGATGGCAGGAAGAGTGAGACTACGGGGAAGCTGCTGAGCTACCTCGTAAGTGATTTTATCAAAGAATCTTTTTTGTAGGCAAATTTTATTTCGCGTAAGCCTGCCTGCGACTATCACAGAACTTTTTTTCAAATTATTATACCCTGCTTGTCCTGTTTTGCTTGTCCAAAAAAGGACAGACAGACACGAAAACAGCCCGTTCAAGACGGGTTCCCTGGTAAGCGTATGTGCATGGTGGTGAATTGCATCGGTAATGCTGCTGATCGCATTTCCTTTGTTGTTCCTGGCAATGTGCTCAGTTTCTTTGTGATTTTCGATTTCACAGTTCCTCTCAGTTTGTTTTTTTTCTACAATTATTTGCTGCCACTGCAACATGTGGGATAACTGCAATGATAAATACCAATTTGTTTTCATCAGCCATTTAAACAAAAAAGGGCGACCGTTAAACTCGCCCTGATTCCATTTCTAAGATGATTACTTAAGCAGGATCATTTTGTTGGTTTGTTCAAAATGTTGTTCGTTGGATGTTGCAACGAGCCGGTAAAATAGAGCGCTGCTACCCGCAATGCGTTGTTGAAAATTAATCGTGTATGTGCCAGCTTTTTTATCCGCGTCAATCAAGGTTTGAACCAACCTTCCCAACATATCAAAGACTTTTATGGAAACTTTACTGTCGAATTGAAGTTCATACCTGATGGTGGTTGTGCCGGCAAATGGGTTTGGATAGTTGCTCAGGGAGTAGCGTCCAGGTAACTCAACAAAGCCTTTATATTCAGCTGGATTGTTGCTAACCTCTTTCCTTTTATTGTTTGTTGAGGTAATCGGGTTGGTGAGGCAGGCACCTTGAATATCACCGTGTTTCAGATGACTTGCCACAGCAACTTGGCTGACACAAATGTTGTTGCCTTTATGACAAATCAAGACCTTGTCTTTTTTCTTATCGAGGGGATCACAATCGCTTAAATCCGGAACTCCATCATTGTCATCATCTGTATCAATACAATCTGGTATGCGGTCTCCTGCAAAATCTGCAAATTCCTCATCAATCAATCCATTACAATCCTCATCTATGCCGTTACATATTTCTTTTGCTCCGGGATATATTGCAGGGGTCGCATCGTTGCAGTCTTTATCGTTGTCAACATAGCCATCAGGATTACTGCAAGCTTCAACAGGTTTAGCATGATCTCCAAAACCATCATTGTCGGAGTCTTTATAAAAAATTTTATTCAGCCCTTCGTTAACTATGCGGTCACAATTATCATCTATGCCATTACAAATTTCTTTCCCGCCTGGATGAATGGAAGCATTTGCATCATTGCAGTCTTTATCATTGTCAACATAACCATCAGGCCTGGTGCAGGCTTCGATAGGATTCGCATCATCGCCATAACCATCGTTATCAACATCTTTATAATAAGTCAGGCTGAGACCTTCATCAACCTGGCCATCGCAATCATCATCTATTCCATTGCATAACTCAAGTTCGCCTGGATGAATTTGCAGCATTCGCATCATTGCAATCGGTGTTATTATCAATATAATCAGCACTTGCCTGGATAAAGTTTGAGTAAAGGGGTTCAGATTCGGCCGCTTGAAAAGATTTACCGACCTCCAGCTCATTTGAAACGGATGGCCGGATTTTATAAACAGTTCCTCCACCAAGTTCGCCACCGGTAGAGGAGGTTC
>JAURWD010000247.1 GCA_030655145.1 Ferruginibacter sp.
CGTGTTTTCCCATCCTTCTACAATAGCACTACCATCCTCATCGGGCTCCAGGGCAGTTAAGATCTCTAACTCATTAAAAATTTCATTAACGGTATCCGGTGCCAGGTAGTCATATTCAATGTGCTGGATGCGGGTAATGCGTTTATCCCGGGACACATATTTTTTTGCGTTGCGTTCCAGCGCATACATGTTGTACATGAACCAATACGCGGGCATCACCACAAGTTTGTCGTGTGCCACATCATTGTTTACGAGGCTAAACGGTATCGGGATATTCAACTCCGCAGGATAGTCACCTTTAGCAATTATAGTGAAAGATGCAAATTTGGAATTGTGTTTCAGGCTTACACAGAGCCCCGGCCAGAAGCCACGGCCGGCAACGATTTCACCATCAGCCCCGCGACTGTTATGGTTACTGCCAATAGTGGCTCCTGCGGCCATATTGCTTTGACCCATCACCAGCGAAGCGCATAAAAAAGAATTGTTATGATGTTGTTCGTGCGCTGGAAAGATAAGCGAGTTCAATACTTCGCAACACGAGATGGTTGAATTGTTTCCCAGGTAAGAATTGATAAGCCGTGCACCGTATTTCAATTGTGAATGAGAGGCCATCACAAACCGAACAGCCTTTACGCCATAAAATATTTTGCACCCGAAGCCGATGATGCCATTCACAATTTCGCAACCTTCCCCAATTTGTGAGGTGCGATCTTCGTCACTTTTAATCGTCAGGTTTTTGAGCTTGTTGGCGCCTTTCAAATAAGCATCTGTACCAATCAATACGTCCTTGATGATCTTGCAATTTTTTATCACCGTTCGGTCGCCGACGCGGCCATAGTGACCACGCACCTTATCAAACCGTTGATCCGTAAACTGGGTGAACTTTTCCATCAGCGCCTTATTGCCCCGGTATTTACTCCACATAAATGCATCGCCGGCAAGCAGCCCATCAAACGGTATCACACCGCGACCACCATTTTCATTGCAGAGTTCGATCTGAACGCGATTCTTTTCATCTTCACCTTCATAAATGATCCCGTTACCAAATTTCGCTTTCGCGGTCGAAGCCAGTTCATTCACGTTAGCGATCATTACTTCGTTCCCGATGATGTAGTGGCTTAAATAATTTACATTATCGATACAGATATTGTTGCCAAAATCGCAACTAATGATCGTGCTGTTATATAGGCCCACGGGGAGGCGCAGGTTATGAAATTCGAGGTAGAAGGGTTCAAGCTTACCGATGCGGATCAGCCCAAAAAATTTACAGTTTTTTACCAGTTCGGGCGTAAAGGCAGCAGATACGAAGATCATGTTCCAGTCGTCGGATGTATTGCGATTACGTACCAATACTTCAATTTCCCAGGCGGTAAGTTTTCGATACTCTTCACCACTCGGGTTCTGTTGGTAACGTCGGTAATATTCATCTTTCCCTGGCGGGATATAGCGTTCATCAATAAAATCGTAGCCTAATTTGTTAACCGGATGCTTTATGATAATGTTCATACCCCGAAGGCCCAATGGCGTTTAATGCTGCAATTGAACGAGCGCAATTACCAGCGGTGTGATGAAAAAAATGGACATTAACTCCATTGGAAAAATGTACGGCGATATTTGCCAGTAATAGAATTTAATTCATTATTCCACAGTTACACTTTTCGCCAGGTTTCGTGGTTTGTCAACGTCAACCCCCCGTACAATACCCATGTAATAAGATAGTAGCTGCAGCGGTACGCAACTCAATATGGGTGCAACCAGTTCATCTGCCGGCGGTACAAAAAATACGTCGTCCGCAAGTCCTGGGATCACTTCATCTCCTTCAGAAACAATGGCAATAACTTTTCCCTTCCTGGCTTTGATCTCCTGGATGTTGCTGACTATTTTTTCATGGTAGCTGTCTTTGGTGGCTACGAAAACCACTGGCAGCGTTTCTGTGACCAATGCGATCGGGCCATGTTTCATTTCGGCGGCAGGATAGCCTTCGGCATGTATGTAGGATATTTCTTTCAGCTTTAATGCGCCTTCCAGCGCGATGGGGAAATTGTACCCGCGGCCAAGGAATAATGCATCACTTGCATCCTTGTACTTTTCTGCGATGATCTTCAGGTCATCCGCATTTTTCAAAAGTGCAGCTACTTTCTCCGGAACGTCGGCAAGCTCCTGCAACAGGTGACGATAGCGCTCGTCAGAGATGCTTCCTTTTTCTTTCGCGATTTTTAAGGCCATCATGGTTAATACGACCAATTGCCCGGTGAAAGCTTTTGTAGAAGCCACCCCAATCTCCGGTCCTGCATGCGTATAGGCGCCACCGTCACTGATCCTTGCAATGGACGAACCTACCGCGTTCACAATGCCAAAAATGACGGCGCCCTGTTCTTTTGCTTTTTCAATGGCTACGAGCGTGTCAGCAGTTTCACCACTTTGCGATACCGCGATGATGATATCCCCCTTATTGATTACGGGGTTGCGGTAACGAAATTCAGAAGCGTATTCTACTTCTACGGGTATGCGACATAATTCTTCGATGATGTATTCCGCCACCAGGCCGGCATGCCAGCTGGTACCACAGGCTACAATGATGATCCGGTGTGCCGATTTAAGGGCTTCAATGTTTTTTTGCACCCCACTCATGGTGATGGTGCCCGCATTTGCGTCCAGCCGTCCACGTAAGCAATCGAGAATCGTGCTCGGCTGTTCAAATATTTCTTTCAGCATGAAATGATCGTAGCCACCTTTTTCAATGGCAGCTAATTCCATATCAAGCTTCGTGACAAACGGGGTGACTTTCTCGTTCCCGAGATTTTTCAGGATCAATTCGTCTGGCCGAACAATTGCCAGTTCATAGTCATTCACATACACTACCTCTTTCGTGTATTCGAGCATCGGCGAAGCGTCGCTTCCCAGGAAGTGTTCTCCCTTACCAACGCCTATCACGAGCGGGCTGCCCTTACGTGCGGCAATGATCGTCTCCGGATCATCTTCGTCGATAAGTAAAATGCAATAAGCGCCTGTGATCCTCTTTAAAGCAATGCGTACTGCTTCCTCGAGGTTACACTCATTATTTTTATTTATATCCTCAATGAAATTGAGCAGGACTTCTGTATCAGTATCGCTCGTAAAATGATAGCCTTTGTTGAGCAATTCTTTCTTGATCTGGGCATAATTCTCAATGATGCCGTTGTGGATCATTGCCAGTTTGCCACTGCCACTCGTGTGCGGGTGTGCGTTTCGGTCACTTGGTTCTCCATGAGTAGCCCAGCGCGTATGACCAATACCTATATTTGAATGGAGATCTTTGCCGAGGACATTTTCTTCCAGGTCGGCTACCCGGCCTTTCTTTTTATAAACTTTTAAACCACCGTTCAGCAGCGCGACACCTGTGCTGTCGTAGCCGCGATATTCCAACCTTTTTAACCCGGTGATCACAATTGGGTAAGCCTCTCTCGGGCCAGTATAACCTACAATTCCACACATATGTGTTTGTTTTTATGGGGATGAGAAAACCACATACCCGGTTGGAAATTTTTCATATGATATTATTCCCTTGCGAAGGGCATCATGTTTCACTCCCGGCATTTTGCGGTGTTGACTAATCCCGCAAATTAGCAAAAACTGTCCAATAAGTTCTTTTCACCAACATTGGTTTTGTAATTCTCGGGCGTTGGCATAATTTGCCTCAAACATCTTTTATGCGTACAATCCTGTTGGTTTTTTTGAGCGTCCTTGCAATGAGCGTGACAAGCCAGTCCGTTGGCTTTGGCGATAACGCACAGGTTTATTTGGTACGGCATGCGGAAAAAGAAGCAGGAAATGACCCGTTACTAACTTCAGCCGGTTACAAACGTGCTGGCGACCTCGCCAGGACCTTAAGCGCTAAAAAGATCACGCGGATCTACACCACCGGCTATAAGCGCACAACACAAACAGGCGACAGCCTGCATTTGCTACAGGCTATTCCCGTTGTTACCTATGCCGCGGATACAACTGGAGCAGACCTTATGCAGAAGATTGCAGCGAACGGGGATACCGATAAAAACATTTTGATCATCGGGCATAGTAATACAGTGCCGATGCTTATCAATAAACTTGGCTTACCAACTTACCCTACCGCTTACTTGCCAGACCTGGAGTTCGACAATTTGTTCCTCCTTACTTTCAAAGCTGGAAAAGCAATGGTATTAAAATCAAAGTATGGCGTGCCTTCCGGTGCATCAGCGCCGATGCATTAAGAAAAGGTATAAGATGAAGGCTTATAACAAAATGTTCTGGAGGAAAAGAAAGGCTACTGAGAAATAAATGATTAGGCCGGTTACATCTACCAGGGTTGCTACGAAAGGTGCAGAACTAACCGCAGGATCCGCGCCTAATCTCTTGAGGATCAACGGAAGCATTGAGCCTGTAAGTGTGCCCCAAAGTATAACGCCGGCTAACGAGAAACCAACTGTAAAGCCGATCCTGTAATAATATTCACCATACACTTCCGGAAATAGTTTTGCCCAAATGACCACGCGGGTGAAACCAATGATTCCAAGCACAGACCCAAGCATTAACCCCTGTAAAATTTCGCGGCGCATGACTCTGAACCAATTTGCAATGGTAAGTTCGCCAACGGCCATGGCCTGGATGATCAAGGTGGAAGCCTGCGAACCCGTATTGCCACCACTGGAAATGATTAAAGGAATAAACAATGCGAGCACCACCGCTTTTTGAATCTCATCTTCGAAATAGCCCATGGCCGTCGCAGTCAGCATTTCTCCTAAGAAAAGAACAATTAGCCAGCCCACTCTTTTCCTGAAAAGCTTGAATAGGGATACCTCCAGGTATGGCTCATCAAGTGCCTGGGTACCACCCATTTTCTGCATGTCTTCACTAAACTCTTCATTGGCTACCCATAGCACATCATCAATCGTAACGATACCCAACAGCTTATTGCTCTTGCTGATAACGGGTAGGGCTACCCGATTATTCATTTTGAAGGCCTCGTTGGCGACTTCCTGGTCGTCCTCAACGTTTAGAGCAATAAAGCGTCCATCCATCAACTCATCTACTCTGGTTTCTGCAGTTGCCATGATGAAGTCCTTGATACGGATGTCATCCAGCAGTTCGCCCTTCTGGTTAATAACGTAGATCACATCGATCGTCTCACTGCTCTTGGCATATTTCCGGATGGTATTCAACACATCCTCGACGGTATCATGCTCATACACGTAGAGATAGTCTGGCGTCATCAGTCTTCCCACACTGCCTTCGGGGTAGCCAAGAAGGGATAAGGTGATCTTGCGCTCCTCGGGGTTAAGGGTTTTAACCAGTTCCCGAACCGCATTGCCCGGCAGTTCACTGAGGAAGGAGGTCCGGTCATCCGCGGGTAATTCATTAAGGAGCTCGGCGGTCTTCAACGGCGCTAATCCTTTAATGATCCGCTTTTGTGTGGGCAGTTCGAGGATTTTAAAAACACTCGCAGCACGGTGAAGCGAAAGGTGACTTATGATGGCTGTCTCGTAGTCCTCGTTTTCATAAATGAGTTCTGCTACGTCGCTGATGTTTTGCGTATTCAGGAAATCCTGTATACGCAGTTTGTCTTCGGAAGCGATCACTTCTTCAAACTGTTGTTGTATCGATATTTCTTCTATTTCAAGAGACATTCTTCGTGATTATGGATTGGCAGCTGCCACCAGTTTGATGGCTATTCTTTTGCATTGCACACATTAACTACCTTGCAAATTACTTGTTTTAGTATTAACCGGAAGTTATGTTAAAGCCTTATTTATTTATTGGGATGTCGGCAGAAATGGGCCGGGGAGTGTATACGCGGGAACGCATACCGGCGAATACGGTGATCGAGATTTCGCCCGTGATTGTAATGTCGTTGGAAGACCGGGCACACCTGGATAAAACCTTATTACACGATTACATTTTTGAGTGGGGAAAAAACAAAGACCAGTGTTGCATGGCGCTGGGATTGATACCCATGTACAACCACAGCTATTCCAGTAACTGCGAATATTTTATGGATTACGAGGACGAAACTATTTTGGTGAAAACGGTCCGGTCGGTACTCAATGGTGAAGAACTACTGATCAATTACAATGGCGATTGGAACGATCCCAAGCCTTTGTGGTTTGAAGCGAAATAAGCAAGTCTGTCTACACCAATTTTTTCTAATGTTTAGTCAACATATTTATGACCTGCAGTGATCCAATCAAGGATCTTTTGTTTATCTGTTGCTGATAAAGCCTGCTTCGGCGCTGGCGGCATAACCGACGGGTTGCCATCTACCGCCCGGGCTTTGATGCGATCCCAGTTACTAACGATTACGCAATCGTCGCTAAAGTTAATTCCGTTCTGCGCGCCCGCACCAGTGTGACATCCCGAAACTGCGCAGTTTGTTTGAAGGATAGCCCGCACCGGAGCAAAGGTTGCTCCCGCCGCACTTGCCCCAATAGTTGTCGTTACAGATTTAATACAACCATCTCCATCTTTTGCATTTAATGTGTAGGCTCCCGGCGCCAGATTAGCAAATGTATTCGCGCTGCCATAGGTACCATTGTTCAGGCTGTAACTAAAGCCGGTGCCACCCGCTGCGGTGATCACGATTGAGCCATTCGCAGCACAGGGATCCGATGATGTTACTGCCCCTGTAACTGTAAAGGTCTTGCCAATGCACGCATCATTTGTTCCAATGACAAAACTTTTCGTAGTGATGCAATGGCCGCCATCCATCGCCGAAACGTTGTAGGTTCCTGCGGCCAGGCCGGAAAAAGTTCCGGTTGCCTGGTAGGTTCCATTGTTGAGGCTGAACGTAAACCCGGTGCTTCCTGTAGCCGCTGCAGCAATGCTTCCGGTTGATGCACCACTGTTTGTATTTGTGAGGGTAGCCGTAATGATTATGGTCTTACCGGCACAGGGGTCAGCGGGTGGGGCAGGGGTTGAATCGTTTTTACTGCAGGAGCTAACGAGCAACAAACACGCAAGGAGGCACGCAGGTAGTATGAAACCACCAGTGGTAATTTTTTTCATTGAATCGTTTTGAGAGAAACGTGAGTTAGTTAGTAATGGACAAACTACGGTTGGTAGGTTAGAGAAAAGTTGATGCCGGTACTTATTAATTTAAGCTCACCGGTACCCATACCTTTAAACGGAATTTTAATATAGGGGGTTGCTCCAACCCGCAGGGAGCCGGGTAATTTTTTTTCAAATCCCACTCCAACGGTGGCAAGAGAAAGCCAATAATTTTTTTGCGTTGTGTAGATCACATTACGGTCGTACGAATTATAATTCGATGTGTATTTGTACACGTAGGATTCATGCGTCATGAAATAGGAAGAAATTCCCGCCAACGCGGAAATGCTTATTTTCCCGGATTTGTTCAATCGATACTTCACGTTGATGGGCACTTCATACATATTGCAGTAGCCGGTTACCTCCGCTAATTTATAGGGATAAGTCACCGGGTAATGCACTTTATAATCTTTGCCATCCGCGGTATAATTCTTCCTGGATTTAAGAACGCCTGTTTGCAGCGATACACGATCGGATAGTTGATATCCTACCATCAACCCATAGCTGCTGCCGGGTTTATCCATCTCCGAAAAACCAATCGTTGTTAATTCCGGGGCGTACACCAATGAGACCTCGAATCCACGTTCATTTTTTTTCGTATTTATTTTTTTTGGTGGGATAGAGGATCCTGTATCAGTTGATGCGATTATTTGGTCCTTCCCATCCTTCTTGTCTCCAGTGGCTGCAACGGGCGGAACCTCAACTAAAACTTCGCCTGTCGGTTTTGTTAAAGAGGCAGGTGTATCTGTAATAGTGGTTGAATATTCTTTCGCTGCCTGTCCGGTTTGTCTCGAGACTATTTCCAACTCTTCTTCACCTGCATCACCCGCAGTTGTGCTTAGTTTCAAGGAGGCTGTTTTTGTAACGACCAGGTTTTTCCTTGAACGAATTGGTGGGTGTTGAATGTCCTTGTGTTTTGCCGGTGTAGTAGTATGTTGAATTCCCTCACGGCCTGGGGTAGACGTAACGGTTTGATTGATATTCTCGTCCGGACTAATTACGGGAACCGACTGTGCAGCTTGCTTTTCCGGGATTGTTGGATTGCTTCTTAGACTGGAAATTGTTTTATTTCCGTTTCGCAGTTCGTATCCATTATTAATTAAGAAATAACCGCCTGTTCCCAATAGCAGGAGTAGCACGAACCAAAGGATAGGTCGACGCCGGCGATCCTCCTTTTGAGGAAGCTCTTTGTCCAATAATGCACTCATCGCGTCCCAATCAGGAACGGCGCCAGGTGCCTCCACTTGCTCGGCTGCTTCACCTGTGAGTTTATCCAGTTCCTTGTCTGATGGTTGCATCGTACAGTTTATTAAAATTCATTTTTTTTTCGAGGATGTTCCGCAAATGTTCTCTTGCTTTTGAAAGGTTCGATTTAGACGTTCCCACCGAAATTCCCAGCAGCTTCGAGATCTCGTCATGTGACAACCCATCGATCACGTGTAAATTAAAGACGGCTTTATAGGCCGGCGATAACTGCTTCACGGCCAAAATTATTTCCTTATACCCCAGCTTGTCTTCACCATTTTCGGTATGATCCGTTAGGCCATATTGCGTGCTGATGTCATAGATCTTCGCCGTCTTCGTACTGCGATACCGATCGATACAGGTGTGCACAACAATGGTTCTAAACCAGCCTTTAAATGAGTTTGTCGGATTGGTAGATTTGTCGAGACTACACAAGTGTATGTTCTTGAAAAGCTTCAGGAAACTATCGTTTGTCAGCGCGTTCGCTTCTTGTTCGTCTTTGGAATACCGGAAACTTATACTGTAAGCATAGCTATACAGCAGCCTGTACAACTCTTGCTGGCTTTGACGATCGTTCTGTTTACAACTGTCAATTATGCTCAGTATATTTTGATTACTTAAGCTCAATACCGGTATGTGTTAGGTGGTAGATCTGGAAATAATACGCAGATCATGTTCCTGCAGTTGCCTGGCTATCAATTTTTTCCGCTGTGCCTTAGTCTTTCGTCCTATAAATTTAAAAATTAATTTGATCAGCATGTGCAAGGTTTTGATGGACGCAGAAAGGGCGAAACTTTTCGTCTCGCCCTTTAAATATTGATCAGTTTCGAACTATTGTTGTTCTATCAATTGAATCTCGCAAACGATCCTTACGTCTTCACTTACCACAACACCCCCAGCTTCCGTAACGGCGCTCCAGGTGAGACCAAAATCCTTCCTGTTGATTTTTCCATTGATGCTAAAGCCGGCCTTGATATTTCCGTACGGGTCTTTTACAACTCCGCCAAATTCTACACCCAGCTTAATGCTTTTGGTTACATCTTTAATCGTAAGATCGCCATGCAGTTCGTATGACCCGTCATTGTCAACCGACTCATATTTTGTTGCGGCGAATGTGATCCTGGGGTATTTAGCTGCGTCGAAAAAATCTGCACTCTTCAGGTGTTCATCGCGTTGCTCGTTTCCGGTCGATACGGAAGCTACATCTGCGCTGAAACTCACTTTTGCCCGCATAAAATCTTCTTCTTCCGTTTGAACGTTCGCCTCAAACAAATCAAAGCTACCAGTTACGGTAGTGATCATAAGGTGTTTTATTTTGAATTGTACCTCACTGTGCGTGGGATCGATCACCCAATTTTTTGTTGCCATGATGGAGTTTTTATTTGCAAGTTAACTGATTAGTGTCTAAACATTGACATGGAGATTTACAGAACGACGACTTTTCTTTCAGCGCTGCTGGCAAGTGCAGCTTCAATGATCTGCATCACGTGTATACCGTCGTCAGCTGTTACCGGCATCTCTCCATTTTCGCGGATGGCTTTATACACTTCGTCATAAAAGCCATAGTAATTTCCCTGGAGGGATTTGATTTTCTTCCTGATCTGTTTCCCATTTTTTTCAACATTCAACAATCCGCGTTCACCAGCAGGCTCTGTTCCCCAATCGTCTGTATTAGGAGCCTTGCCAGCCAGCAATTCCGTCTCCTGGATGTCCGTCCTTCCTTTGATAAAGGAGCCTTTTTTCCCATGGAAAATATAGCCCGGCAAGGCTTCTTTGACAAACAAGCCGCTCTTTAAACGCAGCCGCATGGTTGGGTAGAAAAGGAGGATGTCGAACCAATCATCAACTACTGAACCGTCCCTTGTAATACGAATGTCGGCGTACAGGGCCTCGGGTTTACCAAAAAGAGATAGCGCCTGGTCGATAAGGTGTGGCCCAAGATCTTTCAACAGGCCGGCACCTGCACCGGTTGTCTCCTTATGTACTTTGGGACTCAGTTGGGGTTTATATCTATCGAAGTGAATCTCTGCTTCTACCAGGTCACCGAGCCAACCTTCGTTCAATATTTTTTTAACGGTCTTAAAATCACTATCCCATCGGCGATTCTGATACACCGAAATTTTCCTGTTTTCCGCGGCAGCAATTTCTTTCAGCTCGATCGCTTCCGCAACCGTGGTAGTGAACGCTTTTTCAACAACCGCATGTTTGCCTGCCTGCAGCACCTGCTTCGCATAGCCGTAATGGGTACCTGTGGGAGTATTAACTATTACAAGTTCGATCGAATCGTCGGCCAGTATTTCTTCCAACGTATGGTATGACTTCACCTCCGGGTAAAAATTTTGAATTAGCCGGTTGGACCGTTCCCAGGCACCTGCCAATTCGAAGCCAGGGTGTAGCTGGATAAACGGGGCATGAAATAATTTACCCGACATACCGAAGGATAACAGTGCTGTTTTAATGGGAGCCATGAAACGTTTTTTTTGGAAAGGTGAAAGTAATAAAAACTTAAACGAAGCCAGCAAATAGATGACTACCTGGTGGCAAAATTTTGCCTGCAATAAATACTGCCGGGACGGTCACGCTCTGGGCTTCATTCCACGCCGAACCGGCTACAGCGCGTCGAACTCCATGGTGGCCGTTGTACCCAGGCCAGGTTCGCTGGTGATAGTCAGTTTCGCATTGATCTTTGCGAGTAACTCTTTCACCAGGAAGATCCCCAGCCCGCTGCCTTTTTCTCCGGTGGTACCTGCGGTAGTTTCTGCCTGGTTAGCATTGAGTTGTTCAAGTTGTTCTGGACTCATCCCTACGCCCTGGTCCTTGATCGATAGCAGGACCGTATCTTTTTCTTTGCTGACCTCGATAAAGATGTTTCCCCCAGACTGGCTAAACTTGATCGCGTTGGTTAGGATGTTTCTTACCGCAATGGTGAGAATGGTGTTTTCTCCGAGTACAGTTGTAGCCGCTACCTGTTGATGCAGCACCACTCGTTTTTGTTCGGCCTGTACCCGCACTGCGCCAAGCGCATCTTCTATGATCTCGTCAACTTGCACAGGTTGCAGGGAAGGAGTAGTGGACTTGATCTGCATGTTCGCCCATACAAGCAGGTTATCCAACATGTCGGAGGTTTGAGCAACAGCCTGCAGGGTACTTTCCTTAAACTGCTTCTTTGTTTCTTCCTGCAAGGCGGGATCATCGGTAAGGGAGAGGTAGGAGCGCAGGGTAACCAACGGATTGCGCAGGTCATGACTGATAACGCCAAACAGCCGGTCTTTAACGCCATTCAGCGTTTCCAGCTCTACGTTTTGGTGATTGATCTGCTGGTTTTTTTCATTCAACAGCAAGTTATTTTTCCTTGTCTTACGAAAAAAGAAGATGAGGATCAAGAGTACAATGGCGGCCGAAAGCGCTACTAACAAGGAGAGGTTTCGCTGATTCTTTTGACTCGATACTTCTACGTCTTTTTTGATGAGCTCGGCATTCTTTTTTTCTACCTGGTAATCTGCTTCCAGTTGCGTGAGTTGGTTCTTATTGTCGGCAGTGAACAGGCTGTCTTTTATGTCGTAATATTTTTTTAGGTACGCCGCCTGCAGCGCAAAATTCTTTTCCCGCCCAAACATGTCCGAAAGATTGTTGTAATTCTCCATTTCGATGAATGGGCTACCCGCGCTTTTCGCGAGTGCTACACTTTTATCAAAGGCAACCCTTGCTGCGGCGAAGTTCCCGGCCTGCGAATGCGTTGCTCCTATGTTATTATAAATGGCGGCTACATTGTCGGTTGGTACGTCCATCGTTTTGTAAGCAACCAAAACGCTGTCGAAATAAGCGATGGCCTTTTCCGTATTCTTCTGGTGCTTGTAAGTGAGCCCGATATTACTCAAGGTATTTGTTTCCATATCCGCATCACCTAAGCGACGGGAATAGCGAAGTGCTTCTTGGAGATACTGTAAGGCCGAATCAAATTTTAATTGCTGGTCCATCAAAATACCCGTCTGCGCCAAAATATTAATAAGCTGGAGCGTATCCTTTTGCAATTCAATAATGGTCCGGGCCCGATCGTAATAAATTGCCGTCCTCGCGAAGTCTTTGTTCTGCGTGTACAGGTTCCCGATAGACATGAATGCATTCGCGAGGCGAAAGCTGTCGTTGAGTTGTTCATAGCCCTTTACCGATTCCAGGTAGTGAGCAAGCGACTCATCGAAATCACCTTTCATTAGGTAACAAAAGCCAATGCTGTAATTGTTGTTGGCCACCTTTAAGGGCAAGCGCAGTTTTTGTGCAAGAGTTCTTGCCTGGCGGAGATAGTCTATGGCTTTACCGGCATTATTATCCATGTAGAAATTTCCAATGCTATTGTACAATTTCATTCGGCCGGTGTCCGTCTTCTCCCTGTCCAGTGATTTTAAAAGACTATCGACCGAGCTGGTTTGGGCCTGGAGAAAAGAATTAAAGAAAAGGATGCAGCAAACAATGAACGCTTTATGCATGAACATGATTTAAAGAAATCTTTTGATGGCCTTGTTTCCCAATACAACTTCCATTACCTGGCTGGTGTAGGTTTTGCCGATGTGTAATTTCAATTTGTTGAGATGGATGAAAGAAGTATCGACGGCGGTGATGTGCTGCCTGTTTGCCATTTGTGTGCGGGAAATGCGAATGAACCTCGCTGCCGGTAATTGCTGCTCCATATTTTTCAGGCTCACCAATGCAATTTTCTTTTCACCATTCAGGAGGAAGATGGTGACGAAATCGCCCAGTGATTCTATGAACAAGACATCCGCATAACTGATACGAACAAACGCATTTTTATCCCTGATAAAAAATGAATCTTCCGGTGCCGGCTGAAATCCTTCGGCTGCAAGAATCGTCGACTTCATCTCAACAAGCATGGTGGCTTTCGCGACGGCCCGCATCAGCCGTTCCGGCGCTACTGGTTTCACGAGGTAATCGATGGCATCCACTTCAAAAGCATCCGCGGCGTAATGGGTATGAGATGTTATAAAGATCAACAGCGGAATTTGGACCAGGCTTTTTGCTAACTGGATCCCGGTAAAGCCCGGCATTTCAATATCAAGTATCAGTAGGTCTGGTGCGGCTTTCGCAAGTTCAGCTTTTACTTGCGATGCATCACAGCAAACTGCCAGGCAATGGAGATTTGGAATTAGCTGTAGGTGTTGTTGGGTCAGGTGAAGGTACACGGGATCATCGTCCGCAATGATATATGACAGCTTTTTCATTCCAAACAAAAATAACCGATTTTGGTGTCCCGCTTCATAAATTCATCTACAGGAAACAGGCGTTAAACGACTTTAACTCAATCTTCGTCTACCCGTTGGGTTTAATGTCATTCTACCCATTACTTTTGCCACGGTTTTTCATAGGATATTGGATTTTAAAACGGGGCCGGATTTCTATTCAGCCCCTTTTTTCTACCTTTTATGTTCCTCGAAAAATAGCTCTATGCGAACGCTGCAAATTGACAGCGCAATAACTGTGTTGATGATTACTCTTTATTGGCTTGTAATAATTCGATTTGCAAAAAAGGCGAAACTCATTTCTGAGCTTCGCCTTTTTTTATTCTTGCAAGAAAAATTATGCCTGCGTAGCAGCAAAATCCCGGCGGATGATATTCAATGCGCCACCAGCTTTGAACCATTCGATCTGTTGATCATTGTATGTATGATTTACCTCGATGATCTCGATCGTGCCGTCCGCGTGGTTGAGCACAACTCGCAGCGGTGTGTTCGACTCAAAACGTGTAAGTCCATCGATGTCAATGGTATCGTTCTCCAGGATTTTATCGTAGTCTTCCTTGTTAGCGAAGGTTAGTGCCAGCATCCCTTGCTTTTTTAGGTTCGTCTCATGAATACGTGCGAAAGACTTAACCAATACTGCACGAACACCGAGGTGACGTGGTTCCATGGCCGCATGTTCCCGTGAGGAACCTTCACCATAGTTTTCGTCGCCAACGACGATCGTACCAATACCAGCAGCTTTGTAAGCACGTTGAGTATTTGGAACCGTGCCGTAATGGCCTGTCAGTTGGTTTTTCACCGAATCGGTTTTCTCATTGAAATAGTTCACTGCACCGATCAACATGTTGTTGCTGATGTTATCAAGATGCCCCCGGAATTTTAACCATGGACCTGCCATTGAAATGTGATCTGTTGTACATTTTCCTTTGGCTTTGATCAATACTTTTAAACCCTTCAGGTCAACACCTTCCCAGGCCTGGAACGGATCAAGTAACTGCAGGCGCTTGCTGGTTGGTGACACCAATACTTCAACACCACTGCCGTCTTCGGCCGGTGCCTGGTATCCTGCATCTTCCACGTCAAAACCTCTTGGAGGCAACTCGTGGCCGGTCGGGGGATCCAATTTTACATGTTCTCCTTTTGCGTTAACCAGCGTATCTGTCAGTGGGTTGAACGATAGGTCTCCGGCGATGGCCAGGGCGGTTACCAATTCCGGACTACCAACAAATGCAAAAGTATTCGGGTTACCATCTGCACGTTTCGCGAAGTTGCGATTGAAAGAATGTACGATGGTATTTTTTTCTGCTTTTTCAGCGCCAACGCGGGCCCACATTCCGATGCAAGGGCCGCAGGCGTTTGCAAACACGGTTGCACCTATGTTATTGAAAATGTCCAGGTATCCATCCCGCTCAACTGTATACCGAACCTGCTCGCTACCTGGCGTGATGGTGAACTCAGCTTTCAGTTGCAAACCTTTTGCTGTTACCTGTTCGGCAAGACTAACTGCCCGACTGATATCCTCGTAAGAAGAGTTTGTGCAGGAACCGATCAAACCAACCTCAATTTTGGTTGGCCAGCCATTCGCCGCGGCGGCAGCTTTCATTTGAGAGATCGGAGTAGCTAAATCCGGGGTAAACGGTCCATTCAAATGTGGCTCCAGGGTATCAAGATCAATTTCAACTACCTGGTCAAAGTAAGAAGCAGGATCAGCGTATACTTCCGGATCACCGGTTAGGTGCTCAGCAACAGCATCTGCAGCGTTTGCGATGTCTTCGCGACCCGTAGCTTTCAGGTAGCGGCTCATGCTTTCATCGTATCCAAAAGTGGAGGTCGTTGCTCCAACTTCGGCACCCATATTACAAATGGTTCCCTTACCTGTGCAACTCATGCTGGTAGCGCCTTCACCAAAATATTCAACCACAGCACCCGTACCACCCTTTACGGTTAAAATGCCTGCAACTTTCAGGATCACGTCTTTCGGAGCTGTCCAGCCATTTAATTTCCCTATAAGTTTTACACCGATAAGTTTCGGCATTTTTAATTCCCAGGCCAGGCCTGCCATTACATCACAAGCATCAGCACCACCAACTCCGATCGCTATCATGCCAAGTCCACCAGCGTTCACCGTGTGACTATCCGTACCGATCATTAAACCACCGGGAAAGGCATAATTTTCCAAAACCACCTGGTGAATGATACCCGCTCCTGGTTTCCAAAAGCCAATGCCATATTTATTACTAACTGAAGAAAGGAAATTATATACTTCACTGCTTTCGCTTACAGCGCGGTCGAGGTCGGTTTTGCCATTCACTTTTGCCTCGATAAGGTGATCGCAATGCACAGTGCTCGGTACAGCCACTTTGCTTCTCCCACTCTGCATAAATTGCAGTAACGCCATCTGGGCAGTAGCATCCTGCATCGCGACACGATCAGGCGCAAAATCTACATAACTTTTGCCTCTTTCATAGGCCGTCGTTGCTGCTCCCTGCCAAAGATGGGCATAGAGTATTTTTTCGGTTAAAGTAAGAGGCTTGCCCACCGCTATTCTGGCCGCGGCAACGCGGTCGGGGAAATTGGCATACACCTTGGTGATCATTTCAATGTCGAAGGCCATGATAAGAGTTTGAAAATTAGGAAATGGGTCAATTCAGGAACTGTGGAGACAACAAATGGTGAGATGATGTTCATTTTCAATGCAAATCTCTTGTTCAGCTGGTCTGAAATGATTTAGGTGCGAATTTACAAAAATCAACTAAGCTTACGAAAATGACTTTTATGCCGGCGACGTCTTCAAAATCTGTAGATTACATCATGAAAAATATCAAGCACTTTATTGAATGGCATGTGTTTGGGGTTTGTGCGGCAATCGGGGAGCGTTTGGGTATTGCAACTTCAGTTATCCGTAAAAACTTCATCTATATTTCCCTGATCACGATGGGGTCACCGGTGATTATTTATCTTTTCCTCGCTTTCTGGATGAATATCAAACGTTACATCCTCAACGCCCGCCGGAATCCGCTCCGTTATTTATAGCCAGGTTTACGTTTTGCCACCCGGAATTAACTTGGGAAATGCCCCTTTTTTTGCAGGGATTTTTTGCCGCTTACGATTAGTCATGTGTCGGCTATAGGTACTCGGTTCCCTACATGGCCAACTATATTTGCACTGGCTTTATGGCAGTTCGTTTTGTTTTCCCGCTTTAATTTCACCTATGAGTTGTAAAATAACTTCCAGTATTCTACCAGATTAGCTTAACTACAAGTTCTATAGATCCCGGGTTACCGGGATTTTTTATTAAAGGAGCAGCGGCTGGATAATCTGATAATTTATGAGGTCAATTTAGTGCGGATCGAAGGAGTTTTACAATGCCTTCCTGATTTTTACCAGTTTTTGAAGAAGTGGTTCAAGCAAGTCTAGTTTCAACATATTTGCTCCATCACTTTTAGCTACCGCAGGATTCGGATGGGTTTCTATAAAAAGGCCATCTGCTCCACTGGCGATGGCAGCCTTGGCAATGGTTTCGATCAATTGGGGATTTCCACCTGTAACGCCGCTGGCCTGGTTAGGGGTTTGAAGAGAGTGTGTGCAATCCATGATCACCGGTACCTGGTGTTCCTGCATCCAGGGAATGTTGCGGTAGTCTACCACCATGTCCTGGTAACCAAAGCTATTACCCCTTTCCGTTAGCATCACTTTATTATTGCCTGCAGTTTTGATTTTTTCAACTGCGAATTTCATGGATGGCCCGCTTACAAACTGCCCTTTTTTCACATTAACGATCTTGCCGGTTGCCGCCGCAGCCAATAGCAGGTCAGTTTGCCGGCAGAGAAACGCGGGGATTTGTAACATGTCGATGTACTCCGCCGCCATCGCAGCTTCCTCATGCGCATGAATATCCGACACCGTTGGTAAATGGTAGGTACCATTAACTTTTCGCAGCAGCATCAACGCTTCGATATCGCCGATGCCGGTGAAAGAATTACCGCTGGTGCGGTTCGCTTTGCGGTACGA
>JAURWD010000248.1 GCA_030655145.1 Ferruginibacter sp.
AGCAAGGATCGCTTTCCTGATCTTGAGAACGTCCATCAAAGCAATGATGTCGGTCGCAAGCGCAGATTGTTGTCCATTGCGGATTGTTTGAGCTGAGAGAAAGGTGGTAGTGCCATAACCTCTCAGGTAGGGAATAATTACCCGGTAGCCCTTCGCTACCAGGTCCGGAGTAACTTCAGCAAAACTGTGGATATCATACGGCCATCCGTGCAACAGCAAGACAACCGCACCATCCGCAGGGCCTGCTTCCACATATCCGACATTCAACACACCAGCATTGACCTGTTTGATTGAGTCAAACGAGGGGCTAATTCCCTGTTTTGCTGTTGGCTTATTTATTGGCTCAGCCTTGCCAAAAGCTGTTCCTGCAAATCCGATCAGGGCAAGTTCAGTGACAGCAAGGGTTGTTACCGAATCGATTAAAAAGCGGCGACGGTCATATTTTATAGTGTTCGACATTTTTGATTTTTTTTGTTTAGGATTAGTCGCCTCAAAATATTATCCGAATGTGAACGCAAATGCTTCCACACCGGGGTCAAGAAACTCTATCTCAAATTTCCGGTCAATGATCGGCGATGTTTGCCTGATCAGCTGGTACATCCGTTGTTCCGACACGATTCCAAATCCTTTGTTGTCGATGTCCTTTCCTTGAGCGAATTCCGGTGGCTGTCCATCGATCGATATCCTAAACCTGGTGGAAGTTCCTGGGACCGTTGGACCCATAACCAGGTTAACATCGCGTGCATGAAATTGATACACGATCCTTCCATTTGAACTGTTCAGCATAACGGCTTCTTTCCCTGCTGTCCACTCGCCGGAAAGCGCCCATTCATTTAACTTCAACCGTTTTGGAAGAATATACTCATGGCCCTTGTTTATTTTTAAATTGCCTGGTGAGGCGAAATCATTTGTACGTGGGTAGCCCAAATAATTTTCAGGAGATTGCAGGTTGCTCCAATCAGCATCCGCTTCATCACCATCCGTCTCTAAGGAAACAAGTTCATTGTTTAAGCCCACCGACCCGGCTTCAGTTAATAATTGCTGGATCACCTTTTCCGACTGTTCATAATTTCCTTCACCGAATTGATGGTGCCGGATATTTCCTCTGGCATCAATAAAATAAAACGCGGGCCAGTATTGGTTTTTGAATGCATTCCAAACTCCATAGTTATTATCGATCGCAACAGGGTAATTTATGTTCCTGTCTTTCACCGAACGGCGAATGTTGTCAATATCTTTTTCGAAAGAGAATTCCGGCGTATGCACGCCGATCACTATCAATCCCTGCGCTTTGTATTTTTCAGCCCAGGCACGGGCATATGGATTGGTACGCATCCAGTTGATGCAGGTGAAAGTCCAGAATTCAATGAGTACAACTTTTCCCTTCAGTTCTTTCGCGGTTAAAGGTTTTGAGTTCAGCCACCCGGTTGCACCACTGAAAGATGGAAACACCGCTTCAATGGGTAGTTGGTTTAATACGACAGGTTTCATATCGTTCGTTTTATGCGTCTTATTATTGGTGGTGGCCCCGGTGGCGGCAATTAAGAAAATAGCGAAAATTATTGCTGAACCAAACCGGGTGAAATGACCAGCGTTTTTAAATTTCTGCAGCATATATTCTCGGTTTAATGATTTGAATTACTACAGCAAACCTAGTCACCGCAGAAGGGGAGAGCAACGACTAATTGGGAAAGCAGACCAAGTGCTTCCCGAAGCGGTCATTTTTAAACTTGAAAATTTCCCGGTGATATCACCGGAATAATAGCCGTAGGTAAATAGCCCGGGAAGTGTTCACGGATCTCGTGAAGGGTCTTGCAAATTGTAAGAAGCGTAGAAAGTTAAATTGAATTGATCGCCTTAAAGTGTATGCGATCAACGGCTGATGGATTTGTTATGCCGGTCAATTAATGCGAAACCGCTTTTAGTCCGATGATCGACCCGATCAACGTAACCAGGAAGAAGAGCCGCCAAAAAGTTGCAGGTTCTTTAAAAATAAAAACACCTACTAATACAGTTCCCACAGCACCAATGCCGGTCCAGACAGCATATGCCGTCCCAATGGGTAAGGTTTGAGTTGCCTTTACAAGCAAGGCCATGCTGATGGTAAGCGCCGCTAAAAAACCAGCATACCACCAATACACTGCGGTGCCCGACGCTTCCTTTGCTTTGCCTAAACAAAAGGCGAAGGTTACTTCAAACAATCCGGCGATGATCAATAGTATCCAATTCATGATGGTGTTTATGAAGGTCCCAAAGTAACGTGAATATCCTGGATGCAGCCTACAATTTCAATGAGGCAAGGACGGTTTTGAAGTCCGCTTCACAATCATAATCCGCGCTATCATTCATAGTTACCTGGTAAAAATATTTCTCTGCAGGAACGGCATAGATCCTGGAGATCAAGGTGGCTTTTTCACCCGTTTTAGTTGGGAGGTACCCAGTGATCTTTGCGTACACCGCCTTCCTGCCCCCAATAACAACTTCGGAGACGGAGTCAATGATCTTAAAATCACCTATTTGATTTTTGAAAGCTCCTAAACTGTTTTGAATGCTCGCTTTGAATTGGGCAAAATTTTGTCCGCCGTTTTTTATCAGCAGTACCTGTATGTTCGGGCGATACAAGGCTCCGGCCTTGGCCGGAGCGGCATAGCCCAATAATTGTTTTGACTTTGTATTTGCAAGAATTTCCTCCTTCATCTTGTCAGACAATGCAAATTTTGATTTTACAGAATTTAATACATCATCTCTTTGAAATTGGATCCACCCGGTTGGAAATTCAATGTTGAACGTGCTGTCCTGGGCGAAAGAAAAAAGTGGGGTTGTGAATAAAAGCAGGCAGGGAATAATTGTCTTAAATTTCATAAGGAAGGGTAGTTGCTTCCTGCAATATTAGGCACAAGTTTTCTGGAAACAATGTGTTTACAGTAGCTCAACATATCCATCGGTACCATTTACCCGGATGCGGGCTCCATCTTTGATCAATGTTGTGGCATGTTCTACACCGACTACTGCCGGCAGTCCATACTCACGTGCGATAACGGCGCCATGTGTCATCAGGCCACCAACTTCTGTCACCAAACCTTTTATTGACACAAATAAGGCCGTCCAGCTTGGGTCTGTAAACGCGGTAACTAAGATGTCACCCTCTGCCAGGTCGGCGGCTTCCATGTTCAGGATGACGCGTGCCCGGCCTTCGATCACACCCGACGAAACCCCCAGTCCTGCCAGTGCGCCTGCGGGTAGATTTTCTCGTATATACGTACCCGTGATGATCTCTCCGTCGGAGGTGATCACCCGTGGTGGCGTTTGTTTTTCATAATTTTTGAAGTCCGCTTTTCTTTCCTTAATAAGCGCATGATCCACTGTTCGTGTACGGACAACTTCCCTGAATTCCTGGAAGGAGAGGAAGAAACAATTTTCTCTTCCGGTCAGGATATTTTCGCGGGCTAGTTGTCCTGCTTCTTTTAGTAACGCCTGCTTGTATACGAAGTAGCGACTGATCATCCCGTATTTTGGGTACTCACGGTAACCACTGAAGTTCCGTAGCAGGTCGATCTTTCGTTTTGTCTCTTCCATTTTTTCTTTACCACCGGGGAGTTGAACTAATTGATTTAGCAGGCCTTGTTCTTTATTCAGCGCATCTACCTTGCCCTGCTCAAATTTTCGGTTACTTTCGCCGGGCTCCATATTGCTGATGTTGCTGAGAATGGTGGCGACCAGGGCTGTTGGTTGTTCCCTCCACCGCGCTTTTGTAATATCAATTTCACCGGCACACCGCATACCGTAAGTATTTAGAAAATCAAGAATGGCTTCCCGGCTTTCTGCGCCGCCCCGCAAAATATCCAGGCCGGCAAAAAAGTTTTCATTGGTTGCCTGCCGCAAATATTGAATCACTTCGCGGTACGGGCGAATTACATCAGCAACGTCTAGTAAGGCCAGGCCCATCTCGGATGTTATATTGTTTGGTACAGATTGGGTAAGGGTATCAGCCGCATTTTTTTCACCCAGCCATTCATACATTTTTTGGTTGATCCAGGAAGAAGCATCCATCGCGGCATTGATCAGGGCAAGACTTTGCGGGTCAAATAAAAACTGTTTCAAACGCTGGAGATCTTCCAGTATAAAATCAAATAACTCCGTTCCGGACTTTGTTTGAATGGTTTCCTTCAATTCAGCGATCGATGCCTGCGTTTTCGCAATTAACTCCCTCACCATGGCGGGATCATGGTCTGCCTGTACAGGAGCAGGGGAGAAGCTTTTCGGTTTCGAAGGCAGCTGGTCTCCTATTAGCACGGGAAGAAAATTTTCCCGCGATGTGATGGTGAGCAGCGCATCTTTTATCAGTGGATCAGATTTGCCCAATGCTCCTATCACGATATCCCTGCTTGTAGGCGATGCAAGCATGGTGGTAACATCCACGAATAAACGCCCGGCAGCGATGCGCATGGGTGCCGGGGTCGTCAGGAGGTAGAATGAGAGACCCAGCGGTTTCATAGCGTCTGTCATCATTTGTTGATGCCCCACGGATACATACACGTGATTGGCCGCATCGCTCGCAGCGGGGATGGGGAACAAAGTTGTGATAGGGCGACTCTGTACAATGTATAGGCCATCATCCACCAGGCACCATTCAATGTCCTGCGGGCTGCCGAAATGTGCTTCTATCTTCCTCCCGGTTTGCTCAAGTTGTATGACCTGCTTGTCAGTAAGGCTGGGTGAGTTTTGATGTTGCGGCTCAATGCTTTGTTGTGTAGTACCACCGGTAATTGCAGCATAGATCGCAACCTGCTTCGTCGAGATTGTTCGCCCGATGATCTCGCCATTACTGACTCTGAAATTATCCGCATTTACCAACCCGGAAACAAGTGCTTCGCCCAACCCAACGCTGGCATCGATGGAAACAATTTTGCGGTTACCAGTCACTGGATCAGCAGTAAATAAAATTCCCGCCGCTTGCGGGAAAACCATTTTTTGTATGATCACCGCAAGACGCACCTTCCGATGTTCAAACCCGTGTTGCATGCGATAGATGATGGCCCGTTCCGTAAATAAGGAACCCCAGCAGCGGGCAATATGTTGCAGGATCGACCCGAGTCCAATGATGTTCAGGTAGGAGTCTTGTTGGCCTGCAAAGGATGCGGTTGGCAGATCTTCCGCCGTTGCGCTGGAGCGGATGGCATAGGCATCACTGGCACCAAGCCTATCTAAATGTAAAGTAAGTTCTTCGGCAAGTTCGGGGGGAATGGTGGTGGTTTCAAGGGCTTTGCGAATTTCAGAACTCAGTGCTGCAATATTTTCCTTGTCAGCAGGCTGTACTGATGATAATTGCGCTATCAAACTGTTGATCACAGGTGAAGCAAGAACCAAGTTTTCAAGTGCGTCGGTAGAAATGCAGATGCCCGCTGGTACCTGGATGCCCTCGATACTGGTGAGTTCGCCGAGGTTTGCGGCTTTACCACCCACGAGGTTCACGCTTGTTTTATCAACGTCCCGAAGATTGTAAATCAATGCTTTTTGATTCGCCATGATTCGTTCGTTTGAGATTTGGATTGCCGGCAAATGAAAAACCTCGTTCAATTGCGTGAGAGCTGGGACGGCAAAGCCGCTTTGGATTTTTACCACTCTACTAAATGGCAGAACAGCTAAGAATCGGGATAATAAATTTGTGATAAAGAGTCCACTCCGCTTGCATTACTAGAACCGGCATGAGTTACTTAGCGGATAGAGTGCGGCGACGTTTTGTCGGCGCCGAATTTTAATGTTGTGTCGTATCAAAATATTCAGTTGAATACAACCGCTTCGTGTTTTTATTTGGCATTATTGAAACCCAGCTGTTTCACCTCACTGATCTGTATAACAGGCTGAATATTTGTGTAGTTTTTAAAATCGTTGACCACCGCATCCCGGTTTGCTCCTATTGCTTTTCCATAGGCCGCAACATCCTTTACGTAAAAATAGCCCACCGCTAAAAAAGGCACTTTGTCACTTGGCGTTCTTCCGGAAATGCCTTTGTCAATTTCATAAAATTTTAAATTCTCTCCTAAAAATCCAGCCACCATTGGCATGTGTTTGGTTTCATAGTAGTTCATGTCAAAAGTTTTTCCTTCCCCGTTTGGATACAGAACGGTCACTTTAAACATTTCGTTACCAGGCGTAGACGCGTGTATCAGCTGACTGGTTTTGCAACTAACAAAACCGGCCAGGGCAGCGGATACCAGGAGGAGCTTAATTTTTATTCTCATTTTTATAAGTTTTAAATAGCGATTGTTCGTTGGTGTTAGTGGAAGCAAAATGCGGGTTATGTATTGCCCGAACAAGGCTTGATTTAATAGCCTGTGTTGCTACAACTTAAAGAAGACTGCCGGTCTGCGATTTATGATTTTGTGCTGGTTTGTAGGATCGCGACGCAGCATTTTTAGCTGTCGTTTATTTTTTATTTTACTGGAAGTCGATTCTTCCGGTAAGAGTTCTTAATGGCGATTTTACCATCCTTGAAAGTAAACAGGTCGCAACCCGTCACTTCAACCTTGGTGCCGTCTGTTTTAGTGCCGGTAAAGATCCACTCGGAGAAACCCCTGTCGCCTGCTATAAAGTGCTGCGCTGAACTCCAACGGGCATCAGGAAAGCTGGCAAATACGACCTCAAAAGCCTTCCTGACATTTTCCTGCCCTTCAAACTTTTCGCCATTCACATTCGGTCCTGCAGAAGATTCGAAAACGCAGTCGGCCGTCATGTGAGCCATTATTCCGTTTACGTCATGGGCATTAAATGCATCGGCGAAAGACTGGAGATAATCTTCCGTCACGGTCCGGTTAACTTGTGCCATAAGAAAAATGGGTAAGAATAAAAGACAGGTCAAAGTTCGCATTTTCATTGAAGCTTGCTTTTATCGTTAATGATGAAATATCAGCGAATGATTTAGCTACCGCGTTGCGGGAATGCCGTTCTTCTGCCGCGCTATAAGCTTGCTTGAAAGAAAAACTGGAGCAGGCCATTTCAACCAGTCGATCTGCTCGGTACACAACTTTTCAGTTGACTATTTCTTTCCCGCGGCCTTCTTGCCTGCAACTGGTACTTTAGCTTTCACGGCCTTCGCGGCTTTCTTTACTGGTGCAACTGCTTTTTTAGTTGCAGAAACGGGTGTTTTCTTTTTGGCGGGTGCCGCGGCTTTTTTAGCGGGAGCTTTTACTGCAGCTTTCGGTGCGGTTTTTTTCGGCAATTTTTTGCTCGTCGTAATGTCGTGGAGGGTAGACTTCACAGACTCAATTGCATCGCCGGCCATCTCCATCAAATGATCTTTACGCCCCGCAATTCCGCCCGCGATGTAACCTACCTTTCCCGCGATCTTCGTTAAGATATTTTTTTCCGCAGCAGCCTTAACAGGCGTGTTTTTTTTCTTTGCCATAATGGGTTTGTTTAGTTAAAGTAAATATAGCCAAAAGGGCTAACCGCCGGGTAGCAACCGCCTGATTTTGACCGTCGTTTTTTCAACCTGATATCAACATTGCAGTTATAAAACTGCGTTTTCTCCGAAAGAAAGCGCGCCACTGAAAAATATCTTGTCATCATTTTTAATTTATTTTTTCATTTTTCATTTTCGCTTCATGTTGGGGTTTTAGGTTTGTCTTGTCTTACTTCTGAAACCACAAAACTTTAAAAAATGAAAACAAGATTGATCATTGCTGCAAGCATGTTGCTTACCTCTGCAAGCTTTGCGCAAACAACCGCTGAAACCAAACAAAATGCAAAGGCAACCGCCGCGATCCAGGCACACAAGCCTGCGGTCACGGGTAAAGCTGCCGGCGAAGTCAATTCCAAAGCAACCGTAAAGGCCCAGGAAGCCGGTACGGTTGCCCAGGAAAACACGGTAGCTGTAGTAGAAAAGGTGAAACACGAGAAAAAAGAAAAAAAAGAACTCGTTGTTGACAAGGCCGCAAAAGAAAAAGCAGCCGCACAATCCGTAGTTTCGCAGGACGCGGATGTAGCAGCTCATTCATCAAGCCGGGCGACGGTTAAAGTGAACCAGGGAAATAACCAAACTGAACAGGATGCCTCTGTAAACACGGGCACTGAAGTGGCAGTTAACCATGGCCAGCTGGTGAAGCAAGAAAATCACGGTGCAGCTGTGCGGGTAGCCGCAGCCACTGCTCAAACCACCCACGGTGTAAAAGCAGTTGCAGTAAAATCGCATGATAAAGTTCATGCAAGTGGTTCAACGGCTGTAAAGACAGCTAAAAAAGTAAAGCCAGCGAAAATATCACCAGCTTCCGTTAGAGCAACAACCCGCGCTAACGTTAACTCAGGTATCCGGATTAACTAATCCGATCACCAGGATTGCATCTCACCCGGGTGCAATCCTGTTTAAATATATAAAGATGAAACCAGGAAAATTGTGTAGAGTGATGCTGGGCTTGCTGGTTGTGGTAAGTAGTTCCACAACTGCAATTGCCACTCATAAAAGCGCACCATGCAAGTTTACCACCAGCCAGTTCAACCAGATAATAACAATAAACGACACTATTCCACCTGCTGTTAAAACGGTTGACCCTACCACCGCTAAACCTGCAGATGAAATGATTAAAACAGTACCGAAAGTGCGCAAGCAGCAACTGCCGGTACCTGTTAATATAAAAGTTAAACCGGTAAAGATCATAAAGCCAAAGGTGATAAAGCCTAATTTGAAAATACCCAAATAGTTAAGAGCTTACTTCATGAAACTACACACTACCACAATGATTGCGATGTTGTTTAGCCTGGGCGCCCTGGCCCAGGCCGACAGCACCGAGCTTACCACTGACAGCATCGTACCTCTGAAATCAACTTTAACGATCGGGGCCGTTTACGCAAACAATGCGAGTTACTACGGTCAAAAGGCGGCGGAGAGCACACCCTACGCAGCGCTCGCCGCCACCTACCGATTAAAAAATGGGCTGTACTTATCCGGCTCAACCTACAAGCTCCTCAACGACAAAACTTCCACCTTATCCGCGGCCACTCTTGGCCTCGGATTTGGCTTTACGGTAGCCAAGGATTTAACGGCTGACCTCAACGTGAGTCACAGCTTTTATCCAAAATTGTCTCCCTTATTACAGGCCGGTAATGCAAACAATGCTAGTGCCGGTCTTACCTACAGCAAATGGATAACAGTGGCCGTTACAGGTGACATGGCTTTTGGCGATGTCAACGATGGGTTTGTAACCGGCGGGCTTTCAAAGTCGATCAACCTTTTTAGCATCAGTCCGAAGGACGTCATTACCCTCACGCCTTCGGCGGAAGTGGTTGCGGGAACCCAACATTTTTACCAGACCTACACCGAAACGCAAATAATTCGTGACAGTGTGCTTAAGCGGTTGAATCCTATTTTTGGCACCTTGCCAGGAACAGGCAATGGTAATGGAAACGGTAATGGAAATGGCAATGGTAATAATAGTAACAATGGAAACGGTCCTGGCACCACTACCACGACGACTACCACCGAACGCACCACCGAATTCAACTTGCTCTCCTATAACTTCCGCTTGCCATTGGCATATAACCGGGCCCAATATTTAGTGGAGGCTGCTTATCAACTTTCCATCCTGAGCAATAATGCCGGAACCGAAGCCGGGGCTGCCAATTCTTTTGTAACCTTGAGCTTTTATTACCAGTTCTGATCTGTATGAAAGTATTGATAGTCGAAGACGAAAAGGCGCTGGCGAAGGAAGTATGTAAATTCCTGGAGAAAGGATTTTACCTCTGCGATATTGCCGGAACCGCGACTGACGCGACCGACCTGATGGAGGTGAATCAATACGATTTTATCCTGCTTGACCTCGGCCTGCCCGACAAGGATGGCCTGCTCCTCCTCGACGATACGAAAAAATTATGCCCGGATGCTTCTTACATTATTTTAACCGCCCGCGGCGATCTTGAAGACCGCATCAAGGGGCTCGACCTGGGAGCGGATGACTACCTCGCCAAACCATTTTCTTTGCTCGAACTACAATCGCGGATGCAGGCGATCACCAGGCGCAAATCGGGCAACAACGACCCGGTAATTGAGCTGGGCGAATTCAATGTTGACCTGAACAAACGCGCCATCAAACACCAGTCAAAAGAAGTGGATCTTTCCCGGAAAGAGTTCGACCTGTTGAGCTATATGTTGCTCCACAAGAATCGCCCGCTCACACGATTCCAGTTAAGTGAACACATCTGGGGTAATTTTAATGACGAAGATTACGACTCCAACTACATTGACGTACACATCAAGAATATCCGTAAAAAGTTGTCCGCGTATGCACCGGTAGAATGGCTGCAGACCCTCCGTGGAATCGGCTATAAAATAAAACTTTAAGCCTAAATGAAACTGCTTACCAAACTCACACTCTTCATCACGCTGTCAAAGCTGTTGATCGTTGTGCTGTTCGTGTTTGCACTACCCATGCTCGTTGGTCGCGTCAGTTTTCAATACACCAACTATTATCTCACCCAACAAAAGAAAAAAGTGCTGGATGTCATCCAGCGAAACGGGTTAGAATATTACCTCCAGGGCGACAGCACCTATGGCAGTTATACGATGCTTAAGGAAGAGTACATTTCGTTGTCGCCACGTATCGACGGCTTCTCAAAAGATACCATCGAAACCTCGCAGCGTATCATCGAGAATGACACCTTCAATTACCGCGTGCTCACGCACGTACTGAATTCGGATTCCAGGAAATACCTGCTCGAGATTGGAAAAACAACGGCTACCATTGGCGAATATAATTCGCTGCTGCAGCGGTTTACGCTCTATGCACTGATCGGACTGATCCTGCTAAGTATCCTCGTTGACCTGTTGTATACCAACATCCTCATTCGTCCGCTTGGCAAAATTGTGCGCACGAAATTGCGCGACAGTAAATTTCCTTTTAAAGAAAGCCTGGTGCCTGTTGAGACTTCTACCACCGACTTTAAATTTCTAGACCGCTCCCTGATCGATCTCATGGAAAAAATTCATGAAGCCTTTGCCAAAGAGCGGGAGTTTACGTCAAATGCTTCGCATGAATTATTAACACCTATCAGCATTCTGCAGAACAATATTGAGAACCTGATGATGGATGAAAGTTTGAGTGAACAGCAACAGGAAAAGCTGATGCCTATGATCAACACCCTCAACCGGTTGAAGAAGATCGTTCATTCATTGTTGTATATTTCACGTATTGAAAATGACCAGTTTGTAAAGAAAGACGTTGTCAGCATTCACGACCTGCTCCTGGAAGTATCGGAGGAATTGTCCTCCCGGATGGAGATGAAAGATGTACAGTTCGTACTGGAAGTTTCCAGTGGTGTAATGATCACAGATGTGAATCGCGACCTGCTTTTCCAATTGTGTTACAACCTTGTAAATAACGCGATCAAGTACAACAAAGAACATGGTACCATTACCGTAAAAGATCACCAGGCTCACGGCCAGCCTTACACGATAATCATATCAGATACAGGGGTTGGTGTCGCTGCCGGCGAGATCAGTACCGTCTTCAACCGTTTTAAAAAAACCGGGAAGTCTAAGAGCGAAGGTTTTGGACTTGGGCTCTCGATTGTGAAAAGCATTGCCGTGTATCATGGGTTTGAAATTTCTCTTGCTTCCCAACTTGGCGAGGGCACAACTGTTAGCATTGTCATCCCTGCTTCTTTCATTAAAAATAAAATTCTCTGAACATGAAACGCTTGCTGGTTTTTTTCACTTACCTCTGTTGTTTTTGTTTGCGGTTTTTCCTGGTGATGTTGATGGTGCCGCTCGTATTCGTTTTTTCTTTGTTGTCTGAACACGACAAGATCCAGCTACCACCAATGCCGCGGGATATTACCCTGCGTTTCGTTTAGCCTTGTTTTTTGCTTGTTACCTCTACCACCCATACGCTTATGCTACTTCATTTACTCCTCTGCCTGCCACCGCTTGTACTCTTGCTTGTGCCGACGCTTTCATATTTGTCCCGCCAAAAAAGAAAGCGGGTTCCCGGTAAAAGGCGCACGCTGAACCCAGGTTCAGCTGCAAGGTTTCTTCGGTAGGTGATTTCTTCTATTTCTTTTTTGATATTTTGAGGAACCGGAGTGGTTCTAAGTTTATTAACGACGCTTCATCTTGCGTATATCTTTTTGTTCATCCTTCCTTTTTTGTAGTTCCTGCTTTTTCTTTTTTGTCTCGCCAAAAAAGAAATAAAAAAGGCGACCCGAAATCGAAAACAGCCCGATTTCGGTCGTTTCCCTGGTTAAGCTTTTGTACTACTGTGGGGAAGGACAGCGGAACTCTGTTGACCGACGCAATGAAACTTTACGTTCGTTTTAAACAACAGGTCGCAAAGGTTTTTGATTCGTATTTATTTTTCTTTTCGTTGTTGCTGGTTCCCATTTTACATTCCTTCCCTCGGTTTTCTTATTTGGCAATTCATGCACTGAATATTCCAGTTCATGTATGGAGAGATTGACCGGTGCTCATCTTTGCGCCAGTTTTGCTGCATAATTATTCATTTAACAACTATTTTTTTATGCAGCGGTTCAACATTTTCTCAAACGTACACAAGGGACTTCGGGCCTTACTTTATCATACAGCTAATTCTTTACAGCAAACAGATTTTGCTACTTCCCACGAGGCGGATCTTGTAATGAAGCAGGTTGTCGAGGTAATGGATCTTTTCGATCGGCACGCTTTCTCTGAAGATAATTTCGTGTTGCCCGCGGTAGACCTCTACGAACCGGCCGCCGCGGCACTTTTTGAAGACGAACATGTGGAAGATCATGTGCTGGGAAATCGCATCCGCTCGCTCGTCAATATTTTCAACCATAATTTCATCACAGAAGAAAGAGTGATCCTGGGTGGTGCCGTTCGCGTCGCGTTTATTGACTTTCTTATCTTCAACCTGAAACACATGGCCAAAGAGGAAAATCTGCTCAACAACTTCCTGTGGGCAAATTATACCGACGAACAATTACATGGGATCACGCGGGAGATCATGGCGAACATAGCCCCGGATGACATGGTCTTGTTCAGTCGCTGGATGATGAACGGGATGAATAATGCAGAGATCATTGCCTGGTTGAAAGAAGTGCGGAATAATGCGCCGGCCTTTGTCTTCAATAACCTTTTTTCCATCGCTGCCAATGAACTCTCCGCCCTACGTTGGTTAGCCGTAAAAGATTCACTGGTGGATGGCGCGATGGTAGCATAGCAGATTCATTACGCATAGACGCTAGCAATAGTAATCCCGCCTTCGGTAATAAACCGGCAAGTTCAAAGAAGCAATGAATGGAAGGTGCTGAATCGTTTTAGTTGTTAATCAGCATACGCACTGCGGGCTATTCCATAGGCTAGTCCACGCAGTTCTGCCAATCCCCGCAGGCGGCCAATCGCACTGTAGCCGGGATTGGTTTTCTTTTTAAGGTCATCCAGCATCTGGTGGCCATGATCCGGGCGCATGGGTAACGACTCGTTGCGTTTATGCATTATAGATAGTAAGGCTTTCACCACTGCGAACATGTCCACATCGCCTTCCAGGTGATTGTCTTCGTAGAAGTCACCGGCGGCATTTCTGCGTGTACTTCGCAGGTGTATAAAGTTGATGCGCTCACCAAATTCTTCCACCATGGCGGGCAGGTCATTATCTGGCCGCACACCAAAGGAACCGGTGCAAAAACATAGCCCATTGTTTAAGGAGGGTACAGCCTCGATAAGGTCGCGTATATCTGCCGCTGTGCTTACTACGCGGGGCAAACCGAGGATGGGGTATGGCGGATCATCCGGATGAATCACCATTTTAACTCCAACTTCATCACAGACCGGAAGTACCTGCTGCAGGAAATGGATCAAATGTTTTTTCAAGGCAGCCGCGTCCACATCTTTATAAGTATCTAAAGCGAGCTGAAATTTTTCGAGCGTGAAACTTTCTTCACTTCCCGGCAGGCCGGCAATGATGTTTCGTTCCAACTTGTGGATCTCTGCCTCCGACATAGAAGCAAGGCGCTCTTTCGCGGATGAAATCTCTTCTACTGTATAGCTGCTTTCAGAACCGGGACGTTTCAAGAGTAAGTGATCAAAAGCGATGAAGGCGGATCTCTCAAACTTCAATGCCTTGCTGCCATCAGCGGTTTCAAAGGCGAGATCGGTCCGCGTCCAGTCCAGGACCGGCATAAAATTATATGTCACGATCCGGATATCGCAAGCTGCCAGGTTGCGGATACTTTGCTGGTAATTTTCTATGTATTCCACATGATTGCCGGTTTGTGTTTTAATGTTTTCATGCACAGGTACACTTTCTACCACGCTCCATTTTAAACCGGCTTTTTCAATTTCATCTTTACGCTCCTGGATCGCCTGCTGCGTCCATACTTCTCCGTTAGGTACATGGTGTAAGGCAGTGACCACACCCGTGCAGCCGGCCTGTAAAATGTCCGCCAGGCTCACCGGGTCATTGGGTCCAAACCAGCGCATGGTTTCTACGAAAGAAGATTTTACCGCGTTCATATTTAGTTTCAATTTGGCTCTGAATTCCACGAAAATACAGCATCAGTCCCAAGTGATTTGGGAAGCATTCAAATATTATTGGTTTTATATTGAACGTCTTGTTTTACCATCAACAAAAAAATCTCATCGGTTCTCGGCATACAAGTTCTCCTCGGGATTGAGCTGCTATTCTCAAAGGCTGGCTTCTTCCTCAGTTTGCGCGGGGCAGTACGAGCATCAATAAAATGATCTGGTATCCTCCTTAAAAATTCATCGTTTCACGACTATTTCTTTAAGCATGGTCCTCCTGTCTTTCCTAAAAATTTTCCCATTAATCCGCTATCTGAAAATATCAGACGCCCCACTGCAAGGCAATGAGGCGTCTGACTGAATTTCACGGTTTATTTGTTGTGCCTGATCAATTCGCGGCTCGCATTTTTATTTTTTGTGCTCCTAATCCGATACTTTTAAGGATTGCGTTTCCCTGTAAGGTTGATGTCGTAGACGGTGTTGCCTAATTCTTTGGCAAATTGAATGGTTATCTCTTGGGTAAACCGGTAGTGGATCCCGGCATAGATCCTCGAATCTCCGGCCTCTTCAACCAGTTTCGTTATGGATGGGAAATGTCGCGGACCGTCGCCACGCCACACATAGGCATTGTCGGTTACTGCCATGTCGCCGTATTGTCTTACAAGGATCTGCATTGCCGCGCTGTATAATGCGACCAGCCCGGAGGGATAATCCGGGTAGGGCGGGGTAGCCAGAAAAGATGTCCATTCACCATCGATGTGGTCGTTGATATAGGTGATAGGCCGGAGCAGGAGAAAATCGAATTTTCCTTTCCAAACTCTATAAATCGCCTCTTTCAGAGCGATACCCATTTTAGCATACATTTCCGCTGCTTCCCCCAGTCTGGTATTCTTTTTTTCGAGGATCTCGGTGGCAATAAATAATAAGTGACCACCACCGGCAAAGCCTACACCGGGCCCACCAACATCAGCCCACCTGCTGGCAATGTATTTCTGCTCTGTCGTCAACCCGAGGGCAATATTGTAAACTTCCTCGGCTGCCTTGTAGAACTTCGAGGAAGGTTCCGGTGAATACGGAAACGGTAATGGCGGCGCATTAACCGACAAGCTGGATTGGAGCAAGGGCCTTGAGTTTTTTAGAAAAGGGCCTACCGGCAGGGCCATAGCCGGTGGGGTACGTTCCCATGCACCTGGAAATTCCTGGATCTCGTAGCCCGCAGCGGAAAGGTTGAAATTATCCGAAGTGGACCAGTTGTAAACGGCTGTCGCAATCGACTGTCCGAAAGCCCGCGAACGGGCAAGAACTTCTTCCCTTGTGTGGGACTTGATCCGCTTGTTCCACGCTTTTTCGAGTGAGTCCATACTGGCCTTGTTGGCATCGGTCAGGTTAACCGAAAACTGGCGAAACAGGCTAGCCAGCGCAGCATTGGCACTTGCCTCCCAGTCATACTGCCCGTGATAGCCGGGCTCAGGCATAGCCGGCATTTGGTAAAGTTTGGAAGACAGACTAAGAGCTCCCTTTATGCCAGGCTGGACTGATTCGTACAGCCCTATTCCGACATAGGCAAAGGCCCTGTTGTTTAGCAGCACAACGGGTGCCGGAGTTGTGTACAACTGGATCCTGATCATCATCTTATACCAGTCAAATACGACATCTCCTCTTTCATGGCTAGCGGTTGGTGGAAGTGGATGATCTTTCACACAACTAACAAGCAGACTTAAAACCATACATAGAGCCACCAGGCTTAAGCCATGGTTGCCCCTAAATATTCTGGGTTGCATAATGAATGTATTAAAAATGAAGAATGTTGAAAGGGTATAGAGTCCATAAGAGGGTTTGGCAGGGAAACCAAATTCATGGGGAAGGATCACCAGTAGTTTTCTTCCAGGGAGACACCCCAGGAATGCTTAATTAAATTTTGTAACCTAGCCGAGTTTCAATAAGAGGCGAATTGCACAACCGCAAACAATTAAGAAGAGGTGAATTTTCAGGAGGATCCTGGATCAGAACAGTTCATGAAGCCAATGCATAACCGTGATTACAATAACAATCAGAAGAGGGAAGCTTAACCAGGCGTTATCAGTAGAGACAGATTAAAGCAAAATCCTGTGGGTCCGTGCAAGCAAATCGAACATTAATCCATAAAAAATCTGGCTTATATTTTAGTCTGAAGTCCAGTCAGCGGAGGGATGGTATATCTGTAGATTGCAGCTGCTAGATTACGGAATTAGACACAAAAAAGCGCGTTTAATTTTAGTATAAATTCATAATAAAAATGTTCTCCCTGTTTCAGGATAATTTTCGGTAATTTTTTGTGTTTCCGAAATAATTGCCGGTTTGTGTATTGCTGTTCTACCGACCGGACACACTTGTCACCCAACCCCATTTTGACCCGGCGGATACAATTTCATCCTTGCGTATCCGGATCGCCTGTTGCGTCCATACTTCTCCGTTAGGTAACTCGTTTCAAACAGTTTGCACTCCTGTACATCCAGCTGGCACAAACGTTAAGTAAACTCACCGGGTCATTGGACCTAAAGCTGCTTGGGATGCCTGTGAAAGAAGATTTTACCGCGTTCTTATTTAGTTTTAATTTGGTGCTGAACTCTCTGAGTGTTGAGTATCAGTCCCAGGTGATTTAAGAACCATCCAAATATTATTTCTTTTCCAGGTTGAACGATTTGTTTTCCCAACAGCATGAAATATTTAAAGATTCTATACATACAGGTGCTCATCGGGATCGCCCTGGGTATTTTCGTCGGCTGGCTATTTCCTTCCTTCGCGCCGACCGGTAAACTCATCAGTGAAAAATTTATTGACCTCATTAAAATGATCATCGCACCGATCATTTTTTTTACCATCGTGCTAGGAATTGCCGGTGCCGGTGATATGAAGAAGGTGGGACGGGTTGGAGGTAAGGGACTGCTATACTTTGAAATTGTCACCACGATCGCGTTGGTGATCGGGTTGCTCGTGGCCCACTTTGTAAAGCCCGGGGCCGGTGTCAACGTTGATCATTTACAAGGGAATAAAGTTGCCGGCTATGCTACTAAAGCAAAAGAGCTGGATTGGGTTTCGTTCTTCACCCACATCATTCCCGATAATATTTTTAAGTCCTTCGCCGAAGGAGATATCCTGCAGATATTATTGTTCAGTGTGCTATTCGGTGCAGCCCTTTCGCGGTTGGGGCCCTATGGGCAAGGCCTGCTGGTTACCCTCGACCGCATCAGCAAGGTGATCTTCGGTATCATGAAGATCATCATGCGCCTGGCTCCACTCGGCGCCTTTGGTGGAATGGCCTACACGATCGGGCAGTTTGGATTCGGGAGCCTGTTCGCCCTCGGCAAATTGATGCTGACATTTTACCTCACGGTTTTTTTGTTCGTTGCAATAGTGCTCAACCTCATCTGCAAGTACAATGGATTTAGTTTGTGGAAGCTGCTGAAATACATCAAGGAAGAATTACTGATCACGCTCGGCGCCAGCAGCAGTGAACCGGTGTTGCCCAACATCATGCAGAAACTGGAAGCCGCGGGTTGCCATAAAAGCGTCGTCGGCCTCATCATTCCCACAGGGTACAGTTTTAACCTGGATGGCACAACCATCTACCTTAGTATGGCGGTGATATTTTTGGCGCAGGTCTTTAATGTTGACCTGAGCATGGGTCAGCAATTGACCATTCTCGGCATCCTCATGATTACCAGCAAGGGTGCTGCCGGGGTTACCGGTAGTGGCTTTATTGTACTCGCTTCCACGCTAACTGCCATCAAGGTGATCCCCATCGAAGGGCTCGCCCTATTACTTGGTGTGGATCGTTTTATGAGCGAGGCCCGGGCCATCACAAACATCATCGGCAATACCGTAGCGACCGTTGTGATCGCGAAAAGTGAAAAGGCGGTAAATATGGAATTGTACAAAGCCATCGTGGAAGATCAACCCTTGCCGAAGGCGCATATCAAAATGGGGCTGGATGCGGGGGAGAGGGTTTTGTAGTTTTTTTAAATGGCTCAATTTCTCAATTAGCTAATTAGCTGATGTGCTAATATGCTGATGAAAATGCGGAGGGTGGTTGAATTCAGAATCGTACAATATGAAAATGGCTTAATTCCTTAATTAGCTCATTAGCAAATTAGCTAATTAGCCAATTATCTGCTTGGCGATGTAAAAAAAATACGGTTAAATGAGTGCTCGAAAAGATGCGAAAGCAATATTTAATGCTGCGGTCAGCGCGGTTCATCCCAATGAACTGATTCCAGCTCATCTCAGGGTGGAGGGAGAGCAACTCATCATCTTCGACCAGAAAATTCCACGCTCAGCTGCTACTAACATTTACGTTATTGGGGCAGGCAAAGCTTCCGCCGCGATGGCGCAGGTAACTGAAAGGCTGATGGGCTCATTGTTAACAAAGGGCATTATCGTCACGAAAAATGGGCACGCGTTACCTCTTCAAAAGATCCGCTGCCTGGAAGCTGGCCACCCGGTTCCGGACGAACGGAGCTTAACAGCTACAGCAAGCATGCTGGAACTCCTTGCCACAACAACCAACGACGATATCATCATTTGCCTGCTCAGTGGCGGTGCGTCTTCCGTGTGGGCGGATGTGCCGGCAGGTGCCACCTTTCCGGACTTGCAGCAGGTGTTCTCGCTTCTTCTAAAAAGCGGCGCAAGAATAGAAGAAATGAATGCGGTGAGGAAACATTTATCGCGTATCAAGGGTGGGCAACTATTACAACAGGCTGCCCCCGGCGCCAGGTGGTTTTCATTCATCATATCTGATGTGCCCGATGATCGCCTGGATACGATTGGCAGCGGTCCTACCGTGCCGGATGAAAGCAGTTTTGCGGATGTCCAAAAGATTCTTGACAAATATGGCATTACCGGCAAACTTCCCCCAGTGATTGCGAAACACATTGCTGACGGCCTGGAGGGCCTCGTTCCTGAAACTTTGAAACCCGCCGCCGCTGAACTTTATCACATCGAGCATAAAATAATCGGCAGTAATAAAATCGCCCTGCGGGCCGCAGAAGCCAGCGCAAAATCCCTTGGCTACGAAGTGCCGTTTATTGACGACACCATGAACGGAGATGCGGCTACGGTTGGCCGTGAGTTTACCCGCTCCTGCAAAAAATACACGGGTCCGAGGCCGGCTTGTTTCCTGTTGGGCGGTGAAACGACCGTTACGGTAAAGGGAACGGGAACGGGTGGACGCAACCAGCACATGGCGCTCAGTTCCCTGGTGGAAATGACAAGGAATAATGAACCGGGCTATGATAATAGAATCACCTTCCTCGCTGCCGGCACGGATGGTACTGATGGTGATACGCCGGTTGCAGGCGCAGTGGCAGACCAGGAAATCCTTGACCTTATGAACCTGCCGGGCATCAGCGCGGAAGAAGCCCTGCTGAATTTCGACTCGAACCGGTTTTTTAAAAAAGTAAATGGATTGTATGAAAGCGGTCCCACACAAACAAACGTGATGGACCTCGTGGTAGTGATCGTGGAGTAGCATACCAGCTCTAAATAGATCCGGCGCTTCATCGCATAAACAACATCTATTCATGCTCAGCGGTCTTCCTCTTCTCGGTACCATTACCGGCGCCATTATTTTTATCGTTATTGCCTGTGCCCGCTTTAAATGGCATCCGTTCCTTGCTTTACTGACGGCTGCCCTGCTGACCGCCGTGGTGGTCGGTATGCCGCTGGCCGAAATTGCAATGACGGCCAATGACGGATTTGGAAATATGATGACGCATATTGGATTAGTCGTTATCCTGGGTACGCTCATCGGAACGGTGCTGGAGAAAAGTGGCGCAACCTTGCGCATAGCCGATGCGATCATCGGTTTTTTTGGGAAAGATCGTCCGGTGTTAGCCATCACGGTTATCGGAGCAGTTGTCGGTATTCCCATTTTTTGTGATAGTGGTTTTGTGATCCTTAATGGACTAACGCGACCGCTTAGCCGCGAAAGCGGAAAGTCGTACCGTGCCATCGTCAGCGGGCTTGCCGGTGGCTTGTACATCACGCATACCTTGCTACCGCCGCACCCCGGGTCCATTGCGGGTGCTGCAAACCTCGGGCTGGGACAGCATCTCGGCACAGTGATTTTGACCGGACTGCTGATCAGTGTACCCGCAACCGTTATATGCTGGCTTTTCGCCTCCAGGTTTCTACATAAAATGGAAGACACTGGTGAAGCGGTTGAAGAAATCACGGAAATTCCACCGCAACTCCCCGCACTTTGGAAAAGTAGTCTGCCAGTGATCGTCCCGGTATTGCTGATCGCCGCAGGTTCCATACCTGGGTTGATTGCCCTGCCACCCGGGTTGAAAAATATCCTCCTGTTTATCGGCAGCCCGCTCCTGGCTTTACTGGTTGGATTAATACTATCCCTGTTGCTGCTACCCAAAAAAGGAGCAGCAGTATTTAACCAGTGGATGATGGAAGCCATTCGTCATGCTGGTCCGATCCTGATCCTTGTTGGCGCGGGTGGTGTATTTGGAAATGTGTTGAAGAAAACTCCCTTGGCGGACATGGTGCAGGCCTGGGTTAGTAATGGCAGTTTTTCACCGTTGTTATTTTTGCTGATCGCGTACGCCATCGGTACATTACTAAAAACTGCCCAGGGCTCAACCACTTCAACCATCATCGTAGCCACCTCTATCCTAAGTCCTATTGCAGGCATCGCGGGTTTTACCGAGCCAATGTCCCTGTCTCTGTTATTGAGCGCCACTGCTGCCGGGGCCATGATGATCAGTCATACCAATGATGCCTATTTCTGGGTGATTGCGCAATTCAGCGGGTTAACGATGCAACAAACGTACAGGAGCTTTTCGTTGCTGAGCGTCGTCTTAAGCGTGGCGAGTTTGTTGTTTGTAATGATCGCGGCTTCACTTTTGCTTTAAATATAACCTTTCGCGAATACCCGTTTCTGCTAGTTAAAAAAATAGCAAAAATGCCGACCCTTCACCCTCGACACTTTGCACCTGGATGGTGCCCTTATGCAACATCATGATCTGCTTACAAAGACTTAACCCGATCCCGCTGCCAGTTTTGCGGGTGCTGAAGAAAGGAACAAAAATTTTATCGAGGAGTTCATCCGGCATGCCACTGCCATTGTCTGCAATTTTAATAACAACCTTGTTGCTTGGTGTAATGTAGGCCGATAATAAGATCCGCGGATTTTCGCGGTCTTTTACCGCATCCATGGCGTTTACCACCAGATTGATCAATACCTGCTCAATCAAGGTGCCATCTGCTTCCAGCATCAGGTCGGGATCTTTTAGAATGATCTCCAGTTCGATGCCTTTCTTTTCCAATGTTGGCTGCATCAAACTATGCATCGCTTCAAAGAGGTCGCGGATATAAATTTTCTTCACCGTCAGCGTGGTGATCTTATTAAGGTTGCGATAAGTTTCCGCGAATTTCAACAAACCTTCGCTGCGGCGTTTGATGGTATCGATGCCCAGTTCCAGGTCATCTACGGAGCCGGTCTTGTTATTCAGATCTCCTACGGCTAACTGTAACCGGTTCTTTAGTGTATCGGCGAGCGAAGAGATCGGTGCTACGGAATTCATGATCTCGTGCGTCATCACGCTCAACAGTTTTTGCCAGGCCTTCGACTCGGTTTCTTCCAGCGCCTCGTTAATATTTTGAAAGGCAATCAGTTTGTATTTTTTTCCATCGGTTTGAAAAGCCGTGGCACTCATCAATACTTTTACGATCGTTTTATCTCCCTTCAGCCCGATTACTTTATTTTCTCCCGGGTTGATAGCGATGATCTCGGCATAAGCCGCCTCTTCCCGTTTCTCCAGTGAATGAATGGTTTTGATGTAAGGCACGGCCAGCAACTTCTTCAGGGTTTCATTCATCCACATGACTTCGCCGGTAGCATGCTCGTAGGAAAGTATGCCGGTGTCCACCAGTTCGAGGATATTCTGGAGGTACACATACTGCGTTTCTTTTTCTTTACTGATGATCTTAAAAGTGTTGTTGATCTCGTTAAAGCCTTTCCGCATCGGTTGTAAACTGGCAGGGGCGTGCTTTTCGTCAAACCTTCTAGAAAAATCACGATAGTGGACCGACTCAACAAACTGCTGCAACTCTACGTTGCTTTTATTGGTAAAACGAAACAGGTCGATCACCTGGAAGATCAGGATCACCACGCAAAAGGCAGCCGGCATATAATATTGACGTACGAGCAACAGCGCGATGCCACTGAGCATGGCAAGCAAGAAAACGATCCTCAGCAGTAAGGTCCACTCGAATTTTCTAAATTTCATATTTGCTTAGTCTACGGTAAAGTGCAGTGCGGGTAATGCCCAGTTCTTTGGCGGCTTTTGAAATATTGCCATTGTGTTTTTCGATCACTTTAAGGATGGTATTTTTTTCCATGCTGCTGAGCTTCAGGTCGCCCGCTTCTTCATTCATCACGCCCGTTGATTCAAGCGGCGAAAAAATAATGTCGCCCGACTGCAGCAGGTCCTGGTCGGCCATGATCACCGCTCTTTCAATGCTGTACTGCAGTTCGCGTACATTGCCGGGATATGTATAATTTAACAATTTTTCCTGGCAGCCCGCATCAAATTCCGGTACCGGTTTTATGTATTTATCAGCGTAGATCTTGGCGTAATATTTCGCCAGCATGATGATATCGTCCTTCCTTTTGCGCAGGGGCGGGATGGTGATCTCTACTGTGTTGATGCGATAGATGAGATCCTTGCGGAATTTATTTTCGTTGGCCAGTTCTGCCAGCGGCAGGTTCGTCGCACAAACCAGGCGAATATTGACCGGGATAGATTCATTGCTGCCGAGCCGTGTGATCCGGCGTCCCTGCAGTACCGTTAGCAACTTTGCCTGCTGCTGCAAAGTGATGTTGCCGATCTCATCTAAGAAAAGCGTACCGTCGTTTGCCGCTTCGAAAAGTCCGACCCTGTCCTCACGGGCATCCGTAAACGCTCCTTTCTTATGGCCGAATAACTCGCTCTCAAATAACGATTCCGTTAAGGCGCCTACATCAACTTTTACAAAAGCCTTTCGGGCCCGCAGCGATTTTTGATAAACGGCCTGCGCCACTAATTCTTTACCGGTGCCGTTCTCACCAAGGATGAGCACATTGGCATCTGTGGGTGCGATCTTTTCTATCTTATAGAAGATCTCCTGCATTACTTCGCTGTTGCCTAACAGTTGGTTGCCGATCACCGAGTCGTTCGCCACCTTCAACGATGGGGCAGATTTACCCGAAGCTTTCTTGCTTAAAATGTCCGTGATGGTGCCCACCAGTTTTTCATTGTGCCAGGGCTTGATCATAAAATCCGAAGCACCTTCTTTCAGGGAACGCACCGCCAGGTCGATGTCTCCGTAAGCGGTGATCATGATCACTGCCATGTTTTCATCAATCTCCTTGATCTTTTTCAGCCAAAAAATTCCTTCGTTGCCCGTGTTGATGCTGCTGTTGAAATTCATATCCAGCAATACGATGTCAAACTTTGTCGCCGCTAACAGGTGCTTGATGTTCTCCGGGTTCTTTTCCGTTACAACTTCTTTGGCTTCAGTTTTTAGCAACAGCTTTACTGCCAGCAGCACATCTGTATCATCATCGATAACCAAAATGTTGGCGTTCTTTAAATTCATGTCTTCGTAATTGTATAGGCCTTTTAGTGAAGATTCCTGGGTGAGCGATGGTAGAACCCAGCCGATAACCCGGTGTCAAAATAAATTTTCGCGTTCACAATTTATTTTATTTTCTCCGGCTTCGTACGCAACTAAATTAAGGGAAGGCAATCAAATCAATCGCGGCATTTTTTAAGCGGTAAGCCTCTTCCCAAAAAACAAAAAGATTCGTTAACGTTTTATCGGCGCAATACTTTTTAAGAAATCAAGCTCGTTTTTCCTGCTTTAAGTTCATAAAAAGGCTTTTCAAAAGCCAAAAATTCCGATTCGCTTTCCGTCCTCATCCTTTTCGCTTCCTTTTTGACCGCCGCAAGAAATAAACTATCCGCTTCTGTATCGAAAGCGGATAATGACTGTATCGAAACCGAACAGGATAAAATCAACCTTGGTTTATAAGTAATTGAAAATCAATTTTCTGTGGATTGGCACAAGGTTGTATATGGTATGAATACAAAACATTTAATCAAAACAATCTTTAAAACAACAAAAAATGACAATCATGAAAAAGCAATCAACCACCTTATTTGCCCAGCTCGGCGAACAGGCAGTAACCAACCTCACAACCATCGTTGATGAAACCCTGGCCTTTGGTTTAGCAACAGCGGCTCCAAAAAAAGTTTTCACTGCTGCAGAACTTTGGAACATCCAGCGCCAAAGAAGATCATTTGTACAACGCAGGTCAATTTTCTAAACACGCTCAAATCCATTTTTAAAAATTAAAAAATTAGCATCATGAAAAAGAATTCAAAAACATTGTTTGCCCGGTTGGGTGAAAATGAAGTCGACAAACTCGCAACAGTCGTAGAAGAAACCATCGCCCTGGACTTTCACCCGGTGCAGCCGAAAAAGACCTTTACAGCTGCTGATATGTGGAACATCCAGCGCCAGCGTAAAAGTCCCGTGCAAAGAAGATTTATTTTTTAGTCGCGTCGCAGGGTACACTTACCTGGAAAAATGCCGGTTAGCCAGCTAAAATGCTCACCCGGTCAAGTGTATCAAAACCGAACAGTTGTTGTACCGTAACCGTACAGTAGAACATAAAATAGTTTCATAAGGCGCTGAAAGAGAGATGTTTGCAATTTGGCATATCATTGTATAAACTAGAGCGGGAAAGTCCTTTTTATCGCAGATCGGGAGGAACAAAATCAACACAAAAAATTTCGCAAAGCACAAGTCATGGACAGAGTAATTGAAAAAAAGTTTTGGAACAGCAAAAAAATAATGATCATAGCCGGGTCTGTTGCATTGGTTGCATTGATAGGAGCGAGCATATATTTTTCTTCAGGAAAATCGAAACTGAACGTTGTTTCG
>JAURWD010000250.1 GCA_030655145.1 Ferruginibacter sp.
AAGGGTCGGGGGAACTTCTTCGCTGCAATCCGTTAAAGTTGTCGATGCTTACACCATCGAGGGCTGGATGAAATGCTCACCCAACGGCGGCGGCTGGGGCGATGGTGATGGGGATGCGAATTATACGGTTTACTTCTATGCAAAATTTAGCAAGCCTTTAAAAAGTTACGGCGTTTGGAGTGCCAACATTCCGGATACGGCAGACAGGCATAGAGAATCGGTTGTAAGTGATCACTACCAGCAATGGGTATCCGAAGCGACGGTGGCAACAAATGTTCAAGAGAAGCAAGGAAAGCATCTTGGGTTTTACACCGAGTTTGCCACCAAAGAAAATGAAGAGGTTTTGTTAAAGGCCGGCATTTCATTTACCAACATAGCAGGTGCAAAAGCAAATCTCGAGGCGGAAATTAGCAACTGGGATTTTGATGCAGTGCACGATAGATCCAAAGCGCTCTGGAACCAGGCACTCAACAAAATAAAAATAGAGGGCGGCACGGAAGAAGAGAAGAAAGTTTTTTATACCGCACTCTATCATACGATGATCGACCCGCGTTCCATGCAGGATGTGAATGGCCAATACACGGGGGCTGATAATAAAGTGCATGCGGATAAGACCTTTATCAAACGTACGGTATTCAGTGGTTGGGATGTATTCCGAAGCCAGATGCCCCTTCAAACAATCATCAATCCTACTGTCGTAAATGACCTCATCAACTCGCTGGTTGAAATGGGCGACCAAAGCGGCAAACATTATCTTGAACGATGGGAACTGTTGAACAACTACACCGGTTGTATGATCGGCAATCCTGCCATCCCGGTAATTGCAGATGCATATGCACAAGGCATACGAAAGTTTAATATACCTAAAGCATACCAGTACGCGGTGAACACCACGAACAAATTTGGCAATGGCGAGAGAGGATACAGTTTTGAAGGCTTCGGCATCTCCAACACCCTCGAGTACGCTTTTTCTGAAAGCTGCCTGGCGGACCTAAGTAGGGCGGTTGGCAATAAAGCAAATGAAATCAAGTACCGCAAATGGGCACAGAGTTACCGCAACATTTTTGATACAACCACAGGTTGGTTCAGGCCGAAATTGAAGGATGGTAGCTGGGAGCCATTGCCACCCGAAGGCAGGTTGAAACAATGGTATGGTTCCATTGAATGCAATCCTTACCAGCAAGGCTGGTTCGTTCCGCATGATGTGGAGGGTATGGTGGCTTTAATGGGCGGTAAGGAAAAAGTAAAAGCTGACCTCACCAACCTCTTTGAAAAAACGCCGGCCAATATGATGTGGAATGATTATTACAATCACGCCAATGAGCCTGTACATCATGTGCCTTTTTTATTTAACCGGGTAGGGGCGCCCTGGCTCACACAAAAATGGACAAGGTTTGTTTGTAAACAGGCGTATCACAATTCAGTTGAAGGGTTGGTTGGCAATGAAGATGTCGGCCAGATGTCTGCCTGGTATGTGTTAGCCGCAACCGGGCTTCATCCCATCGCCGCGGGGAATCTTCGCTATGAAATTACCAGCCCGGTCTTTAATAAAATTGCCATTCAACTGGATAAGCAGTATGCAAGCGGTAAAATATTTACCATCGTTGCAAAAAATAATTCGCCTGAAAATATTTATATACAGGGTGCCAGGCTGAACGGCAAGCCATATCCATACTGCTTTATAAGCCATTCTGATGTTGTGAAGGGTGGGGTACTTGAATTGGAAATGGGGGGGGAGGCAAATACCGCCTGGGGAAAGAGTGAGTAAATGATTTGGAAGATGATTGCCTGGAAGTTTATGGCACGGAATCATTTGAAGCCGGTAATCATCACAGTCGAATTAGTTGTCTAAAATATTGTTGAAATGAAAATGGGCAAAAGTTTTTTGTGTTTTATAGCGTTTCAATGCGTAGTTGTTGCCGGGTTCTGTCAACAGGCAGACCTGGTGAACTACGCAAATACCTTGCAGGGGACCAACAGTAGTTTCGAATTGTCAGCAGGCAATACCTATCCAACAACTGCCTTGCCTTTTTGTATGAATGCCTGGAGCCCGCAAACCGGTAAAAATGGTGACGGCTGGAAGTATAAATATTCCGACAATACCATCCGTGGTTTTGGCGAAACACATCAATGCAGTCCCTGGGTTGGAGACTATGGCGTTTTTACCTTGATGCCTGTTACAGGTGAACTGGTGGTAGATGAAAATAAAAGAGCAGCATCATTCATTCATAAAAATGAACTCGGCAGACCCAACCATTACAAAGTAAAATTTGATAACGGTATCACTACTGAAATTGCCCCAACAGAACGCGGCAGTCATTTTAAATTTAGTTTTCCAAAAACTAAGTCTGCGCACATTGTATTGGATGGGTACACCAAGATGAGCATGGTGACGATCGATCCTGGCAAACGACAAATTACCGGCTATGTTAACAACGGAGCCTTTGTTCCCAACGGGTTTAAAAATTTCTTTATCATAACTTTTGACAAGCCATTTAAAAGCTACGGCACCTGGGAAAACTCCACTAATACCGTCAAGCAGGAAGATTTATCAGCCGAAGGAAAAGGGATGGGCGCTTACATTCAATTTGAAAAAGGCGCAACCGTAGAAGCACGAATTGCATCCTCCTATATCAGTCCAGCGATCGCGGAGGTAACGTTAAACCGGGAACTCGGCGGGTATAAGAATTTTGAGCAAACAAAACAAGCTGGCCACAAAATCTGGAACGACTTGTTCAACCGGGTCTTGGTGGAAGGAGGAACAGAAGGAGAGAGGGCAACATTTTATTCCTGTATGTTCAGGGCCAATTTATTTTCGCACAAGTTTTTTGAATATGATGAACAGGGCAAGCCCGTTTATTACAGTCCTTATGATGCTAAAATCCATGAAGGGTATATGTTCACCGACAATGGCTTTTGGGATACATTCCGTTCTCAATTTCCCCTGACTAATATTCTGCATCCAACGATGCAGGGTCAGTACATGCAGGCCTTGCTCGATGCGCAACAACAATGCGGCTGGTTACCGGCCTGGTCTGCTCCATCAGAAACAGGTGGTATGTTGGGTAACCATGCCATCTCCTTACTCGCGGATGCGTGGGCAAAAGGTATCCGAAACTTTAATCCGGATTCTGCTTTAAAGGCTTACTATCATGAAGCAACCAACAAAGGCCCCTGGGGTGGTGCCAACGGTCGCCAGGGCTGGAAGGAATATTACCAAATGGGCTTTGTTCCCTTCCCATTATCGCAGGGTTCAACTGCACAAACGCTGGAGTATGCCTACGATGATTTTTGTGGTTATAACCTGGCAAAAATGACGGGCAACAAGTTCTATGAGGCCGTGTTTGCGAAACAGATGTATAACTATCGCAATGTTTTTGATACCGTCACCAGCTTTATGAGAGGCCGCCAAACCAGTGGTGAATGGACACCGGATTTTGATCCTTTTGCCTGGGGCGGACCGTACACTGAAGGCAATGCCTGGCATTATAACTGGTCGGTTTTCCAGGATGTGCAGGGGCTGATCGATCTTACAGGAGGGGACAAAAAATTTACGGCAAAAATCGATGCTGTTTTTAGTGAACCCAACACGGTGCATGTAGGTAGCTATGGAACGATGATCCACGAAATGACGGAAATGGTAAATGCCGGTCTTGGCCAGTATGCGCACGGAAATCAACCGATTCAACACCTCATTTATTTGTACAGCTTTGCGGGAGAGCCCTGGAAAACCCAGGCCCGGATCAGGGAAGTGATGCGTAAATTATACAACGCCACGGAAAATGGTTACCCTGGTGATGAGGACCAGGGCGGCATGTCGAGCTGGTATGTGTTAAGTGCCATGGGCATTTACAGTGTTTGCCCGGGTACGGATCAATATGTATTGGGGAGTCCTGTTTTTAACAAGGTTACGATCACGATGGAAGATGGAAAAAAGTTTGTGATTGAAGCGCATAACAACAACAAGGAAAACGTATACATTCAATCCGCTACCTTAAACGGTAAGGCATATGCGCACAACTGGATCACCTATGGTGATATAAAAAATGGAGGAAAATTATATTTAGAAATGAGCGGTCAGCCAAACAGGTCAAGAGGGCTGGAAAATTCGGATAGGCCCTTCTCACTTTCAAAAAAGGATTGAGGAGGATGTGTGGCAGGAGGATTTTGTGCAGAACTTTTCCGTATAGGACAGTAACGGCTCTTACTCACGGATAAGTGTACTTGCTATTGAATCATCAGAAAATAAAAACAACAGGAATATTATGAAACAGTTTATGATCGCCGCCTGGCTGCTCTCCGCATCTGCGGCTATTGCACAGAAAAATCCGGCGCCGTTTAAAGCCGGGGATAAGGTCGCCTTTGTCGGTAACAGCATCACGGAGGCAGGATTTTATGAATTGTACATCTGGCAATATTATCAACTGCATTTTCCGAAAAGAAGAATCCTGGTGATGAACGCCGGTATTGGTGGGGATGTCGCGGGGCAGATGTTGACAAGACTTGATGATGATGTATTGGCACAGAAGCCAAGCGTGGTCGTGCTGACCTTTGGTATGAACGACAGTCGTTATTTTGAGTATTGGAACAAACCGGAAGCGGACGTAAGAAAAGAGGCAGTAGCAACTTCGTACAACAGCTACCTGGAAATCGAAAAAAAATTGAAGGCTGTTCCGGCTGTGCAAAAAATCCTCATGGCTTCCTCACCATTTGATGAAACGATGACCGGGCCAAAAAATAATTTCAAGGGCAAGCACCAAACCATGCTGGAGATCGCAACTTTCCAGCAGGAAGCCGCGAAAAAAAATAACTGGGCCTATGTTGACCTGATTCATCCAATGACGGAGATAAACCAGCGTGGTCAAAAGAAGGATACGAATTTCACCATCACGGGCACTGATCGTATTCATCCCGGCAATGCAGGGCATCTCGCGATGGCCTGGTTATTTTTAAAAGCGCAGGGGCTTACAAATTCCGTGGTAGCTGATGTGGCGATCAATGCAGCAACTAAGAAACTTACAAAGGCAGTGAACAGTGCAGTTACAAATCTGAAAGTTGCACCTCAACAAATTTCTTTTGATTACAAGTCCAATTCATTGCCGTTTCCAATCGATAGCATTTCCAGGCTTTGGGGCAATCCGCAAAAGTTGTCAGAAGCCTTGCCCGTGATTCCATTTACGGATGAGCTAAATCGGGAGATGTTAGCAGTAACAGGGTTAAAAAGCAGTAGTAAGTATTTGCTCTCCATCGACGGTGAAAATATAGGAGAGTGGAGCGGTGCTGATTTTTTGAAAGGTATCAACCTGGCTTTAGAACACAAAACACCACAATACAAACAGGCAGAGCAGATCGCTGAACTGAATTTAAGCTATCGCGAGCTGGAACAAAAGCTAAGAGCCTATTACTGGTTACAGTATAATTTCTTTCGCAACAAAGGAATGTATTTAAAGGACGATGCCGCGGCACTCGATTCAGTAAACATCGCCCCACCAAGCGATTGGGCAGTTGCTTCTAAAAAAGAAAACTACCAGGCAGCGATCAAGAAAGAAAATAGAATTGGTTGGGAAAATGAGATGAAGGCAATTGCAGACAAAATTTATACGATCAACAAACCTGTAAAACGTAGGGTTGTTGTCCGGGAAGCTAAATAGTTCTTGATACCGGAAGAGAATTGAAGCAGCAAAGATTTAAGGATGACTGAAGATATAAAGTACAAGTGTGCGACGCCACTGAAGTTCCTCCTTGATTGTATGCCGGGCCAATAATTTTTTATCAAAATGAATCATACACAGGCGATGATAAAAATATTTTTTACAGGGATGGTAGCGTTGCTCTGTAGCAACTGGATCTCTGCACAGCAAGGCCTCCTGAAATTTGCAGATCCCCTGCAAAGCAATATGGTGGTGCAGCAAAACAAACCCTTTAAAATTTGGGGTAGGGCAGTCGCGGGACAAGCCGTTAACATTAAAGCCGATTGGCTGGCGAATGACATACAAGTGATAGCAGGTAAGGACAGTATGTTCCTGGGGATCATTGATGTGCCAGGCGCAAAAGAAAACGATTTCACCAAACACCAGTTGAGCATCGAGAGCGGCGGGGACAAACGGGTGCTGGATAATTTGCTGATCGGTGATTTGTGGCTTTGCAGCGGTCAAAGCAACATGCAATTCAGCATGAAAGAAATAAAAGATTCAGCAGCTGAAAATGCGGACACAGATTATCCGAATATTCGTTTATTCAATGCTGGCCTTAATTTTAGTGCAACACCTATTCAGAACATTTCAGGAAAATGGCAGGAGAGTACATTGAAGAGCGTGCTGCCGTTTAGCGCGGTTGGATTTAATTTTGGGAAAGAGCTGTATAAACAATTACGTATTCCCATCGGACTGGTGTTCTCTGGAATTGGCGCGTCATCGGCCCAGGCATTTGTGCCAGAAGCAGTGTTGGCTGCTGACACGATGTTGAATCGCGTGTACCTGCAACCTTACCTCAGCAGCGATAAGTCGAAAGAAAAAATAGATGGTGGTTTTAGTTTTGAAAAAGTAACCCGGCCCTTTCTTGTGTTAAATGCCCTGATCAATCCGCTGGCGAATTTATCCATCAAAGGTATTTGCTGGTACCAGGGCGAAAGCAATCGCCACGAACGAAAAAGCTATACCCACCTTACACAGGAAATGATCAAAAGCTGGCGCCAGGAATTTGGTCAGGGCGACCTGCCTTTTTACTATGTTCAGGTTGCACCATTTTTTTACGATGTGCCAGATTCAAGTGCTGCCGATTATGCTTTTTTCAGGGAAGCGCAGGAAAATATTTCGCAGCTAAACAATACGGAAATGGTTGTTACCATGGATGTAGGTGAATCAAGAGATCTGCATCCAAAAAATAAAAAGCCCATTGGTATTCGCCTCGCAAAAACAGCCCTGAACCGAACCTACGGCCAGTTGCCAGTTGCTTATCAGGGCCCGCGATATGCCTACCTCCGGATCGATCGCAACCAGGCAATTATCTATTTTGATAATGAATCGGTGGCCAGCGGTTTGCAGACAAACAATGGTAAGGCTCCCCTACATTTTTTCGTTGCGGGGAAGGACCGGAAATTTTATCCCGCCAACGCGGCAATCAGCGGCAACACTGTTATCGTATCCTCATCACAGGTAAAGCAACCGGTAGCTGTGAGGTATGCATTTACCAATTTCCCGGTTACCAATCTTGAAAATAAAGAAGGGTTGCCGGTGGTGCCTTTCAGAACAGATGACTGGCCGGAACCTCCCTTAAAAAAATAGCAATCGCTCAATCAAAAATCATGAGGAAATTATTGGTTGTTACCAGCTGCATCTTTTTTGTATTTACTACAAACGCACAATCGTACCTGGTAGATGACCTGAATCAAACCGTTTTTCTTTACCCGGATTTCAAGAAAGGAAAAGTGCTGTTGAAAAACAAATCAGAGCAGCAGGCCATCTTTAATTACAATATGCTGTTTCAGCAAATGATCTACGTGCAAAACTCGGTGATGATGGCGTTGGATGAAATTGATAAAATTGATACGGTATTTGTTGATACAGTAAAATTTGTGCCTGTTGATACCAGTTTTTACGAAGTGCGATTGTCAAATACCAACCTGCCGTTGTTTATAAAATACCAGGTAGATATTACTCCTGCCGCACCGGCTACACCCTATGGCGGCAGGTCGCAAACAGGTGCTGTGCAAAATATAACCAGCTACAGGTTTGGCGTCGCAACCCCGTACCAGCTCAAAGTTTCGGATGCGTATAATGTAAGGCGGTTCGCTGAATATTATATAAAGCGAGCCGACAATTTTGTTCACCTAAAGAATGCGAAACACCTGAAATATTTATATCCCAACCAGGAGAAAGCGATCGGTATGTTCATCAAACAACATCACCCGAGTTTCAATAACACCGGGGATATGGAAAGGCTGGTTTCTTTTATGAGTAATCTCGATAAATAATCGAATCAGGAATTCTCCCGCTGGTTATTTTCCACCATTAATTTTTTACATGAAAAACGTTTTCACTGCTCTCTTATCGATAGCCTGCATTTTGTTGACAAACACTGGTGATGCGCAAACTGCTAAGGATGCCATGAGTGAAAGACCATGGAACGCGGAGTGGATCGCGGCTCCGCATGATGAGGGTCTATCATTCGGGGTGTATTATTTTCGGAAGAATATTGAACTACCTGCAAAACCTGCGTCCTTCGTTATTCATGTGTCGGCCGACAATCGGTACAAATTATATGTAAATGGCGTGATGGTGTCGCTCGGCCCCGCTTTTCATGATCTTCATAACTGGAATTATGAGACCGTTGATATCGCCCGGTATCTTACCACGGGGAAAAATAATGTGGCCGCCCTGGTTTGGAACGAAGCACAGTTTCGCCAGGAAGCACAAGTAAGCATTCGCACGGGTTTCGTAGTACAGGGCAATTCCCTTGCAGAAGAAATTCTCAATACCAACAAGACCTGGAAATGCTACCTCGACAAAGGTTACCAGCCGGTACCCGGTTATTTTTTTGCCGCAAGCAAAGGGGAATTAGTGATCGTGAACGAGGTGGTCAAAAGCGATTGGAAAACCATCGATTTTAATGATAGCACCTGGCCTGCTGCAAATAAAATAATGGATGCGAGAATCAAAGGCACCGCGTGGGGGCTCGACTGGCCCTTGGTTGCTTCACCCTTACCTGCAAGAGAAATGACCTACCAGCGGATTCCGTTATTGCGTTCTGCCGCTGGCATGAAGGTGAACAATGCGTTCCCGGCAACGAAGACGGCGGTTACCATTCCAGCCAATAGTACCGTGAGTTTATTGCTTGATCAAACATTTTTAACGAATGCCTATGTAACCCTTGATTTCAGTGGAGGAAAGGATGCTGGCATTTCGCTGGGTTATGCGGAGTCCATGTTTGAAGCAGGCAGCAATGAACGCAAAGGCAACCGTGATGAAGTAGAGGGCAAACATTTTATCGGGCGCATCGATTCAATTGTTGCTGATGGCACTCCCGGGAACTCTTTTACAACACGCTCTTTTCGCAGTTTCCGCTATATCAAATTGTTTGTAAAAACGCAACAGGAGCCGTTGGTTATCGATGATCTGTATGGCACTTTTACCGGCTACCCTTTCCCGCAAGCCGCTCAGTTCACAACCGATAATGTGGAGATTAAGCAGATGCTGGATATCGGTTGGCGTACCGCGAGGTTGAATGCCTGGGAAACCTACACCGATTGCCCTTACTACGAGCAACTGCAATACATCGGCGACACCCGTATCCAGGCAATGGTGTCCTATTACTACAGCGGTGATGACAGGCTTGCCCGCAATGCCCTCACCCAGATCGATCAGTCGCGCCTGCCGGAGGGCATTACCAAAAGTTGTTATCCTACAAAGGGAACCCAGGTGATCTCTCCATTTTCTTTATGGTACATTGGGATGCTGTATGATTACTGGATGTACCGGGGAGATGATGCGTTTGTCAAAGAAAAATTGACAGGTGCGAGAGGTGTATTGGATTTTTTTAGCAAATACCAACTGCCGGACGGATCCTTAAAGAAAACCCCATACTGGGCATTTGTTGATTGGTCGGGCAATATGGGTGGAGACCTGGGAGGCGGAAGCGCTGCCATTTACGACCTGCAATTATTGTGGGCCTATCAATGGGCAGCAGCCATGGAAACGAGGATCGGTGTAAATGATTTCGCGGTGTTGTACACGCAAAAAAGCAAACAGCTGAAAGCTACCATTCAACGCAAATACTGGGATCCCGTGAAAAAACTATATGCGGATACGGAAGCAAAAAAAGGCTACTCACAACATGTAAACTCACTGGCGATTCTTACGGGTTTGCTACAACCGGCAGACATGCAAGCTGTAGTCAATGGGTTATTGAATGATAAAAGTTTGACCCAGGCCACCATTTATTTTAAATACTATTTGCACCAGGCATTGGTGAAAGCCGGCAGGGGAAACGATTACCTGCAGTGGCTGGATATATGGCGGGAAAATATCAAAATGGGACTTACAACCTGGGCAGAATATTCAGACGTACAAACATCCAGGTCCGATTGTCATGCCTGGGGCAGCAGTCCGAATGTAGAATTTTTCAGAACGGTATTGGGGATCGATAGTGATGCGCCGGGATTTAAAAAAGTAAAAATTGAGCCGCACCTGGGTGATTCAAAAAACGCCGGTGGTGAAATACCTCATCCGGCAGGGAAAGTGGCGGTCAAATACCAATTGAACAATGGCACCTGGCAAATGAACATTGATCTGCCTGCCAACACTCCTGGTAGGTTTATCTGGAAAGGAATAACCTACCAATTAAAGGCCGGGGCCAACAGGTTGGTGATATAAATCATAAGTGGCCTCATAGGTGAGGCGGCTTTTTCTTGTGTTGAATGCAACGTGTTTTTTTGAAGGTATAACGATCGGCTCTTTCTCGTTTAGAGTATACCGGTTCTCGGCTTTAGCGGATATAGAATCTGCCATGTCTAATCGAAATTGATACTCGCTAGAGACTGCTTTCCAGGTTTTCTGTAATTCAACACACCTTTCCCAAGCCTGTCCTGTTAAGCCATGTCTTTTTAATTCTACTTGAATTATCTGGTCGTTTCGTAAATATTTAGCATATAAGTTGGGCAGCTTGTCTTAAATCTCCCAGGGTGGGAGCATGTCTTTTCGATATACACGCTGCAAAATCACTTTGGATGTTGACTCTCGACTTCCAGGAGCGAGTTTATGACAAAACTTCTTACCCAATTTGAGGTTGGATTTTTGCCAAATCAGCCATGGTGGCTGACTCAGCCCAACTGTTGAATCTTTTTGAGCATTTTGTAGGTATTTGTCCTACAAAGAGATGTATCTGTTTGTGCCGAAATAGTATCAGGTTTAGCTAAAATAGTATCATTGCTGTAAGATTTAAATCCAATAGTTTTGTTAAAGAAATGTGAACGGTTCCTTTCGTTGTTGCTATTGAAAATTCCGCCAAGATTTCCAGCTTCCAGATTGCGTTGCTCCTGATATTTCCCACTTGCTAGTTTAAGATTTTTTGAAACAAGGTATTTAACTCGTTTTACGTGTTTATTGACAATGAAATGTCAGTTAGACAAATGTAAATCACCGGCTATACAAACAATCTATTCACTAACCTAAACTGCTATTATGAACAGAAGTTTCCATGCGCTAAAACTTCAGCATTTTCTAAGCCCCTGGCTATCGCCCGGGCATTACCTCAAAAAGGTTCTTCTTTCTTCGGTGTTTCTTCTCTTCGCATGCGTTTTGGTCCAGGCCCAGGATAAGGTCAGGGTCAAAGGCATTGTAAAAGATGATAAGGGAGCCCCCGCTGCAAACGCATCAGTTCTAATCAAAAACACCACCACTGGTGTTTCTACAGATGCCAATGGAGCTTACTCCATCGAAGTTCCGGCGAGAACCTCCGTACTTGAAATTTCTTATGCTGGTTACCGAACGCAGGAAATAAGGGTAGATGGCAAATCCGAGATCAATGTCTCTTTAGTTGCTGGTGAAGCCAGTCAGCTCAATGAGGTCGTTGTCGTAGGGTATGGCAGCCAGAAAAAAGTAACCGTTACCGGCTCGGTTGCGCAGGTAAAAGGAAGTGAACTGGAAAAAGTTCCTGCCTTGAATCTGTCAAACACGCTTGTTGGACGCTTACCTGGTATTACCGCCGTTAATAGCAGTGGCGAACCGGGTTATGATGGTTCAGCCATCAGGATCCGCGGAACCAACTCACTGGGAAATACAAGTGCACTCATCGTAATTGATGGCGTACCCGATCGTTCCGGTGGTTTGGAAAGGCTTAATCCAGCTGACATAGAAAACATTTCAGTGTTGAAAGATGCGTCCGCAGCGATCTACGGATCTCGTGCTGCGAACGGTGTTATCCTCATCACCACCCGTCATGGAAAATCTGGCAAGCCAAGATTGTCCTACGACTTTAACCAGGGCTGGGCACAGGCTACACGCATTCCTAAAATGACGAATGTATTGCAGTACGGCGCAATCAGGAATGAACTGGTTGCTTATGATGTACCTGCAAACCAATGGGAAGCTGCTTTAAAAGCTCTGCAAACTACGGGTACCTATGTGCGTACAGATAATGGGGTAACCGTGAGTTCCCCGGTAGGATATTTTCCTACTGATATGGCAAAATATGCTGATGGCTCCGATCCCTGGGGACATCCGGATACAGATTGGTTTGGAGATGTTTTGAAAACATGGTCACCCCAACAACGGCACAATGTGCAGATCAATGGTGGAAGTGAAAATGTAAAATACCTGGCATCTCTTGGTCACCAGGACCAGGATGGCTACTACAAAAATTCAGCTACCGGTTACAAACAATATGATCTTCGTTTTAACCTTGATGCTAAGATCAATGAATATGTAAGTGCAAGTCTCGGCCTCACGGCCAGGGAAGAATTCCGCTTTTTCCCAACAGAATCTGCAGGCGCTGTGTTCCGCATGTTGATGCGTGGAAAACCTAATGAGCCGGCAATTTGGCCAAATGGTTTACCAGGAAGAGATATTGAGAACGGTCAAAACCCGGTAGTGATTACAACCAATGCTACTGGTTACGACAAGGATAAAAGAGATTATTTCCAAACCAACGGAAAGGTTGAAATTTTGATACCGGGTGTGAGAGGTTTGAAAGTGACCGGTACAGCAGCAGTCGATAAATACATCCTGAATGGTAAACGTTGGCAGACCCCCTGGTACTTGTATTCCTGGGATCGCACAACCTATGAGTCGGATGGTGTTACTCCAAAACTTACGCGGGAACTTCGCTCAACTTTTACTGATCCAAGACTGCGTCAAAATTCAGAAAATAGCCTGAGCATTAACTTATCAGGTCTGGTCAACTACGATCGGAAATTCGGTGACCACACGGTTAACTTGTTAGCTGGTGTTCAACGGGAGACCCTGAACAATGAATTCTTTAATTCATTCCGTCGCTACTACATCTCAACCGCTATTGACCAACTTTTTGCCGGTGGAGATGAAGAGAAAAATAACGGGGGTGGAGCATACAACAGGGCGAGGTTAAGTTACTTCGGTCGGGTTGGTTATAACTTCAAGGAGAAATACATCGCTGAGTTCCTTTGGCGTTATGATGGTTCTTACATTTTTCCAAAAGATCAGCGATTTGGCTTCTTCCCGGGAATCATGGGAGGATGGAGAATTTCTGAAGAGAGCTTCTTCAAGGAAAATGTAAACTTCATGTCCAACTTGAAATTGCGTGCTTCCTGGGGTCAAATGGGTGCTGAGCCTTATTTCGGAGGAAACCTGGCAGAGTATCAATATTTGAGTACTTACGGGTTTAGCAACTTTATCATTGACGATGCTGTTGCTAGAGGTTTATATGAAACAAGGTTACCTAATCCAAATTTTACCTGGGAGGTTCAGAACAGTTTGAACTTTGGTTTGGAAGCAACTGCTTTCAACAACAAAGTGACGCTTGAGATGGATTATTTCATTAACAAGAGAGACAAAGCCTTACTTCGCCAAACAGGTTCTATCCCGGCAAGTGCAGGTATTTCAGGAATTCTGCCCCCGGTTAACTACGGTAAACTTAGCAACCGCGGATGGGAATTTAAACTTGGCTACGCCGGCCGCGCCAGGGAATTTACTTACAACGTAAGTGTGAACGGTGGCTACGCGAAGAACAAGATCGAACTTTGGGACGAGGCTGCAGGTGTACCTGAGTGGCAAAAGTCAACTGGCCGCTCTTATGGTAGCAGCGGAGCAAACTTCCTCGTGTATCAATATGATGGTGTATTCGCCACACAAAAAGATATCGATGCCAACACCATTGATTACAGTGATGTCGGCGGTGCTTCTCTTCGCCCGGGCGATATGAAATTCAAAGACGTGAACGGCGACAAAAGAATATCTGATGAAGATCGCGTACGCCTTGATAAGAACAGGGATCCAACTTTTACAGGGGGTCTAAATTTCAATCTTCAATACAAAAATTTCGATTGTTCCATTTTGTTCCAGGGTGCAATGGGTGGTTTATTATTCATTGGTACTGAATCTGGTGATATCGGAAACTACCTCGAATATGATTACGATCATCGCTGGACTGTTGACAATCCGAGCAGTGTTTATCCACGTATCGCCAGTCGCGACAACACATATTACACTGGTGGTGCTGGTGGTCAAAATGACTACAGGCTCAGAAGCAGCAACTACCTGCGTTTGAAAAACGTTGAGCTTGGCTACAATATTCCAACAAATGTTTTGAAGAGAGCTGGTATCAGCAATTTCCGCCTTTATACAAATGGTATCAACTTGATCACCTGGGATAAATTGAAAATTTATGATCCAGAGTCAACAAGTGGTAGCGGTCAGTATTATCCGCAATCAAGAATTATAAACGTAGGAGCCAGAGTAACATTTTAAATAACGAATTATGAAAAGAAACTTAAAGTATCTACCGGTCTTACTGGCTTTGGTGATCGTTTCCTGTAAGAAGGATTTCCTCGATGTGAGTCCGCTGGGAGAGATATCATCAGAAGCAACCTGGAAGGATGGACCGTTGTCCACCGCATTTGTAACCAATATTTATAATGGCCTGGGCGCGGGCGGCTTTGAAGAAGAGATGCTTGCTGCGCTAAGTGATGAGGCTGTGTTTACACACACTGGCCGGCAAATCACCACGGTCAACGACGGCAGTTTAAGTCCGAGTAACGTCGGTATCACAAAAGGCACTTATGAGTGGGGTGCCATGTATGGCAGGATCCGTTCCGCCAACGTCGCTATCACAAATCTTACAAGCGCCACCTTTGATGACGCCGCGTTGAAAGACAGGCTGAAAGGCGAGACCTATTTTCTTCGGGCCTACTTCTACCAGCAGCTGGTTCGTTTTTACGGAGGGGTGCCGTTGATCAAACAAGTATACGCTTTGAATGAAGATTACAGCGCTGCAAGGAGCACCTTCGAAGAGTGTATCAACTCTATTGTTAGCGATTGTGATAGCTCAGTTCTTTTGCTGACTGGTAAATCAACTGGTAAAGGACGAGCAACAGCCCTGGCAGCAAAAGCGCTTAAAGCAAGGGTACTTTTATACGCAGCAAGCGATCTGCACGACATACCAACCGCAAAGGCTAATTCCTCAGTGATCTCTCAATTTGCCGCCCCTGAATTATTGGGCTATTTATCAGGAGATCGTACAGCACGTTGGCAGGCTGCAAAAGCTGCTGCTAAGGTGGTGATGGATGCAGGCTCAGGTTACAAAATGTCACTTGCTGCGCCGGCTTCACCCGAAGACGGAAAACAAAACTACATCTCTATATCCATGGGTGGCGGTAGTGCTGCTCCGGGAGTTGATGGTGCTGCTTCAACTGAGATCATATTTGGAAGGTATAATACACCTGACCAGGATGACTGGGGTGGTCCGTATGTTGGTCTGTTCAATGGTCCAAATGGTTACCATAACTGGGCAGGTAATACGCCGATCGGCTTGATGGTAGACGACTATGAAATGATGGATGGAACTGCATTCAGCTGGAGTAATACCGACCATAAAACGGCTCCTTACAAAAATCGTGATCCACGTTTTTACGCAAGTATTCTTTACGATGGAGCCAAATGGAAACCACGTAACCTGATCTCTGGCGACGCTGATCCATACAATGAGATTCAAACCGGGCAGTACGACCTGATGCAGGGTACCACCATGTTTACTTTCAAAGGTCTTGATACCCGCAGTAGTTCAATTGAAGATTGGAATGGTAGTCGTACCGGCTATTATATGCGCAAATTCATTGATCCGGATCCGGCCATTGTCGAGAACAATACGCGTCAATATATTCCCTGGCCTTTCTTCCGCTACACCGAAGCAGTGTTCAATTACGTAGAAGCCTGTATCGCCCTTGGCGAAGATGCGGAAGCAAGAACCTGGTTGAACAAAATTCGTTTCCGCTCTGGTATGCCAGCGATCACGCAATCCGGTACTGCGCTTCGTGACATGTACCGGCATGAGCGTCGGATCGAAATGATGTTTGAAGATCACCGCTACCATGATGCCCGAAGATGGATGATTGCTCCGACAACCTTGAACAGGAAGATCGACTACATCAGCATTGTAGGTAAATTCAAACCGGGTAAGTCATTGTCTGGTAAGTATAAGTTCGATGAATCCATCTATAATTATACCTACACACCAGTGATAGATGTGGCTCATGAAAACCGAACCTGGCTTGACAAAATGTACTACAGGCCTATTTCAAGGGATGAAGTAAATAAAAACGCTAAACTGGTTCAGAACCCAGGATATAACTAGTGGGAAACCTTGTATTTATAATCTATGCCGTCTAAAACGGCATAGATTTTTTTTTGTACCCTGCTTAACTTTGTCTTCGCGAAGCGTGTATATTTAATGCCCACCAGCATGCGTAGAATACACTACCGCCGATGTAGGATGGGCCCAATACCCGGTGCAAATTGAACGACCTAAATTTTAAACATTGAGACAGCTTACTATTATCTTTTCCGTTGTTGCCATTCTGTTTTATAGCAGTTGTAACAACAATGAAACGCCTGCTATCGCTGATGAATCCAAACAAACGGAGGCTTCGCTCTTTACCTTACTACCTGCCGAAAATACCCACGTAAATTTCAATAACGCACTCAACGAAGGACTCAACACCAATGTGTTGATGTACGAGTATTTTTATAACGGCGCAGGGGTAGCAACATCCGATCTGAATGGTGACGGTTTACCCGACATTTATTTCTGCGGCAATATGACGCCTAACAAATTGTACCTCAACAAAGGCAAGATGGAGTTCGAGGATGTCACAAATATTGCCGGGGTCGAAGGCAGGCCAGCACCTTGGAAAACCGGGGTTACCGTGGCCGATGTGAATGGTGATGCCAAACCGGACATTTTCGTGAGTTATTCCGGGAAGGTAAGAGGCACCAACCGCATCAGCCAGTTATTTATTAATGATGGAAATGATGGAAACGGGGTCCCGCATTTTAGCGAACAAGCCGAAAAATTTGGGTTGGCTGACTCTGCTTATGGCACGCAGGTTTACTTTTTTGATTTCGACCGCGACCATGATCTTGATGCATTCTTTTTAAACCACAATCCAAATAATCTCCCCGTATTGGATGAAGCAAGTACAGCCGCACTGCTTAAACAGTCCAGCAAAAATATTGGGGTTCGCTTATTAAGAAATGATAATAATCTTTTCGTGGACGTCACGGAAAAAGCAGGGCTTAGTACCTCCCTGCTTACTTATGGCCTTGGTGCCGGTATCTCTGATATCAATTTGGATGGATGGCCCGACATCTATATAGCCAATGATTATAGCGTGCCTGATTTTTTATACATCAATAATAAAAACGGCACTTTCACCGACCGCTTGCAAGCTTCGATGGGGCATACGTCAAAAAGTGCCATGGGAAATAATGTGGCCGACATCAATAATGATGGACTGCCGGATGTATTTGTCTTGGACATGTTACCCGAAGATAACGCGAGGCAGAAACTGCTGTTTTCGCCCGATAACTATGAAAAGTTTGATGTGTCTGTACGCTCCGGCTTTTACTATCAATACATGCGCAACACCCTGCAGCTAAACAATGGCAACGGCACTTTCAGCGAGATAGCACAGCTTTCCGGTATCTCAAACACCGATTGGAGCTGGGCACCTTTGTTCGCCGATTTTGACAATGATGGATGGAAAGATTTGTTTGTCACAAACGGGTACACAAGGGATTTTACAAACCTCGACTTCCTGAAATTTATGAATGATTACATCGCCAGCAAGGGCAGGTTGAAACGCGAGGAAGTGTTGGAGATGTTGAGCAAGATGCCAGCCTCGAATGTGATCAATTATGCATTTAAAAATAATGGGGATCTCACTTTTAAGGACGTTAGCAAAAACTGGGGGATCAATATGGCATCCAATAGTAACGGTGCCGCCTATGCGGACCTGGACAATGATGGTGACCTGGACCTGGTAGTTAATAACGTCAATCTTCCCGCATTTGTTTATCGCAATGAATCGAGTAAAAATCCTGCTAACCATTATCTAAAAGTAAAGTTGAAGGGTGGAGGGAAAAATACAGATGGTCTTGGTTCAAAAGTGACCATTTACCTGGAGGATAAAATACAATACCTGGAGCAAATGCCGGCGAGAGGATTTCAATCTACAGTTTCAGAGATCTTGCATTTCGGTGTGGGTAATAATGCGGCCATTGATTCGCTCCGCATAGTTTGGCCTGGCGGGCAATCACAATTGATCTTAAATGTCAAGGCAGACCAGGTGTTGGTTTTGGAAGAAGTGAATGCAAATTTAAAAGCGCCCACTCAAAGGTTCATAAAGCCAATTTTTGAAGAGGCCGCATCGCCTGTTAAATATGTCAGCGCACCCGTTAAGATCAATGACTTTAAACGCCAACCCTTGTTGATAAATCCACTTTCTTTTTCAGGTCCTTGCCTGGTGAAAGGTGATGTCAACAATGATGGCCTGGAAGATATTTATGCAGGCGGCGGCGGAGGCAAGGCCGGTATTCTCTACCTGCAACAAAAAGGTGGGAAGTTCAGTGCGAAAGCCCAACCGGCATTTGAGTCGGATAAATTATTTGAAGATGCTGATGCCATTTTCGTAGATGTGAACAACGATAAGTTTGCCGATCTATACGTCGCCAGTGGCGGCTATCACAATTTTGCCGCCGATGATGACCTGCTGCAGGATCGCCTTTACCTGAATGATGGTAAGGGACAGTTTACCCGTGTGTCCGCAGCCGTACCGGCAATGAAAGTGAGCAAAAGTTGTGTACGCAAAACGGATGTAAATGGGGATGGTTTCGCTGACCTGTTTGTTGGCGGTCGTTCAGTACCCGGGCAATACCCCGAAACACCGCCAAGTTATTTATTGATTAACGACGGTAACGGAAATTTCACCAACAGCATTGCACAATGGTCGCCCGAACTGGGCAACCTCGGAATGGTGACCGATGCCGCCTGGGTCGACTTAAACAATGATGCTAAAGAAGAACTCGTTGTCGTCGGCGAGTGGCTGCCGGTCTCAGTTTTTGGGAATGTAAATGGGAAACTTGTCAACCAGACAATCAATTATTTTTCTAAAACTTATTCGGGCTGGTGGAATAAATTATTGGTCGCCGATTTGAATGGTGATGGCAGGAAAGACCTGGTGATCGGCAATGCCGGTTTAAACACCCAGTGTAAAGCTTCAGACACGGAACCAGCGGAAATCTATTACAAAGATTTTGACGGCAATGGCTCGGTCGACCCGATCCTGTGTTTATATATCCAACACAAATCATATCCCTATGTTACTCGGGATGAGTTGCTTGACCAGATGAGCAACATGCGCACCCGCTTTACAAATTACAAAGACTATGCTGATGCAACGATGGACAGGGTCTTCAGCGCCGAGGAACTAAAAGATGCAAAACAACTGAAAGCAAATTATTTGAAAACAGCTTTTTTTGAAAATGGAAAAGATGGGAAATTCGTAGAAAAGCAGCTGCCTGTGGAGGTACAATTCTCGCCCATCTTCACCCTGAATACGCTGGATTATAACAAAGATGGTAAAGCCGATCTGCTCCTCTGCGGAAATACAAACCAGGCAAAGCTGCGCTTCGGAAAAAGTGATGCCAATTACGGCATGCTGCTGACTGGTCGTGGTGATGGAAGTTTTGCCTATGTGCCACAGGCTGAATCTGGTTTTCGTGTACGCGGTGACGTTCGTTGCGTGATAGATCTAAATAACGTGCTGCTGTTCGGGATAAATCAACAGAACCTGAAGGCTTATAAGATGACCAAATAAAGGTGGCCTTTTAAAAATGAACAAATGCATTTTAAATCAATAGCTTTTGCCGGGATGCGACGCATAAATACTTTGGTCGTCTTAATCATGGTGAGTTGGCTCGCTGCGTGCAACGAAAACAAAAAAGTTGAGTTGGTCAACCGCGACATCAGCAATGCCACTGCACAAATGACCGAGATCATGGTGCATGACATTACCAATCCGCCGCTTGCAGCTCGATTTTTCTCCTACGCTTGCTTGGCTGGTTATGAAATTGTTTCACAAAATGATCCGGCGATCAAGTCTATGCATGGCGTGCTGAATGATTACCCCGAACTGAAGAAACCGGACTCTCTCGGGAAAAATTCGTACCAGCTCGCAGCGCTATTTGCCATGCTGGAGACCGCGAAAAAAATGCAACCTTCCGGTACGCTTTTAAATAAATACCAGGACCAGATCGTTGATTCGCTGACTGCTGCCGGGGTTGATGCTGACCTGGTTAGTAATTCCCGGAAATACGCGGGCATCATCAGCGCGAAGATCCTGACATACGCGAAAGCGGACGGCTACAACAAAATAAGTAACCGTCCCCGTTATACGCCTTCTGAAGAACCCGGGAACTGGTTCCCAACGCCACCGGCATTTATCGCGGCGGTGGAACCTTATTTTAACACGGTTCGCTCATTCACCCTTGATTCGGCCTCCAGGTTCAAGCCAGCACCACCCGAAAAATATGATCCTGCGAAGACATCCGGGTTTTATAATCTCACGCAGTCGGTTTACACACAGAGCCAGGAAATGACACCGGAACACCGCGTGATCGCCGCTTTTTGGGATTGCAATCCTTTTGCCGTGCAAGATGGCGGGCACCTGCAATTCGGTTATAAGAAGATCTCCCCGGGAGCCCATTGGTTAGGTATCACGGGCATTGCTTGTGCGGATGCCGGCAAGAGTTTTAATGAGACCATGAAGATCATGACCATGGTTTCCGTTGGGCTTATGGATGCATTCATTTGTTGCTGGGATGAAAAATTTCGCAGTAACCGCATTCGCCCGGAGACAGCTATCCGTCGACTGATCGATCCGGCCTGGGAGCCTTTGTTACAGACGCCACCCTTCCCTGAATATCTAAGTGGTCACTCCACCATTTCGTCTACAACTGCAACGCTGATGTCGCACTATATCGGTGATAATTTTTCTTACACCGACAGTGTTGAAGTGAGCTACGGGCTTCCAGCAAGAAAATTCAGTTCGTTTCAACAAGCCGCAAAGGAGGCTGCGATCTCCAGGTTCTATGGTGGTATTCATTTTATGGATGCCATTGACAATGGCTTACTCCAGGGCTCCCAGTTGGGCGAATGGATGCTGGTCAAACTAAAATAAAAATAGCGCTCCGCCTGACCTGCCTGTTTACCTGTTACATATCGCAAATAAATCAGTGTTAAGTTTTTCGCACAGGCAATTTGCATTCTCACTTCTCTATAAGTTCCAGCCACATATGTTTCTTATTTTCCGCCCTTGACGAAATGAAAGAGTTCTTCGGCTGCCCCGACATGCCTCGCCAGGAAATCTGCTCCTGATCAACTTTACCCAAAACCATTTGGTCAAATTCTTTTCAGTATACCACATCACCGTGTCTCTCCACAAGAAGGTTTGAATTACTTAACGAATGGTTTGAAAATCGCAACCCGCATCTGCCTCACTACCCGAGATTTGCAATTGACTTGAGAAAGCATTCTGCAGGTAGGACCAGTGAAGTCAGGCTCACCATTTGAAATCCTGGAAGCCGGAATAATTATTGCAACCAGGTTATGACATATGCAAGATCCAGGCACTTATGGTTTAATGGGACAAGGTTTAGATAGGTAGTAAATGATCCAAAAAACACCTGGGCATATAATTCAGCACATTTACTGTAAGCAATTAAAAAATACGACGGGTATGTCACACCAAAAAACACACGAAGAAAATCATCCCGACAAAGGCCGGCGTGATTTCATCAAACAATCTTCGCTACTGACCGCGCTGGCCCTCGCGCCGCCTGCTTTAATGAAAGCTGCAGATCCCGGTTGGGAGGCTGAAGCACCGAGGCTTCTGGAGCAACCACTAAACATCGAGATCAATGGCATCAGTCGCAAATTGTCTGTTGAGCCAAGAGTAACCTTGTTGGACCTACTGCGTGAACAGCTTGCACTCACAGGTACGAAAAAAGGTTGTGATCATGGCCAATGTGGTGCCTGTACCGTTCATGTAGATGGAAAACGTGTGCTTTCCTGCCTGTCACTCGCCGTAATGCAGGAAGGAAAAAAAGTAACCACCATCGAAGGGGTAGGCACACCTGATAACCTCCATCCCATGCAGGCCGCGTTTATCAAACACGATGGATTTCAATGTGGTTATTGCACTCCGGGGCAAGTCATGTCGGGCATTGCGTGTATCCGTGAAGGTCATGCTGATTCTGATGACGACATCCGCGAATACATGAGCGGAAACATTTGCCGCTGTGGTGCATATCCAAATATTGTGAAGGCAATTGCAGAAGTAAAAAAAGGAGGGAAATCATTATGATCAATTTCGATTACCTACGCGTAACCACGCCGAAAGCAGCGGTAGACGCAATCGTCACCAACCGTAATGCGCAATGGATTGCCGGCGGCACTAACCTTATCGACCTGATGAAGAAGGGCGTTGTCGAGCCACAGAAACTGGTCGACATCACCAACCTCCCGTTAAAGGAGATCAAAAAGACCAGCAATAAATTTTCCATCGGCGCCATGGCTTTAAACAGCGACGTCGCTGATAATGAACTGGTACAAAAAGAGTACCCCTTGCTTTCTCTTGCACTCAAAGCCGGTGCTTCGCAACAGCTACGAAATATGGCAACTGTGGGCGGTAACATGATGCAACGTACCCGCTGTCCCTACTTCTACAACATTGATATGCCTTGCAATAAACGCCAGCCCGGTAGTGGTTGCGGCGCTTTAAAAGGATTTAACCGCATGCATGCCATTTTTGGAGCTTCGGATAAATGCATTGCGGTTCATCCAAGTGATATGTGTGTTGCCCTGGTAACCCTGGATGCAACGGTGGTGGTGACCGGGCCAAAAGGAGAGCGGCGCATACCCTTCCAGGATTTTCATCGCCTGCCTGGAGAGCTGCCGCAAAAAGACAACACGCTGGAAAGAGGTGAGTTGATCACAGCGGTGGAGCTGCCCGATCAACCATTTAAAAAGAATGTGCATTATTTGAAAATTCGCGACCGGAGCTCCTATGCCTTCGCGTTAGTTTCCGTGGCCGTCGCAATTGATATGCAGAATGGCAAAATGAACCAGGTCCGCTTAGGCATGGGTGGCGTAGCGCACAAACCCTGGCGCTTAAAGGAAGCCGAGAACTTCTTGACAGGTAAGGCACCTTCCGAACCGGTTTTTCGCGAAGCTGCAAAACTCGCCATGCGGGGAGCGAAGGGATATGGTCATAATAATTTTAAACTGAAGCTGGGCCCAAACACGATTGTTGAGGCACTAATAAAGGCAACAGCAACCTCATAAACGTATTGTATGCGCAACGATCTTTTCTTGGATAAAAATGAACCCGTTCCCATTGACCGGGTGGATGGTAAGGCAAAGGTGACAGGCACCGCAACTTATTCGGCTGAATACAAAGTTCAAAACATGGCCTACGGGGTGTTGGTTGGAAGTACGATAGCGAAAGGCAGGATCAGAACTATTGATATCAAGGCAGCCGAAAAAGCACCGGGTGTCCTCGCCGTTATCACCTATGAAAATGCAGCTAAACTACCAGGCTACCAGGCAGGAAAGGATCCTGCCAAACCGCAAGCAACCGGTCAACCTTTACGCATCTTCTACGACAACGAAATATTTTATTACGACCAACCGATCGCGTTGGTGATCGCTGATACTTTCGAGCGGGTGCTTTCAGCCGCAAGGCTTGTAAAAGCGCAATATGAAAAAGTGGCGCACGAGACAGACCTGGAGACCAACCTGGAAAAAGCAAAGCGACCAACAGGGCCGCGATTTGAAGATTATAAAAGGGGAGAGTCTGACGCATATAAAAGCGCGGCGGTAAAAATTGAACAACAATATTATCATCCCATCGAAGTACATAATCCCATGGAACCGGGCAGCATTATTGCTACCTGGGAGAGCGATGATAAACTAACAGTATATACAAAAACCCAGGGCGTGGAATCGACGCAACGTTCTATCGGGGATGCTTTCAAAATGCCGCCGGAAAACATTACAGTAAACGCTGAACATGTTGGGGGAGCTTTCGGTATGGCGCTGCGTACGTGGCCTTATGAAATTGCTGCGGTGATCGGCGCTAAGAAAATAAAGCGGCCACTAAAATTGGTCCTGCACCGCGAACAAATGTTTACCAACGTGGGCCATCGGCCGGAAACCATTCAAAAAATCGGGTTGGGAGCAACAGCCGATGGAAAACTCGTTGGTCTTCTGCACGAAGCAACCGCGGAGACATCTGCATACGAAGAATTTACGGAGGCTACAGTCAACATATCCCGGTTTCTCTATGCCTGTCCCAACGTAACGACCCGCTACAAACTGGTACATTTAAATATTTGCACCCCCATCTGGATGCGTGGGCCGGGAGAAGCTACCGGGTCTTTCGCCCTGGAGTCCGCAATGGATGAACTGGCGCATGAATTAAAGTTAGATCCGCTCGACTTCCGGATACGCAACCACGCAGATTCAGATCCTGAAAAGAACCTTCCCTGGTCAAGCAAATTCGTAAAGGAATGTTACCAGTTAGGGGCCGACCGCATCGGGTGGAAGGACCGGAAACTGGCACCCAGGTCGCGACCCGAAGGAGATTGGTTGGTAGGCTATGGGATGGGCACTGGTGCCTTTGGCGCCTTTCGCAGCGCGGCTACGATAAAGGCCGAGTTAGCACCGGACGGAAAATTAATACTGCAGTGTTCTGTCAACGATATGGGCCCGGGAACGGCCACCATGATGACAACAGTTGCTGCTAAAGAGATGGGCTTGCCGGTAAATAAAATAAAGGTAGAGATGGGCAATACCACCTTACCGCCCGGCCCGACGCAAGGAGGTTCCACGGTAACCTCATCTGTTGGCGCGGCTGTTTACGATACTTGTGTAGCGCTGAAAGAACAAATCGCGGTGCTTGCAAGTAAAGAGGGTTCACCATTTCATACCGCGGAAGTTCATGTTATAAAACCCGAAGACATCGAGTTTTCTGAAAGCGGCATTTCGCTGAAAAAGGACAGTGGAGTGAAGGTCAGTTATGCCGACCTCTTAAAACAAAACGGACTGGCATCCCTTGAGCTAACAAAAGAATCGAAGGGCTCGCAGCAACCTTATTCTATGTATTCTTTTTCGGTACATTTCGTAAAGCTTCGGGTTCATCCGGCTACGGGCCGAATAAAAATCGATCATGTAGTGTCCTGCGCGGATGCCGGAACCATCGTGAGTCAGAAGACCGCGGAAAGCCAGATGATGGGCGGCGCAGTAGGTGGCCTCGGCATGGCCCTTATGGAAGATATGGTGGTCGATCATCGTTTTGGGAGACCCATCAATAATAATTTTGCTGACTACCATGTACCCGTAAACGCTGATATACCAGCGGTGGATGTATTGTTCGTGAACAAGAAAGATCCATTCACCAATCCCATGGGATCTAAGGGGCTGGGAGAGATCGCATTGGTAGGCGTTGCGCCGGCGGTAGCAAACGCGGTATTCAATGCAACAGGTAAGCGTATACGCAGTTTACCCATCACCTTAGATAAACTGATCGAAACATAAACAACTGGAAAGATCGGTGGCAACTTGCAGCACTTCTCGTCCATTTTTTGAGTTATAACAGGCTGCTTGCCCTGCGCCATGTAATTTGCGTCATGAGTAGATGAATGCTGATAAAGATTGAAGTACTATTAACGGCGTTGTAGAGGCGACTAATATTGGGTTTCGGTTGCCGGGATGCAAGCCGTCTAGACCAATTGTGATTAAATAGGTGTTTCTTTATGAAAGCCATCCTGGCCAAAATTTCAAAAAGAAAAAATATGGAAAGTTTCAACATTCAATTTGCCCTGGTTCGCAAAGCCTTAAAAACTTTACCATTTTTCTTGCTCGCAACTATTCTTTGTGCGGACGCCTCAGCCCAACAAAAGCAGATGGTGCGGTTGGCTAAAATTGTAGTTGACAGTGCGCAACTCGAAAGCTATAAAGCGTTTGCAAAAGAAGAGATTGAAACCTCCCTGCTAGTTGAACCGGGTGTCCTCACGCTGTACGCAGTGGCTGAAAAGAAAAACCCGACGCATATTACCATCCTGGAAATTTATGCTGACAGTAATGCTTATCAAAAGCATATTAAAACGCCGCATTTTTTGAAGTATAAGAACGGCACCTTGCACATGGTGAAGGCGCTTGAATTAATTGAAACGGATCCATTAGTGCCCGCAGCTAAACTTACCCAGGTTGTCGAGCGAAAAAATTAAATCATAAGTTTCTTTCCTGCCAGCCTACAGCTGCTTCCATTAATTGCTGTCGGTGTCTCGACTCAAAAGGCCTTGAAATTTTCCTGGTTAGCAAATTGTTTTCACAATTAGGCGTCCATCCCTCCCTCTCATTTTTATTCTTTCAAAAAAGCCCTTTCCTCTCGGCTGAATATCAGTAGCGACCACCCACCTGGTCTTTAGTAAAATCATTTTAACAAAATAAAAGCGAAAATATAGTTGCTTAATAATACCGATCGGTATATATTTGTATTCGCTAAGCATCAACATGACAAAAGCAGAAAAAACCAGGAATTTCATCGTGGAGCAAACAGCACCTATCTTCAATAAGAAGGGGTATGCAGGCACCTCATTGACCGACCTGACAGAAGCCACTGGATTGACGAAGGGAAGCATCTACGGCAACTTCGCCAATAAGGATGAAGTGGCACTTGCCGCTTATGACTATAATCTCTCCTTGCT
>JAURWD010000254.1 GCA_030655145.1 Ferruginibacter sp.
CTGATGCGTTGATAGCAGCCAACAAGTATCCCTGGTAAATAAACGATCATCTTAAAGCGGTTACCTTTTCCAGGAATGCTGCTTCTTAAAAAAAGACCATTTCCCGATCGGAGATGGTCTTTTTATTTGCTCCCGCGATAAAAAAATTAAATTGCGCCCATGAAATTCTTGCTTACTCTTACCACGATTTTTTTATTTGCACAACTCAAAAGCCAGGATCAACAGGCGCCCTTCATCCGCCTGACCAATCCCTACAAAACCAGTAACGAGGTGAGTTCGTCGCGCCAGTTTATTACCGGTGCAACCTGTACTGATTGCATCATTACCATCAACGGCCGGCAAGTAAAGGTTTATCCCACCGGGGCTTTTGCACATGAGCTAAACCTGCGCACAGGCGATACCGTTATCACCATCATTGCCGAAGGCCATGGAAAATCTACTTCGAAAAAATATAATTATAGCTACACGATTCCACCACCTGCTAAACCTGTAACCAGTCTGGCCATCGAGAGTGTGCGCACCTTTCCTGAAGGTGACCTGGTGCTGGCCCCCGGAGATGTTATCAAGTTTCGGGTAAAGGGATTAACCGGTTCCACCGTGAAAGTGATGCAGAATTTTCCTTTGACGGAAATGCCAAAAGATCGCATGAGTGGCATGCCCGGAATTTACCAGGGCGAGTACGTGATCAAGCTTACGGATACGCTTACGGGTAAAAAGCTTTCTGTAGTTATCAGCGATTCATTGGGCAACGTGGCCCTGCGGGAAACGAGCAACCGGTTTTTTACGGTATCGCAGCAGGAGCCTGATGTGGCCATTACCAAAGGGAGGCTTGCGCACCTGGAATATGGATTGGGCGATGATCGACTGGGCGGGGCAAAAATTGGGTACATCGACAGCAATATTGTTTTAAAAATTACCGGAAAGGTCGGTTCGCACTACCGGGTGCAACTGGCAAAAAATCGCACGGCCTATATCCCTGATGAACTGGTGGAGTTGACACCGAAAGGCACCTTTTCACCCGAATCATTAACGACCAATTGGAACGTTTACGGCGATGATAAATACGACTATGTAAAAGTGGGATTGTTTGCCCGCCTGCCGTACCAGTCGTTCCAGGAAGTGAATCCTTCGAAGATCATTGTGGATGTGTTTGGGGTAACAAACAACACCAATTGGATAACGCAATTGGAGACGGTCAAAGAAATAAAGAACGTTTACTATGAACAAAAAGAAGACGATGTGTTTCGCATCACCATCGAGCTCAATCATGCGCAGCATTGGGGCCACCAACTTTATTACCAGGGTAATTCGCTGGTCATTAAAGTGAAACAGCAGCCGAAAGATCTTTCTCTAAAAAATTTAACCATCGCTGTTGATGCCGGTCATGGCGGAACCAATACCGGGGCGGTTGGCCCCACAGGTGTGTATGAAAAAGCCATCACCCTGGCCTTGTCCCTGAAACTTCAACAGGCGCTGGAAAAAGAAGGCGCCAAGGTCATCATGACACGCACGAAAGAAACTTTTTTTGACAATAAGGAGCGGATTCTTTTTTATCGCGACAGCTTGCCTGATTTATTGCTCAGCGTGCACCTCAATTCCTCAGCCGATCCGATCCGTGTAGGTGGCACCGGTACATTTTACCGGTACCCGGGGTTCCGGAAACTCAGCCATTTCATTTACCGCCGCATGCTGGAACTGGGCCTTAAAGAATACGGTAATACCGGCTCATTCAACTTTATGCTTAATAGTCCGACCGAGTACCCAAATGTTTGTATCGAAACCTTGTTTCTTAGTAATCCTGAAGAAGAAATGAACATCCTGAGTGGTACCTACCAACAACAAATGGTCGATAAGATCGTGCAGGGCGTAAAGGATTTCCTCGACGAGAGCAAAGAGTGATTGAACCGAATTATCACTCGCCCCGGTTACGATGAAGGAACCCGAAATGAGGGGTGACCTGGCAGATAACTTTGTAACTTCTCCCAAAAAAATATCAATATGAGTGAATTAGTAAATGAATTCAATGAGTATCGTGCGAAGATGAACGAGTTGATCCTTGCGAAAGACAACCTGGTGATCAAGCGCTTGTGGAACCTCGACACCAATACCTACGCACCGGGCGCCCTGGATGTTAAAACCAAGGAAATGCTGGGTCTCGTCGCGAGCATGGTGTTGCGTTGCGATGACTGCATAAAATATCATCTTGGCAAAGCGCAGGAAACCGGTGTTACCACGGAAGAATTGTATGAAGTATTTGCAGTGGCCAATATTGTGGGGGGAACCATCGTTGTTCCCCACACCCGCCGCGCTGCAGAATATTGGGAAGAATTGGTGAAGGAAGCCTAAATTTAACAGGCGTTGGATTTCCGTAAATAGATGTTCAATTTCCCGATGGAACATTGAACATTTCTTAACTTTACTGCCCGTAAATTTGTATCAATAGCCTTTTATGAGTGAAACATTGACGACAGCTGCCAAAGCGCCCCTCCTGACCGCAAAAGATTTTACAACCGACCAGGAAGTGCGCTGGTGTCCCGGGTGTGGAGATTATTCCATCCTTGCACAGGTTCAGAAAATAATGCCGGGCCTGGGTATTCCCAAAGAAAACATTGTGATCGTTAGTGGAATTGGCTGTAGCAGTCGTTTTCCTTATTACATGAATACATATGGAATGCACAGCATTCACGGTCGGGCAACAGCCGTTGCAAGCGGTTTAAAAGCGGCCAGGCCGGAACTGAGCGTATGGATCGTAACAGGTGATGGTGACGGGTTGAGTATCGGTGGTAACCATACGATCCACCTGCTGCGCCGGAATTTTGACGTAAACGTGTTGTTGTTCAATAACCAGATCTACGGATTAACAAAGGGGCAATATTCTCCTACGTCGGAAGAAAATAAGGTTACCAAGTCCACTCCATTCGGTAGTATCGATCATCCATTTAACCCCTTGGCCCTTGCCATGGGCGCTGATGCGAGTTTCATCGCCAGGACAATGGATCGTGATCCGAAACACCTGCAGGCAATGTTGTTGCGTGCCCAGGGTCATAAAGGATCCTCTTTCCTAGAAATTTACCAGAACTGTAATATTTTCAACGACGGAGCTTTCGAGATATTCACTGAAAAAACAACGAAGCCGGACGAAGTTTTGTTCCTGGAACAGGGTAAGCCATTGATCTTTGGCGCTACTCAAAATAAGGGGATCAAATTAGATGGCTTTAAACCCGTTATCGTAGACATAGGTGAAGGTGGTGCCAGCGCAGATGATTGCTGGGTGCATGATGATCGGGATTTCTACAAGGCCCAAATATTAGTGCGCATGTTTGATGATCCAAAATTAGCCGGGCATTTACCAAGACCATTTGGCGTGTTTTATGAAACTGACCGGGCTTGTTACGAAGACGGTATGACCATGCAGATAGAAGAAGTGATCGCGAAAAAAGGAAAAGGCGACCTCGATAAGTTGCTTCGCGGCAACGAGATCTGGACCATCACCTGATCACTTCCATAAATTATAAAAAAAGCCGGCCAATTATTTGAGCCGGCTTTTTATTTGACAAAAGTTTTTTGAGAGATACTCTTTAAGAAGTTTATAATAAACCTTTACCCATCAGGTATTCTGCGATCTGAACGGCGTTCGTTGCGGCGCCTTTACGCAGGTTATCACTTACGATCCAGCAATTCAAAGTATTGGCCTGCGTTTCATCGCGGCGAATTCTTCCGACAAACGTATCGTCTTTTTCGTGTGCGGTCAGTGGCATCGGGTAAATGAAATTGGCGATGTCATCCTGCACAACAACTCCGGGTGCCTGGCTCAGCAATTGACGAAGTTCACCCAGGTCGAAATCATTTTCAAACTCGATATTTACGCTCTCGCTATGCCCGCCCATTACCGGGATGCGTACTGTTGTTGCGGTTACTTTGATGGCTTCGTCACCAATGATCTTTACGGTTTCTTTGGTCATCTTCATCTCTTCCTTGGTGTACCCATTATCGAGGAACACATCAATCTGCGGGATGGCGTTTAAATCGATCGGGTATTTGTAAGCCATCTCATAAGTCGCTTTTTCACCAGACACTTCTTTCGCTCTTTCCGCATTTAATTGGTCTACGGCTTTTACCCCGGTACCGGTTACGCTTTGATAAGTGGATACGACCACTCTTTTAATTTTATATTTATCATGAAGTGGTTTCAACACCACCACCATCTGGATCGTCGAGCAATTAGGGTTTGCGATGATCTTATCTTCTGCTGTCAATACGTCGGCATTTACTTCGGGTACAACCAGTTTTTTGGTTGGATCCATGCGCCAGGCGCTGGAATTGTCAATTACGGTGATTCCGGCCTCTGCAAATTTCGGAGCCAGTTCAAACGAAGTGCTTCCACCAGCTGAGAAGATGGCTACATTAGGTTTGGCAGCAATCGCATCAGCATAACCAACGATCTTGTATTTTTTCCCTTTAAATTCTACTTCCTTTCCAATTGATCTTTCAGATGCCACGGGAATGAGTTCAGTTACCGGGAAATTTCTTTCGGCTAATACCTGCAACATTTTGCTACCCACCAAACCTGTTGCGCCAACTACAGCTACTTTCATTTTTACGTTGTTTTTTTCTGGTTATTAAAATAAAGCGTTTATAAAGTTTGCCAAAAAAAAGCCTTCCGTTTCCGGAAGGCTCTGCATATTGTACAACAACAAAATACTAATTAACCTTCCCGATTGGCGGAATGTTTCTTGGTAATAATTGTATGTTTAATGATCATCATTTCAAAACAAAAATAGGGACAAACGACCGTTTCACCAAACTGGCGAAAAAAATTAAACTTCCTGGATATGATACTATGGTTTCAATTTCGGTTGACTGTTTGATAAAAACCTCTTAAAAACTAAAGAAAAAAATCGCATTCCAGCTTGAATTAAGCATGCATTCTGTCAGACCCCATACATATCAAAAACTTATCTTTAAATCTAACGTGTCGTATGCTAAAAGTTTGCTGTCACCAGTTGTTGCTTTTGTTTCTTTGGTTAAGTGCTTCAAGTGAGCGCAGCGGCAATGTCAATTTCAACTCCGGGGTGCCGCCTCTTCCCCCTGCAATTGTTATTACTGAAATCATGGTTGATCCCACACCTGCGGTGGGATTGCCGAATTACGAGTGGATCGAACTGAAGAATATTTCTGCTTCCCCCGTCAACCTTGAAAACTTTTACCTCGGCGATGCTGATGGCCTGAGTGCTCCTTTTCCAGCCATAGTTTTGAAACCCGACAGTTTCCTGGTCGTTTGCGGTGTGGCAGCCGGGAATGCCCTCGCCTCCTTTGGAAAAGTATTGGCTCTCAAAGAATTTCCTTCACTCAATAATGCGGGCGAATTGCTTTACCTGCTGGGCGCAGATAAAAAACTGCTGCATGCGCTGCGCTATGCGGATACCTGGTACCAGGATGCAGGCAAACGAGTTGGTGGCTGGTCGCTCGAGATGATCGATCCCACGAATGCCTGCAGCGGCATGTCAAACTGGAAAGCAAGTGCTGATCCCCGTGGCGGTTCGCCCGGGAAAGAAAATTCGGTAAATGGAAATAACCCGGATACAAAGGCTCCGCGTTTGGTACGAGCCTTCGCTTCAACTCCGACCTCGGTAACCCTCGTATTTGACCAGGGGCTCGATAGTGCGAGTGCCGCATCGCACACCTCGTATTCGATCAATGATGGGCTGGCCTCCACAACTGCTTCTCCTGTGTTCCCTTTGTTTGACCAAGTACAACTGCAACTGAGTGCACCATTGGTTGCCGGGAAGATTTATACCATAACAGCGAAGGGGCTTTTCGATTGCGCAGGCAATAGTCTTGCCGGAGCTAACACTGCCAGGCTGGGACTTGCAGCGCCGGTCGACACAGCTACCCTGGTATTGAACGAAATACTCTTTAACCCTCAGCCAAACGGCAGCGATTTTATTGAACTGTACAATCGTGGCAAAACCATAATCGACCTGCAACAAGTTTCCCTCGCTTCCCGCAACAGCGGAGGTGTGGTCATCAATATAAGCCCCGTCTCGGGTGAACCTTTTTTATTGCTCCCCGGAGATTTTGTAGTGCTTACAGAAAATGCAAACGCGGTAAAAGCAAACTACGTCACTCCAAATCCTGATGCCTTTATCGAAATGAACCTGCCCCCGCTAAACGATGACAAGGGAAGCATCCTGCTATTGGACCAACAGGGACGCATACTCGAAGAGTTGAGCTACAGTGCAAAATGGCATTTCTCTTTCCTAAATAAAACCGAAGGGGTCAGCCTCGAGCGATTGAGTTATACCGCTCCGACGCAGGACGCCACAAACTGGCATTCGGCTGCCACCTCGGTAGGGTATGCTACGCCCGCATACAAAAATTCCCAGGCAGGGGCTGAAGGAGCGGTTCAAGGTACCGTAAGTGTATCACCCGAGATCGTCTCTCCTGATGGTGACGGTCGCGATGACCAGGCCATCATTCAATATCAATTTCCCGAGCCCGGCTATGTGGCCAATATTACTGTCTTTAATGCCCGCGGCAATGTGGTTCGAAACCTCGTGAAAAACGGTGTTTGCGGTACGAGCGGAAGCTTTCCCTGGGATGGCATGGGCGAAAAATCGCAGCGCCTGCCAACGGGCGTATACATTGTGCTTACCGAAGTATTTAACACAAAAGGACAAACGAAACAATTCAAGTTGCCCGTTGTTGTTGCCCGGCTGGGACTTTAATTTTTTTCTTTCTACTTCAGCAAACTGGTCTAAATTTAGCCCTCGCGAAAAGCGAGCAACCAATCGTAGACCAAACTTACTCAATATGCCAAAAAACCTGCTTCTTCCAACAGCCTGCCTGGCTGTTGTATTTTTCTCATGTAACAATCCAACTGAAGTGAAAAAAACTGCGTTCGCCTGGCCGGAAAATATTTCTGCACCTGTGGCTGAGATCAAACCCAAAGAATTGGTAGCCCACGGAGATACACGGATCGATAATTACTACTGGATGAATGATTACTTTAAAAAAGGGGCGGATAGTTCCACAGTAGTAGCCTACCTGCAAGAGGAGAATAAGTATTATGATACCATGATGGCTGCCACAAAGCCGCTGCAGGAAAAATTATATACCGAAATGAAGGCGAGGATCAAAGAAAAAGATGAGTCGGTACCGGTATTTAAGAATGGCTATTTCTATTACAGCAGGCTCGTAGAAGGGAAAGATTATTTTGTTTACTGCCGCAAGAAAGGCACACTTGAGGCCGCTGAAGAAGTGTTATTAGACGTTAACGCGATGGCAGAAGGGCACAATTACTACTCGGCCACCGGTTTTTCTATTAGTCCGGATAACAAATTGATGGCTTATGGAGAAGATACCGTCTCTCGCCGCCAGTATAAGATCTTTATCAAAAACCTGGAGACAGGGCAACTCTTCACAGACATTATTCAAAACACGGAAGGTGGATGTGTGTGGGCCAATGATAACAAGACCGTTTTTTATACCTCTAAAAATCCAATTACGCTGCTATCAGAGAAGATCATGAAACATGTGCTGGGTACGCCAGCCGAATCAGATAAGGTGGTTTACGAAGAGAAAGATCCGTCAAACTATATCGGGGTCGGAAAAACCAAGTCGCAGAAATTCATCCTCGTGGTTTCGCAGGCAACGCTTTCTTCCGAAGTCAGGTGGATCGATGCGAATAACCCGCACGATGCCTTCCAGGTTTTCCAGCCACGACTGAAAGAAGTTTTATATGATGTCGACCATGCCAACGACCGGTTCTTTATCCGCACCAACCTCAACGCGAAAAACTTTAAGATCGTAACCTGCACCGAGGAGAAAAAAGATACAAGCAACTGGAAGGACCTGGTGCCGCATGACGACTCCGTGCTGATCTCCGGGCTGGAGGTTTTTAAGAATTTTCTCGCGGTAGACGAAAGGAAAGGCGGGCTGAACCAGATCCACATCCTGAACACAAACGACACCAGCAGTTATTACCTGCCTTTCCAGGAACCTACCTTTTCTGCGGGTATAGGTGCCAACCCGGATTATAACACCGATGTACTCCGCTACTCTTACACATCGCTTACCACACCTTCTTCGATATTTGATTACAACATGGTTACGAAAGAGAAGAAGTTAATGAAACAGCAGGAAGTTATAGGAGGATATGAACTGAAACAATTTGTAACAGAACGGGTTTTCGCGACCGCGAAAGATGGAACTAAAATTCCTATTTCGATCGTGTATAAAAAAGGATTTAGAAAAGATGGCAATGAACCCTTGTTGCTGTATGCTTATGGATCTTACGGCAACAGTACAGATGCTTATTTCAGCAGCGTTCGCCTTAGTTTATTGAATCGTGGTTTTGCTTTTGCGATTGCGCATGTACGTGGTGGCCAGGAACTCGGCCGCTACTGGTACGAAGATGGAAAGATGATGAAGAAGAAAAATACCTTCACCGATTTTATTGATTGTGCAGATTACCTGGTTGCAAATAACTTTACCTCGCCCCAGCATCTTTACGCGAATGGTGGTAGTGCCGGCGGTTTATTAATGGGCGCCATCGTAAACATGCGCCCCGAACTCTGGAATGGTGTTGTCGCGGCGGTTCCTTTTGTGGATGTAATAACGACGATGAGCGATGCGACAATTCCATTAACAACCAACGAATATGACGAATGGGGTAATCCTGCTAACAAAGAAAGCTACGATTACATGAAGACCTATTCTCCTTACGACAATGTTGGAAAGTTGAAATACCCGAACATGCTTGTTACAACAGGATTGCACGATAGCCAGGTACAATATTTTGAGCCGGCGAAATGGGTGGCGAAATTGCGTGTAATGAAGACCGGTAGTAATAAACTTTTCCTGTATACCAACATGGAAGCAGGCCATGGCGGCGCATCGGGCAGGTACAAACCACTGAAGGACAAGGCCCGTGAGTATGCATTCTTACTTGCTCTCGAAGGAATCACTGAATAGAAACCAGGTGATGCACATAAAAAAAGCGGAAAGAAAATTTCCGCTTTTTTTATTTCTTATGTCCATCTCTTCCGCCTCGTTGCCGGGTAGCCATGATGTCGCGATCAAAGAGGTAGAGGCCACTTTTATCTTCCCCGATCAATTCTAATTTTTCATTCAGTATCCTGGCGCTTTTCTCTTCTTCAATTTGCTCACTTACGTACCACTGCAAAAAGTTATGCGTTGCGTAGTCCTTTTCTTTTAATGCCAGGTCTACCAGTTCATTAATGCTGTTAGAGACGGCGATCTCCCCGTTCAGGAAATCTTCGAACATCGACTTTAAACTTTTAAATGTGATGTTGGGTTGCTGTAAAACCGGCACCACCGCGAAACCGCCGCGTTCGTTGACAAAGCGCATCAATTTCAGCATGTGCACCCGCTCTTCTTCACTTTGAAGGAAAAAATATTCTGCTACTCCGTCAAGGCCCGGTTGTATTTCAGCCCAGCTCGCCATTGCCAGGTATGCCTGTGATGAAGACGCTTCTAACCTTACCTGGTTGTTGAGCGCTTCCTGCATTGATTTAGACAGCATAACGTGAGTTTTTAGAATTTAAAAGTAATCAGCTCAACGTAGCTATCCTACTATTCGATGATTTTTTCTTCGCGGGTAAGTTGACCTTGCTCATTGATGCCTTCAATTGTAACCCGCATTTTTTTGCAGTTGTCACTGTTGTAAAACGGGATAACGATGCGGCGGCTGTTTTTATCAAAAAACACAAATGGGTTCCAGTATAGGGTCGTTCTGTAATCCGCTACCTCAGGGTCAGGCGATTTTTCATAATCAGGCGAAAAGAATTCTTTGATCGGTGAATAGCCCAGGATGTTGGTGTATGGTAAGCCTTTGATCTGTGAATTATCTCCACCACCTTTCTTCGTATACACTGCGATGGCTCCACCTGCCCCCCCACCGACGCCACCAAAAAAGGGAGGTCGAAATACCTTGATCATCGCGACATCATTCATATTGATCGAGGCCAATGCACCCGTATTTGAGGTTACTTCGTTGATAAAAAAGCTGGTCGGACTTCCCCGCCAGGTGGCGCCACCTTCTCCACTCGTGGAGATCTGCAATCCCGCCACCTTACCCTGCAGGTATTGAAGCACACTCGTAGCAGAGCGGGCAAATGGATCTCCTTCTGTCGTGAATGTATATCCATCTCCACCACTAAAAAAACCGGAAGTATATTCTTCATCCATTTGCTGTTTCAGCGACTTTTGTTTCGCCCGCACTTCGACGGTGGTCAATGTTTTTACCCGGTTACTTTCAACCTGGCTTCTTTGAAGCGCCGCCATCGTGCTCGATTTTACGAGCAGGCTACTGTCGGCTTTGTGCAAACTGGGAAGGGAGCTAAGAAAGGAGAGCGGCTGTTGTGGCGTTTTAATAAAATTACTCTGAAAGGAAAAAGTAGAAGAGGTTGTCAGCGTTTTATCCTTGTCATTATTGAGCTGGTAATACAATTTTGCCGTGTCAAAAAAATACAGGTCTGGTTCTTTAAACTCACCCTTTTCATCAACCTTCATGGTAAAAAAATTGGTTGAACCATTCTTCATTTTCATTATGCCGGTTACATCTTTTTGATACAGTAATGCCTTGTTTAATCCCAGGATCTTTCCATTTACCGAGAGAAAATTCTCAGGAACATTCTTTAGCACCGGCCATTTCTCGGCCAACACCTCGGTCCATTTGAAACGCCGCCACCCGTTGGTCATCATCACAAGGTCAAGGTGTGTTTTTACAGAATCATTCGTACTTGAAAAGTAATAAGCAGGGTTATAGACATAGCCTTGCAGGTCAGTCGTTAAAAGTAGTTGTGAATAAATGCTTTCTTCATGACTGCTTACCGGGTTAATGCCCGCATCTGTAATTGATATAGAAAGGTTCGATAGTAATACGTCTCCCACATCCAGCTGTATTCCGTTCCGGCCACGTTTGGCCAGGTTCTTTTCCGTGACATGCACATCTGTAATAAAATAGTAATTGTCGTGGTTGATAAAGACAATTCTTTCCGCGATGGGCAGATAATCGGCATTGAAAATGGTTACCTGCAGCACCCCTGTTGGCAGACTGTCCGTTTCAATCGGCGCAGTGATCTCCGTTTTCTTCGACATATTGATGCGGGCACTATACACCAGCCGTTGTTGCATCTGGCCGATCACATAAAAACTCGTGTTTTCAGCCTTGGCACTATCAGGCCTTTTGATCGTGTACAACAGTTTATTGTCGAAAAGTGAAGTGCTCAGAACGGCGCCTTCTTTTTTTGCTGCCGGTAAGTCTGTCTCATGAAGCACACCTTTTTTATCCTTCCAGGTAGCCTTATATTTTTCACCTGGCATCGGCGTTAGTTCGACAAACCCCATCCCCTCATGCAAGGAAGAAAAAGCACCCATTTTCTTTCCGCTTCCATTTACAATATCTCCCTTAACCGCAATTGGTATCCCCTGGTTGTCGGTTGCTTTGAACGCAACGCGTGATGCGATACGCTCCACCAGGTCGCCACCTTCCGGGAAAAAATCAAGCTCGTAGGTAGTTGGTACCGGCGTTTTTTTCGCCGCGGATTTTGCTGCAATAATTTGAATTGGTCTTACGAACAGCAGGCTGGAGTCGAAGTTCAACATCCAGGAAGTATACGCCCGAAGGTAGAGGCGGGTAGAACGAATCGTATCCGGAAGATCGAAATTTGACGCTGCTCCCGCAAGAATGATCGGCATCATTTTTCTTTGAAGGATCGTGCCCTTATCATCGAGAAGGTCTGCGTACAAGTTTTTGCTCAGTGGCCCGGGCAAATTATCCGCGGTGATATAAGCTTTGAACCAAACTGTTTCGCCTGCATTGTAAAAAGCCTTGTCGAATTGAACATGGATCTTTTCTTGCGGAAATCGGGTTTCTAAATTTGATAATAAGGAATCAACGCGCTGCGATTGGGCAGTAAATGTAAAAAAGCAGGCAGCAGCAATAGCTAAACAGGTAAAAAGCAGATTTCTCTTGTACATACCAGGAATTAGGTTTTGTAAACTTGAAAGCGGAGGCGCAGGCACCTGCCAAAGCAAAAATACCGGCTTCCAGTTATTTCTAATTGCTACAACACATTGCCGGAGCTATTTTTTTCTTATGAAGTGCGACGGGGAGGGCGCAGGTCGTCGATGCCGGTTCGGGGCAGATCATCGTTCACAACATCAGGCTTTTTATCGAGTACATACCGGATAAATAAATAACCGCCGAAAGCGCTCACCAATCCGATTGCGGCTAAGGAACCAAGATTGTCTTTTCCAAACAACACCAACCCTAAAATAACGCCAATAACCTCCGCGACGATCCAGGCAAAAATGGTGTAGATCTTCCAAGTCAATGGCTTAAGACCTTTCTGTGCTGCGAGCCGCCCATTGATCTTGCAAAGGAAATAAAGTGCGATCAGTTCTATCATGCGCAATAAATGAATGATGAAGTTAAAATGATACCCCGCATTAACGTTGTAACGGCCTGGTTTTGTGAGATAAAAAAACCGAAGTTAGTCAGCTTCGGTTTTCAATTGCTTTAATATCGTGTTAAACAAGTTCAATATCGAAATTTACGAGTTGTACGAACTCGGCAAGTCTTTTTTCCAGGTCAACCCGGGTTACTTCCCGCAGGCGGTTAGGTCCGAATTTCTCAACGCAAAAACTGGCACAGGCGCTACCAACGATAATGGCTGTTTTCATATTATTGAAACTGATATCTTTTGTTTTTGCGAGGTAACCGATGAAACCGCCGGCAAAACTATCTCCTGCCCCTGTTGGATCAAACACTTCTTCCAATGGCAGGCCCGGTGCGGCAAACACCTGGTTTTCATGGAATAATAATGCACCATGCTCCCCTTTTTTGATAACAAGGAATTTTGGCCCCATCTGCAAGATGAGTTTTGCCGCCTTTACAAGCGAAGGTTCTCCACTCAACTGCCTGGCTTCAGCATCATTGATCATCAACACATCAACTTTCAACAAAACAGCCTTAAGGTCATCCATGGCAATGTCCATCCAAAAATTCATGGTATCCATCACGATCAGTTTCGGCCTTTCCTTCAACTGATCAATAACGCTCATCTGGATGTTCGGTGACAAATTACCCAGCATAAGAAACTCGGCTCCCTGGTATGATTCCGGAACCACGGGATTAAAATCAGCGAGTACATTTAAATCTGTCACCAGGGTATCGCGGGTGTTCATGTCCAGGTGATATTTCCCACTCCAGAAGAATGACTTTTTATCCGGCACAACTTCAACGCCTTCCAGTTGAACGCCCCGCTTTTTCAGTTGTTCCAATTCTTCCTGCGGAAAATCGTAGCCTATGATCGAAATCTGCTGGATGGGTGTTACAAAATTACTCGCAGCATAGGCCACGTAGGTGCCTGAGCCGCCAACGATCTGGTCAACTTTACCAAATGGAGTCTCGATAGCATCAAACGCCATGGTGCCAACTGAAATTAATGCCATACTGTTTCTTTTGTTTTTGCCGGCAATTGCCGGTGCGGGTGGAAAAATCGGTGCAAAAGTAATGGTTTAAGGTTTGTGAGCATGCTCTGCCAATGAAGATTTTGGCGGATGTGCCCTTTGTGGAAATGCCGGGACCCGATTACCAGCTGAAAGCCTGCTGGTGGAAAACCGTACTTTCGCCTATTCGAAAAATTTTGCATACACAAGTTGGCGATCCATAGTCGGCAACATAATTGCAACAATGCCTTCGACTATAAATATTCCCCATTATGTTGATTCGAATACATCCGGAAAATCCACAACCCCGCCTGATCAAGCAGGTTACGGAATGCCTGAAGGACGGTGGAGTCATTATTTATCCTACTGATACCATCTACGGCCTTGGTTGTGACATCATGCAGCACCGTGCGATCGAGAAGGTATGCCGTATTAAGAACATTGATCCGCAGAAAGCCCAACTTTCATTTATCTGCAGCGACCTCAGCCGCCTCAGTGATTATACAAAGAGCATTGATACACCATTATACAGGATGCTCAAAAATCACCTTCCCGGTCCGTACACATTCATCCTGCCCGCGAGTAAGCAGGTTCCAAAAATTTTGCAAAGTAAAAAAAGTACGATCGGGTTAAGGGTACCCGACAACCTCATTTGTCACCAGTTCCTCGAGGTGCTTGAAAATCCAATTTTGAGTACTTCCCTGCCGGGAGAAATGGTTGAAGAATACACCGATCCAGAAAGCATTTTTGAAAAATTCGCTCACCTGGTGGATCTTGTCGTGGACGGCGGACCCGGTGGGATGATCCCGTCTACCATTGTTGATTGTACTACAGACGACTGGGCAATTTTGCGCCAGGGATTGGGGGATTGGCAGGGATAAGTTTTTTTGCATGACGGCCTCACCCCGGTGCAATTATAGTTGAAGCAGCATCACGTCATTTTTTTACCATTGTCAATTGTAGTAAGTTTATCGAATGGGGCCACAAGAACATTCAGAGTTGGATATGTTTTCTTTTTTTGAACAAACACCTGACCTGGTTTGCATTGCGGGAAAGGATGGATATTTTAGAAAAATCAACCAATCTGTATGCATAAAACTTGGGTATACTGAAGAAGAATTATTCTCCCGCCCCATCGCAACTTTCATCCACCCTGAAGACAAAGCCAAAACCGCAAAAGAAAGAGCCAGCCTTTTGAATGGCAAGCCCTTGGTGAATTTTCAGAACCGCTACCTGACGAAAGAAGACAACATCATCTGGCTCGACTGGACTTCCATTTACTTTCCTGATAAAGAAATAGTTTTTGCGATTGCCAAAGATGTAACAGAGAGAAAGCTCGCGGAGGCAGAGATCGAAGTGGCTTACAAAAAATTCAAAGGCCTGGCGACTCATTTCAAAAAGACTGTAGAAAAAGATTGAAAGTATTTTGCTGAAGAACTTCACGAGGAAGTAGCGCAGCTTGCGGCGGTGATAAAAATGGACATTGACTGGATCAGGTACAATATGGATGACCTGTCAGATTTTTTGAAGACGAGGGTAGAACATGCAGTAGAAGTTTCGGCCCTGATGATGAAAACGATCAAGCGCATTTCTTTTTCTGTGAGTGCGGAGATGCTTTCAGAAATAGGCCTCAATGAAAATCTTCGCTGGCTTTGCCAGGAATTTTCAATCCTACATAAAATACCGTGCAGTTATGAGAGCTCACTTTTTGCAGACTTGCTTAGTGAAGAAATGCAAATAGATTTTTTTCGGATCTGCCAGGAGGCCCTCCAGAATGTGGCCATGCATGCGCATGCAAAAAACGTACATATCAAAACGACTCAGGTCGGTCAACCACTTACCCTCACCGTCACTGATGATGGAATTGGTTTTGATGTGGCTGCCCAGAAGGAAAACTTCGGATTAACGCAGATGCGTGAACGGGCCTCTTCCATCAATGGCTGGTTAAACGTGGAAAGCGTTCTCGGCAAAGGAACCAGTGTTTCAGTTTCTGTAGACTTGCCGCTGACTGTCAATGTTGAGGCTGGCTAGCTTTTTACTCAAAGTCTTCTCGCAGTTTTTTCTTTAATTATTCTTGCCTGATTTTTCCATGGACGCTTTACTTCTTCCCCATCAATTGGAAGAACCATGTCGGTCCAATTTATAAAGTCATATTACGCCTCTATATCAAATAAGCAATATGCTTTCGAAAAGGAAGATGTTATTCCTGTTCTCAATCATCCAAACTAAAATGAAGAATGGTCTTGCACGGGTTGCAAATGGTCCACGAAAGTGACTTGTGATAATTTTAACGGACGCTATGAGAAAAGAATATTTATTTTAGGCCAACCTTTAAATGTTTTCTTATGACAAATTCTACACGAAGGAACTCTACCTGGTTATTGAAGCACGCAGGCATACTTGTACTGTTGATTTTCTTGCAGGGGTCAGTCGAAGCACAAAACAAAAAGCCAGCCGGCACGCTCAATATTTATTCTTTTGCTAAGGCAGGAACTTTCATGAGGAACTGGCTCGTTGCCGGTCCGGTGGTAGCTGCAACCGAAACATCACCAACGGATTCGGTGCAACAAAGTGTGTTTCGGGAAGACTTGCCTGCTGCCATGAATGTGGCTTTGGAAAAAGCGTTGGCTCCCATCGTGTTGAATGGTAAAACTTATGACTGGAAGCAGGTTTCTTCCGCTACAGATATTGTCGATCTTGATAAAGTTTACCCGGGTAAAGATTTCGCATACGCGTATGCGTCAGCAGAAATTGAAGCAGCTGAAAACAAGAATGTGCTTCTTGCCCTGGGTAGTGATGATGCTGTCAAAGTTTGGCATAATGGAAAGCTTGTGCATGAAAACTGGGTACCTCGTGGTGCCGTAAAAGACAATGACCTGGTGCCGCTACAGCTCGTGAAAGGCACTAACCGGATCATATTGAAGATCCAGGATATGGAAGGAGGCTGGGCCTTTGTTGTGCGCCTGCTTGACAAAGCTAGCTTGAGTAAATTGCTGGTACAGGCGGCACGTGACGGAAACGTTGACAAGATAAATATGTTATTGGCCGGTGGCGCCGACATCAACGCGGCGCAGGATGGACTGACACCAATCGCGGCCGCAAAGATCAGCGGCAGGGATGAATTGATTAAGATCCTCATGACTAAGGGAGCGACAGACCAGCCGGTGCCGGCTGCGGGTAGTATTGTTGATGCCACTTATAACATGCTTAAAGAAAAGAAGGCGCCGGGCATCGCCATATTGGTAGCTCGTGATAAAGAAGTGCTTTACCGCAAAGGATTTGGCTATGCTGACATACAGGGCAATGTGCAGGTAACACCTGAAACCAAGTTTAGAATCGGATCAGTAACAAAACAATTTACCGCGGCTGCTATTTTGAAATTGCAGGAACAACAACTGCTAAGTGTCAATGACAAGCTTTCGCGATTCATCCCGGGATATCCCCAGGGAGATTCAGTTACCATTCACCAGTTGCTTACGCATACCTCAGGCATTCACAGCTACACGGGGAAGGGGGAATTTATAAACAGGGTAACAAAGCCCATCACACCTGATTCTTTAATTGCCTGGTTTAAAAATGATCCCTATGATTTCAAACCTGGAGAGCAATTACAATACAATAACTCAGGATATTTTCTCCTCGGATACATCATCGGCAAAGTTTCCGGAAAGCCGTACGAGACTTACCTCAAAGAGACTTTTTTTGATCCACTGGGTATGAAAAATACGGGTGTTTATCATAACGGTATTTCCTTAGCCCAGGAAGCAAAGGGGTACAGCCGGGGTACTAACGGTTACGAATCTGCGATAAACTGGGATATGTCCTGGGCTGGTGCTGCAGGTGCCTTGTACTCGACACTCGACGATCTGTTGAAGTGGAACATCGCACTTCACAACGGCAATGTGTTGACACAGAAAAGTTTTGCCGCGGCAATAACGCCTGTAACACTCTCCACGGGTAAGGCGCCCTCCATGCGCTATGGGTATGGTTTAGGGTTAAACAACTATCGCGATATTGATATCATTGGCCACAGTGGCGGGCTGCATGGTTTTATTACGCAGCTCAGTTACTATCCAAAAGAGAAATTAACGGTGGTCATGTTCTCAAACAGTTCTGATCCCGAGGTAAATTTTGATCCCAATAAAATTGCAGAAGCATTTTTATGGGAACGCCTGGCGAAACAGCAAACCTACCAGGAGTCAAATGTGAAGGCTGGAGATTTGAACCAGTACACGGGTAATTTCCAGATCCCTAATGTGGGCGTGCTGATGATCACCAGCGGTAACGATAAACTATATGCGCAGTTAGGTGGCCAGGCGAAATACCAGGTTTTCCCATCTTCAAAGGATGAATTCTTTTGGAAAATTGTGGAAGCACGCCTGAAATTTAACCGCACCGAAAAAGGGGAAGTAAACGAGGCTGTGATCTATCAAAATGGCCAGGAACTAAAAGGAAGCAGGATGGCGGAAGAAAAGATCGTTGCCATCAAGCCCGAAGTGTTGGAAAAGTACACAGGTAAATTTAAAATGAGCGACAACGAGATATTAGTAGTAACGCGCAATGAAGATAAACTTTTTGTAAAGCCGGAGAAGCAATCCATGCTTCAGTTGTTGCCTCTATCGGATACCCAATTTCTCATAAAGGAGATTCCGGCCAAGGTTAATTTTATCGTAGGTGAAGGCGGGAAAGTTAGCAAGTTTACCCTAGAGATGAATGGCCGCACGCAAGAAGTGAGCAGGGTAGAGTAGACGGGAGAAAGTTGTTAGAGCTACGAATGCAAAACGGGCTGTTGTCGATCGTTCCGCTATGAATTATCAAAATATTCTGGTACATTGACAAAAAAAAGATCATGGAACAAAACTCGTATTTAGGTACTGACAATCCGCCGATGGTTGCACCAACAAGTGATGAAAAAACCATGGCCATCCTGGCACATGCTTTAACCTTGGTAGTCTGGATTTTTGCACCGCTTATTATTTACCTGGTAAAGAAAGACGAATCCGGATTTGTTCGGGAGCATGCAAAAGAATCGCTCAATTTCCAGATAACTTTATACATTGTTTTGATCGGCTTGTTCATTACCATCATTGGTATCCTGCTGATGTGGATTGTTGGACTTGTTGCGCTGGTATTGGTGATCATCGCTTCCATAAAAGCGAGTGAAGGCAAGGTGTACAGGTATCCATTTACGTTGCGACTCATTAAGTAAAAAGGAGCAACTGAACTTTATTCAATAAAAAACGCCGGCGATCCGGCGTTTTTGTTTTTCTACTTATACTACTACTGCTACTACAGCGATTTGATTTCACTCACTTATGTTAAAAAACGCAAATA
>JAURWD010000256.1 GCA_030655145.1 Ferruginibacter sp.
GTCTCTCCGGCCCTTTGCTCGCACAAATGATTTCGGGTGTCGTATCGGATGATAAAGGTGTAAAACTTCCCAATGTTTCCGTTACTGTGAAGGGAAGTAGTTCCGGAACTACTTCAGACGAGGTGGGGCGTTTCTCACTGAACGCAAAGCCAGGCGCAACCCTTGTGTTCTCTTACGTTGGTTATACGCCTGCAGAAGTGAGAGTTGGCAATGCCTCTGATGAAATGATTATTATTTTAAAAACAGGCAACGATGGCCAGGCAATGGACGAAGTTGTAGTTACCGCACTTGGTATCAAAAAAGAAGCGCGTAAACTCGGTTACTCAGCAACATCTGTAAGTCCAGATCAACTAACGGTTAACCGTACTGCCAATCCCATTAATGCCTTACAGGGAAAGGTTGCAGGTCTTAACATTTCAAGTCTTGGCTCCGGCCCTGGAGGAACCTCCAAAATTCGCATCCGCGGACAATCATCAATTAACGGACAGAATAGTCCCTTGATCGTTATCAATGGTGTGCCTGTGGATAATACAAATTTCAATGACAATGCCTCATCAGGTGTAAAAGGCGGAGGTGTTACTGCAGATGGTGGAGACGGATTATCCAGCATCAACCCGGATGATATCGAAAGTATGACCATCCTGAAAGGTGGCCCTGCTGCAGCATTGTATGGTTCCCGCGCCAAAGATGGCGTGATCATGATCACTACTAAAACCAAAGCAAAAAATAAAGGTATTGGTGTTGCGTATAATTTAAACTATACAAACGAAACGCCCCTGGATTTTACTGATTATCAAGGTGTGTATGGGCAAGGGGAAAATGGTACCAGGCCCACTTCACCGAACCCCACATCAGGACAATGGTCATTTGGCGAAAAGATACAGGCGGGTATGGTTCATACGTTGTTCAATGACCCAAATGTTCCGTATGCACTACAGGGGAGCAGGATAAAAGAATTTTATCGGAATGCAGAAAATATAAATCACACCGCAACTTTTTCCAGTTCAACAGATAAGGGTGGAATGTACTTATCACTTTCCAGTGCAAACAACAAAGGTGTGGTACCCAATAATTCATTCGATAAAAAAGGGATCAATCTCGGCTTTACGCAGAATTTTACCGATAAATTTAACGTAGCCGGTAATATCAATTATTCCAGGGAGTTCAATAAGAATCCGCCCAGCATTGCCAACCAGGACAACACGATGCCAACAGCGCTGATGGCGATGGCCAACACTATGCCACTTAGCGTTCTGGATGCGAATAAATACAACCCTGCCACGGGCAACGAATATATTTACTCAAGGTTTATGAATAGGACGAATCCCTACTGGTTACTGGCTGAGCAATTTCATAATGTCAAAAGAGACAGAATTTTCGGCAATGTTTCCGCTACTTACAAGTTGTTACCGTGGCTGTCCGTGATGGGACGCTTTGGTCAGGACTATTGGAGCAGGGATGAGGATGTAAATAATTTCCCTACCGGCCAGGCAGCACGTCCTTCTGCGCCTGCGGGGTTTGTAAACGGAATTTATACCCAGGAATCCTATCGGTTCAGGGAAACAAATCTCGACTTCCTGGTTACAGCCGTAAAAGACTTTGGTGACTTTGGCATTACTGCCACCGGCGGTGGTAACCAGATGCGAAAATCACGCGATATTAACAATGTGCAGGTTACTGACTTTATCGTAAGAGGGTTGTACACCGTACAAAACGGTCGTTCAAAAGATCCGGTTTATACGTTGGTTGAGCAAGGTGTAAACTCGTTGTATGGATCTGTGGATCTCTCCTGGAAGAGAAGCCTTTATCTCACTGGTACTGCACGTAATGACTGGTTCTCCACCTTGTCTGCGGCCAACAGGAGCATACTCTATCCTTCCGTTTCAGGTGCCTATGTTTTCACAGAGACTTTGCGTCCCGTATCCTGGCTTAATTTCGGAAAGTTTAGATTGGGCTATTCAGAAGTTGGAAGCGATGGCGATGTGGCTCCTTATGCCGACCAGCTTTTTTATTCAGTAAATGCTAACCTCATCAACAACCCGCTGGGTACACCGGTTTCATTAGGAACCAATGGTAATGTGCTTCCCAATCCAAATCTGAAACCTAGCCGGACTGCTGAAACTGAAGCAGGAATTGAGCTGAAAATGTTCAATAACAGGCTCACCGTAGACGTTTCAGTTTATAGTAAAATTACAAGAGACCAGATCGTTCCTGTACAGATCTCGGACGCTTCCGGCTTTATCAATACCCGGATCAATAGCGGGGAAAGTCGCAACCGCGGCATTGAGGGACTGATTAACATTGGCGTAGTAAGAACTAAAAATTTCAGCTGGGATTTTACCGCCAATTCATCTTATAACAAAACAAAGGTGATAAGTATACTGTCGAACACACCTGGTGAAAGGATAACGGTAGGTACGCATGTATTCAATGGTGAAACACGATTAGTAGTAGGTGAAGAGATCGGTCAAATTGCGGGCTTTGGTTACGCTACCGATCCTAAGAATGGTAATCAACGGATTTTTCAATCTAACGGGCTTCCTTTAAGAACGTCTTCGTTTGTTTTGTTTGGAAGTGCCCTGCCAAAATGGACCGGCGGCTTTTTAAACAACTTCAATTATAAAGGGATGTCTCTCTCCATCTTTATCGACTACAAATTGGGCAATAAAATGCTGAGTGGAACCAACTTCAATGCAACCCGGCATGGATTACATCAACGTACACTAGAAGGAAGAGAGGGTGGTGTTGTTGGAAAAGGTGTTAACCAGGCAGGCCAACCCAACACGGTGGCCGCACCCGTTCAAACTTATTGGGAGCATCTGCGGAGCCAGCAAATTATTGAGTCTGTCGTTTATAACGGAGGCTATTGGAAACTACGCCAGCTAAGCCTGGGTTATGATCTTACCAAGTTTATCCCAACTAAATGGCCCGTTAAAGGTTTGAAGCTTGACCTCGTTGCCAACAATGTGCTGATCTTAAAAAAATGGGTAGATAACATCGATCCAGAAAGTTTCGGCTTCGCCTCTGATAACCAGGTTGGTTTGGAGTCTCCCGGATTACCAACCACCAGGGGAATAGGCTTAAACTTAAATGTTAAATTCTAATACAAAAATCATGAAGCATTATTTGAAATATTCTATAGCAGCTTTTTTATTAATCATCCTTTTCTCCTGCAATAAGAATTTGGAGGAGCTAAATAAAAACAAAGTAAACCCCACGACGTTGGAGCCATCTTTATTATTGAACCAGGCAATCGTTAGCTCCTCGTTTCCTTTTAAAACCCTGGTGTTTGACTTGGGCATCGTTCAACAAATGATAACTCCAAACGGCGGAGTTGTTGGCGGAGCAAATTTTAACCAGGATAACAGAGACGTAACCACGCAACCAATCTGGGCGCTCTATTATCAAAACGTAATAAAATACACACATGATGTAATTGTACAAACTAAAGACCAGCCGGCAAGATCAAACCTGTATAATATGGCGCGGATTTACCAGGCGTTTTCTTTTATGATCCTCACAGATGAATATGGTGACATTCCTTATTCAGAGGGAGGGGCAGGATTCACCGACCAGGTATTTTTTCCAGCCTACGATAAACAGCAGGACATTTACACGGACATCATTAAAGAACTGACGGAAGCGAGCCTGGCCTTAAGTCCGACCGCAACAATCGAAACTGCTGATTTGCTTTATTCAGGCAATGTGGCTCAATGGAAAAAGTTTGCCAATTCACTTTTACTTCGTGCAGGCATGAGACTTGTGAAGGTAGATCCGGCGAGGGCCCAGGCGATTGCTGTGGCTGCCATCTCAGCTGGTGTCATTATTTCTAATGCAGACGATGCTTATATCCGGCATGATGCAAACTACACTCATCCCATTGGAGGCGGTTTAAACGGAAGTGAAGCCGCTAACTTTTATTTGACCAAGCCATTTGTGGATGAGTTGAAAAATTCCAATGATCCCAGGCTGTCTTCGATTGCGGTTCGTTATGTTGGGGCCACCTCTGGTAACGGGCAAACAGCCAGTGCTGGCAATACAAGTAGCGCAGTGCAAGTTGGCATACCTATCGGAAAAGATAATGGCACTATCGGGGCCCAGGCGATTGCAGATGGCGTAGCCAGCTTTTACGATTATAGCCAGGCAGACCGGCGACGCATATTAAAAATTACGGCACAGGCCTTTTTGGTCACGGCTTCGCAAACTTTGCTGCTCATGGCTGAGGCTAGGTTGAGGGGTTGGATTTCTACCGGCACAGCAGAACAATATTTTGCAGATGGTATCAGGGCCCACATGGATCAAATGGTATTATATGATGCGAATAGCGCCGTATCAGCTGCCGCCCGTGATACATATGTTGCCGCAAACACGCTAAATCCTGCCACAGCCTTACAACAAATAAACACGCAATACTGGATATCATCATTTTTGAACGGGCCTGAAGCATTCGCTAACTTTCGGAGAAGTGGGTTTCCCGCGCTAACCCCGAATCCATACGGACAGCCGGGCAATCCTGATGTGCCAAACGGTACCTTCATTCGTCGCCTGACTTACCCGACTTCGGAAATTTCTGTAAACTCGGAAAAAGTAAATGCTGCAATTGCCAACCAGGGAGCTGACGTTCTCAGTACCCGGGTGTGGTGGGACAAGTAGATCAATGTATTTTTAACTTAGCAGTTTGTTTTGATGAAGAAAAGGCCTTTTGTTTACAAAGGGTCTTTTTTAAACTACTGTTTAATGTCATCAAACTTCAAGAATAGTAATCATGATCCAGGAAAAGCAAATTATAGGTTTTGATTTTTCAGCCGAAGGCACAGAGACTTTTGCTTCGTTTAATCCGGCAACCGGGGCAAACAACGATTATTTGTTTTATAAAGTGAGTAATGCAGAACTTGACCATGCAGCCGTTAAAGCAGCGAAAGCTTTTCAACAATACCGGAAAAAAAGCGGTGTGGAAAAGGCAATATTTTTAGAAGCAATCGCGGAAGCAATCCTGGCAAATGCTGAAACTTTAATTGAAGTTTGTTGCAATGAAACAGCCCTTCCAAAGGGAAGGATCGAGGGAGAGTTGGGAAGAACAACTAACCAGTTAAAAATGTTTTCATCATTACTTAGGGAAGGGTCCTGGGTAGATGCACGAATCGAGACTGCGCTACCAGGCAGGGCGCCGGTTCCAAAGCCTGACCTTCGGTTTATGCATATTGGCATTGGACCAGTAGTGGTATTTGGTGCCAGCAATTTCCCCCTGGCCTTTTCGGTTGCAGGTGGAGATACCGCATCTGCGCTTGCCGCCGGTTGCCCGGTTATTGTTAAAGCACACGCTGCTCATCCCGCTACATCAGCGATCATAGGCAAAGCCATACAACAAGCCGCCAAAAATACCAATATGCCGGACGGAGTTTTTTCTCTCCTGTTTGACAATGGTATTGACGCCGGGATAGAACTCGTAAAACATCCGTTAATAAAGGCTGTTGGATTTACAGGGTCATTTAAAGCAGGCAAAGCACTATTCGATGCAGCTGTGAACCGTCCGGTGCCCATTCCTGTTTACGCCGAAATGGGCAGTACCAATCCTGTCTTTATTTTGCCACAGGCTTTGAGGGAACGGGGAACTTCGATCGCCGCAGGGTATGCTGCTTCAGTTACGCTGGGAGTCGGACAATTTTGTACAAATCCCGGAGTGATGATTTATCCGGAAGGCAACCCAGCTTTCCAGCACGCTGTAAAAAATGAGTTCGAAAAAACAAATGGTGGTGTAATGCTAGCGCCCTATATTGCCAAAACATATAGTTCCGAGGTAAGCAAAAGACTTGATGTTGCAGGCGTGGAGCAACTCGCTCAAGGGCAGACAGGTATGGGGAGCCAGGACAACTACGCCAACTCCGTGCTGCTGGTTGCAGATAAGAAAGTTTATAATCAAAATCCTTTACTAGGAGAAGAGGTATTTGGCCCTTCAAGTGTTATGGTAGAAGTAAGCACGAAACAGGAAATGCTCGATATTGCCGAACAATTAACAGGTCACCTTACCTGCACTGTTTTTGGTACCGACGAAGACCTTGCCAACTACGTAGATTTAATTGATATACTGGAACAAAAAGCCGGAAGATTAATTGTAAATAATTTTCCTACAGGTGTAGAAGTTTGTGCCGCCATGGTGCACGGAGGACCATTTCCTGCAACGACTGACAGTCGGACAACCTCTGTTGGTACCGCTGCCATTTATCGATTTACCCGACCGGTTTGCTATCAAAACTTACCGCAACACCTTCTTGCACCCGAACTTCAAAATCAAAACTCATTGGGGATTTTCCGGCTCGTAAACGGTACGCTGCACCAGCAAGACCTTACCTAATCTTCAATAAAAACTACAGATTAAAATGAAAGAAGAAAACTTGCCAGCAGCCTTAAGAAGTCAGGGTTGGTTTGGTCGAAAAGATAAAGATGGCATCATTTATAGAAGCTGGATGAAAAACCAGGGGCGCCCGACAGATATGTTTGATGGACGACCGGTTATTGGCATCTGCAATACATTCAGTGAACTTACGCCTTGCAATGCACATTTTCGCGAGCATGCGGAGGCGGTGAAGCGCGGCGTGTTGGAAGCAGGTGGTTTTCCCTTAGAGTTCCCGATCATGAGTTTGGGAGAAACCCTGCTTAAACCCACGGCCATGTTGTTTAGAAACCTGGCTAGTATGGACGCTGAAGAAAGCATTCGCGGAAATCCGATGGATGGGGTTGTGTTGTTAACGGGCTGCGACAAAACTACGCCAAGTACCGTCATGGGGGCAGCCAGTGTAGGTTTGCCCACGATCGTTGTGCCTGGCGGCCCCATGTTAAATGGTCGCTACAAAGGACAAACAATCGGGAGCGGTACACATGTCTGGAAATTTGATGAGGATATGAAGACGGGCAAGATGACCCAGGATGATTGTGAGATTGCAGAAAGTTGTATGAGCCGCAGTATCGGTCATTGTATGACCATGGGCACCGCAAGTACCATGGCTTGTATGGTTGAATCTTTGGGGTTAACGCTGAGTGGTGCGGCAGCAATACCTGCCGCCGACAGCCGTAAAAAAGTGATGGCCCAATTGAGCGGAAGACGCATCGTAGAAATGGTAAAAGAAAACCTGACCATCGATAAAATACTTACTCGACAGGCTTTCGAAAATGCGATCAAGGTAAATGCTGCGGTTGGGGGCTCCAGTAATTTTATCATTCACTTATTGGCAATAGCGGGTAGAATTGGTGTTGAACTTAACCTGGAAGACTTTGATACAATCGGGAGTAAAATTCCTTTGTTGCTGAACCTTATGCCCTCCGGAAAATATTTAATGGAAGATTTTTATTATGCCGGTGGATTGCCTGTAGTCCTGAACGAATTGAAAGAACAATTACATAAAAATGTAGTAACCGTTACCGGTAGAAATCATCATGACAATATCGAAGGAAATACTGCCTGTTACAACGAAGATGTGATCGCGAGCTATCAACAGCCGTTGATTGCCGAAGCGGGCTGTGTGATAGTAAAAGGAAATCTTGCCTTAAACGGAGCGGTTATCAAACCGTCGGCGGCTACTCCTGCCTTGATGCAACATAAGGGTAGGGCAGTGGTTTTTGAAAGTATCGAAGATTATCATGCGAGAATTGATGACCCGGAATTAGACATTGATGAAACCTCGGTAATGGTGTTAAAATATGTTGGCCCCGTCGGTTATCCAGGCATGCCGGAAGTTGGTAA
>JAURWD010000191.1 GCA_030655145.1 Ferruginibacter sp.
TTGGTGGCTTGAACTTCCAGATAGAACATCATTTATTTCCTAAAGTTTCCCATATTCACTACCCCGCGCTAAGCAAGATCATCAAGCAAACCTGCGTGGATTTTGGCATCAAGTATTTGGAGTATCCAAAGATGCGGCATGCAATTGCTTCACATGCTTCTTATCTAAGAAAAATGGGTCGTGCGGATTAAGAATTCTTCCCTGATCATCAGCCTTTGTATTCAACAATACAAAGGCTTTTTTATGTATCCTATTTCAAATAAACAAACCCATGGAAAAAACAACCTGGCACGACCATCATTTAGAAACACTTAGCGTCGGCGATCGCCTTGCTGATGTTGTGGCGCAAGGTATGGGCTCCTGGAGATTCATTATTATTCAATCCATCTTTGTTGTAGCCTGGATGGGATTAAACATAGTTGGATACTTTCATCATTGGGACGCCTACCCTTTTATCCTGCTCAACTTAGTTTTCTCTACACAGGCAGCCTATGCTGCTCCCATAATTATGATGTCGCAGAACCGGCAGAGCCAGCGTGATCGAATACAAGCGCAGGAAGATTACCGGACCAACATAGAAGCAAAAAAAGAAATTGAGGCCTTGCAGTTGCAGATAGAACAACTCGAACTACAAAAGCTTGACAAGATGCTGCAGATTTTAGAAGAGCTGAGAAACAACAATAACCACCGCGCAGTTATTTAAAGAGAAGGGCCTTTTGTTCATCTTATCTTAAATTTGCACAGAAATTTTGAAACATGTCTGAAGAAAAGAATTTGAATTTTATAGAAGAAATAATTGAAGAGGACCTGGCGAACAGAAAATATACGGAAGTACTGACACGTTTCCCGCCTGAACCGAATGGTTACCTCCATATCGGTCACGCAAAAAGCATCTGTTTGAATTTTAATCTTGCTTTGAAATTTGGTGGAAAAACGAACCTCAGGTTTGATGACACCAATCCAGTAAAAGAAGACACGGAATATGTTGACAGCATAAAGGAAGATCTTCAATGGCTGGGTTTCAAGTGGGCCACGGAGTTGTATGCCAGCGACTACTTTGATCAGTTGTACAATTTTGCAACACAGCTGATAAGCAAAGGTCTTGCTTATGTAGACGATGGTAGTGCGGAAGAGATCACGGCTTTGAAAGGCACTCCTACGGAGCCGGGTAAAGATGGGCCCTACCGCGACAGGCCCGTTGAAGAAAATCTTCGCCTCTTCGAAGAGATGAAGGCCGGAAAATATAAGGATGGCGAAAAAGTATTGCGGGCGAAGATCGACATGGCGGCAAATAATATGCACATGCGTGACCCGATCATTTACCGCATAAAACATGCACACCATCACCGCACCGGCGATGCCTGGTGTATCTACCCGATGTATGATTTTGCCCACGGACAAAGTGATAGTATTGAACACATCACGCATAGCATTTGTACGCTGGAGTTTATTCCTCACCGCGAGTTGTACGACTGGTTTATTGAGAAGCTTGAAATTTTTCCGTCAAAACAATACGAGTTTGCACGCTTGAATATGACCTATACGGTAATGAGCAAACGCAAATTATTGCAGCTCGTTGAAGAAGGTTATGTCCAAAGCTGGGATGATCCCCGTATGCCTACGATCAGTGGAATGCGCCGGCGTGGATACACTGCCGAAAGTATCCGGAATTTTTGCGACCGCATTGGAATCGCAAAACGTGAAAACCTGATCGATGTCAGCCTGTTGGAATTTTGTGTCAGGGAGCACTTGAACAAACTAGCATCACGCGTGATGGCAGTCCTTGACCCTGTAAAACTGGTGATCACGAATTATCCCGAAGGACAAATTGAAGAACTAATCAGTGAAAATGGGCCGGACGAATCATACGGTACGCGAAAGCTTGCCTTTGGAAAAGAGTTGTGGATAGAACGGGAAGATTTTATGGAAGAGCCGGCAAAAAAATGGTTTAGGCTCGCTCCGGGCGCATTGGTCAGACTGAAGAGTGCCTACATTGTAAAATGCGAAGGGTTTGTAAAAGATAACAACGGAACAGTTCAGGAAGTGCATTGCTCCTATCTGCCCGAAACTCAAAGTGGAAATGATACCAGTGGCATCAGTGTAAAAGGGACCATTCATTGGGTGAGCGCAGCCCATGCCATACCCGCGGAGATCAGGTTGTACGACCGACTTTTTAAAGTAGAAAATCCTTCCCAGGAAGAAGGAGATTTTAAGGAATACATTAATCCTGATTCACTGCACGTAATTAGCAAAGCATACGTCGAACCTTCATTAGCCAATGCGGCAGCCGGGTCGGTCTATCAATTCATTCGCAAAGGATATTTCTGTGTAGACAAGGAAAGCCAGGCACCTAAGCTTGTTTTCAATCGTACGGTGTCGTTGAAAGATGCCTGGGCAAAAGAGGTTAAAAAGTCATAGCCCCGACTCTCTTAGAAAAATGGACACTTTAGGGTATTGCAATGCCTTCATAAAGCCATTAGTTTTACACCCATTCTAACACGATTCACAGCACGGGGGCAGAAACAGAAGCCTCGGTTCTAAATAAATTTGATGGGTCAATTTTTCGTTAGAGAACCGGATTAATTTCCGGTTTTTTATTGTCCGTAGGTGGAAGCTGAAGATTTGGAAAAAGGGAAGCAACCAGCATGACGATCGTCGCCAGCAGCATCAGATAAATTCCCATCCTTCTTTCCGGACAATATGCATTGTAGCAGGATGTAAAAAGTATGAAGCTTTTGATGGCATAGCCTACCCCAAGTGCGCAGACGAAAAGATTACTTCGTTTTGCCCAGATCTTTGGAAGTAGCATACAAGCCATCGCAAGTAAAGCGATGATCAGCAGGAATTTTCCAGGCTTTCCATAACTGTTTTGGTAAGAAAAAAAACCGGTAAAAGTTCGTTGAGCTTCACCAGGAATTGTGGGATCGTTAAAGTACGCCCAGGGGAGAAAACATGAAACGATTAGCAGTACACACGCAGCCAACCCGATCCAGTGAAAAACTTTCGGAACCATAATTTGAAAAAGCCCTTTCCAACGGAAAGGGCAAGGTTTGATGGAGGTCCCGACCAGATTCGAACTGGTGTAGAAGCTTTTGCAGAGCTTTGCCTAGCCACTCGGCCACAGGACCAAAATTTAAAATCAAATTCTTGAAATTTCGTTTCACCAAGAGGGTAAGCCGTTATTTAAGAATGGCAAAAGTAGAATTTTTTTTATTAGAAATTGTAAATAGTTAGTGCGAAATTCGAGATTCAAACTAATTGCATGAATCGAATTGCCGAATCAGAGTTGATCATCAATGCCCGGGGTGCAGTTTACCACATTAATACGCGGCCAGAAGAGATCGCAGGTACCATCATCACAGTTGGAGATCCCGATCGCGTAAAGGAAGTCAGCAAACATTTCGATTCAATTGAATATAATAATGCGCATCGCGAATTCGTCGTTCACACCGGTTATATTGGCAATAAAAGATTGAGTTGTGTAAGCACAGGAATTGGTCCGGATAACATCGATATTGTTTTGAATGAGTTAGATGCCTTAGTGAATATTGACTTCGAAACGCGAACCATTCGCGAGCAACTTACCACATTAAACATCATTCGTTTTGGAACCGCCGGTTCACTCCAGAAAGATATTCCGGTGGATAGTTTTGTCGCCAGTACACATGGCCTTGGCCTCGATAATTTGCTTCATTTTTATCGCCTGCAAAACAATGAAGAGGAAAACCAGTTGTTGCACGCATTTAATACCCATACGCAGCTTGGCTCCGGCAACGTCTCCCCTTATATCAGCATGGCAAGTGTGTCCTTGCTCAAACATTTTACCAACAACTACTTCCAGGGTGTCACGGTTACCTGCCCTGGGTTTTATGCCCCGCAGGGAAGGGTGCTGCGTCTTGGTTTAGGTCACCCGCAACTGATTGACAATCTTACCAGCTTTCAATTTGGTAATCACCATATCACTAATTTTGAAATGGAAACCGCAGCGATCTACGGCCTCGGCAAAACACTGGGCCATCATTGCCTGAGCCTCAGCGCAATTGTTGCCAACCGGATAAGTAAAGAATTTTCGAGCGACGGTGGTAAAGCAGTAGAAAACCTGATCGTTCAGTCCTTAAATGTAATGGCAGATTCAAACCTCTAAAATGAAATTCGAGTTTTTCAAATACCACGGCACAGGAAATGATTTTATTATCCTGGACAACCGCGAGCATCTTTATGACAATCTCACAACCACCCAGGTTAAAAATCTATGTGATCGCCATTTTGGAATCGGCGCGGATGGACTCATGATGCTTGGTAAGAAAAATGGTTACGATTTTGAAATGATCTATTACAATTCCGATGGAAACGAAAGTAGTATGTGTGGCAATGGCGGTCGCTGCCTGGTGAAGTTTGCTTCACACCGCGGCATATTTAAAAGTAGTTATCGCTTTATCGCCATTGATGGAGAACACAATGCGGAAATTGATAGTAATGGCATCGTGAGTTTACAGATGAAAAATGTCGACAAAGTAGCTTATCATAATTCTTACACCGTGATCGATACAGGCTCACCGCATTTTGTAAAATTCGCTTCCGAGGTAGAAAATATTGATGTGGTAGCCACCGGCCAGGAGATCAGGTATGGCAGGGAGTTTGAGCCGAACGGCATCAACGTAAACTTTGTGGAATCTATCGGCGAAGATTCCATTTTTGTGCGGACATATGAACGCGGTGTGGAAGATGAAACACTCAGTTGCGGTACCGGGGTCACCGCTTCCGCCCTCCTATCTGCGCACAATGAAAATGGCTTCAACACTGTATTGGTAAAAACGCCCGGCGGCCACCTGAGTGTAGAGTTCAATAAATTGAATGATCAGCAATTTGAAGATATTTGGCTTTGCGGACCCGCCGAATTCGTGTTTTCCGGAACGATCGAAGTAAACTAACGAATACGCACACACTAAAAATTTCAACAACAAATATTAATTCATTTAATGTGCATAAAACGGCCTCAGCTCAATGATCCAATATTTCAAGAATAAGGAACACCAAACCATCTCCATAGACAAACCGGAAGATGGCAGCTGGATCAACGTATTGCCGCCGCTGAAACAAGAGGAGTTCACCGAGCTGAGCGAGATGCTTGATATCCCCATTGACTTTCTTAAGGATTCCCTTGATATTGATGAACGCAGCCGCTACGAGATAGATGATAACGTTAAGCTGATCGTTATTAAAACCCCAACCGAAAACAATTCGTTCAACGACAGTGATGCCTTCTACATCACCATACCTATTTGTATCATACTCACGCACAACCAGATTGTGACGGTGAATTCATTTGAGAACGAAGCCATCAAAAAATTCCTGAACACCTTTCAAAACCGGAACCCGGATAAGAAGAATATGATGGTGTTGAAGATCTTTGAAAAGGTCACCAACAACTTCCAGGACTACCTGAAGGAGATCAACATGCGCCGGAATAACCTCGAGCATAAACTGTATGTCGCGAATCGCAACGAGGAATTATTTCAACTCATGCGTATTCAAAAAAGCCTGGTTTATTTTCTGACGGCTTTGCGCAGCAATGAATTATTGATGATGAAAATGGTGCGTACCAACATCCTGCAATTGAACGAGGATGAAAAGGATTTCCTGGATGACCTTATTGTTGAAACCAGCCAGGCGCTTGAGATGGCAAACACGTACACAAATATCCTGAACAGTACCTTGGATGCTTTTGCCAGCATAATTAGTAATAACCAGAATGAGGTGTTGAAACGATTGACAACCCTTACCATCGTTTTAACAGTCCCAATCCTGATCGCCAGCATTTATGGAATGAATGTGCCTATTCCGTATAAAGACACGCCATACGCGTTTTGGACACCAGTAATAATTTCACTGATCATCCTGGCGGTTGTGGCCTGGAACTATTGGAAACGCGTCAAAAAATAAATATGATCACTGTAAGGGTCTATGGAATTTTAATCAATGAACAGCGGCAGGTACTGGTGAGCGACGAATTTATCCGCGGCAATTATTATACAAAATTTCCCGGTGGCGGACTTGAAGTTGGTGAAGGAACACGGGATTGCCTGAAACGCGAATTCATGGAAGAAATGAATTTGAACGTCTCTGTTGGGGAACACATCTACACCACCGATTTTTTCGTGGAAAGTGCCTTCGACATTGCAAAACAAATCTTATCCATCTACTATTTTGCTACGCCACTGGAGGCAATTACAGTTCCGCTGAGAACCACGCCCTTCGATTTTGATGAGCAACAGATGAAAGTGTACAGCGAGATTGCTCAAACAGAAACCTTTAGATTTATTGACTGGGATGATTTTTCGGCTGAGTCGGTCACCCTGCCTATTGATAAAATCGTTGCCACCTGGATCAAAGAAAAATACACTTTATGAACCAACAGGATTTTTTTTCAATAGACCTGGTGCTCGAAAATGATCGGGCAAGATTAATACCTATGACCATCGCTCATTTTTCACTGCTGGAAACCATTGCTTATGAGCCATCACTTTGGAAATTGGGCATGAGTAACATTTCCGGTCCCGAACAACTGAAAGCGTACATGGAGTCAGCAATCTCCGAACGCGGGCAGGAAGTATCCTACCCCTTTGTTATCATTGATAAAATTCAGAATGCCGTGGCAGGATCAACCCGCTTCGGAAATATCTCGTTCCAACACAAACGGCTGGAGATTGGCTGGACCTGGTTGCACCCAAATTTCCATGGTACCGGGCTCAACAAAGCCTGCAAATTCCTGCTGCTGCAATTTGCTTTTGAGCAGCTTGAATTTAACCGGGTAGAAATTAAAACAGATGTCTTGAATCAGCAATCCCGGAAAGCCATTCAAAAAATTGGCGGTAAACAGGAAGGCATTTTCAGGAAACACCAGGTAACCTCAGAGGGTCGGGTGCGGGATAGTATTTATTTCAGCATCACAAACGATGAGTGGCCTGGGTTGCGTCAAACGGTATTTAAAGATTAGTTGAGATTGAGATAAAAGCGAACAGGCATCTACGTGAGTGGATGCCTGTTTACTTAAACGAGGAGTTTTAGTTACCAGCCCATTTGTTATTTTCAAAATTCTGGTCAGGAAATATTTTTTTAGGATCGATTACAACGCTTGCCAGCTTTTCATTGGTTGGTAGTCTGATGGTGGTAGCAACGGCGTTATTCCATATCTCAACCGGTAGTTTCAGCGTCCCTTTTTTGCCGCCGACGGTTTGATAAGTAATGGTTACTGGCATCGCCATTTTGCCAAGGTTCGCAATTCTTACCAGGGCACCATTTCTTTCATTATCATTTTCATACTTTACGCCAACAATTGCCTGGTCGAGTTTGTAGTTCTCTAAAAACCAGCCTTTCCAAAACCAACTTAAATTCTCCCCGGATACATTATCCATCGTGCGGAAAAAATCCCAGGGCGTAGGATGTTTGTAGGCCCAGCGTTGGATGTAGGTTTTAAAAGCATAGTCGAAACGTTCTGGTCCCAGTATCTCATCTCTCAACAATTCCAACCCATACCCTGGTTTAAAATAAAGTGCCGTCCCAATGTTTCCTTCCCGAAGTGCGTCGGGTGTATTTAAGATCGCTTCACTATTTGCACCAAACATGTACGCTGCCATCGTCTCCATATTTGCCGGCGCATTGGCGTATTCTCCTTTATTGAAATCATCATCAGCAATGGAATTGATGAATGTATTAAACCCTTCGTCCATCCAGCCATATTTACGCTCATTGCTGCCAACGATCATCGGGAACCAGGTATGCCCGAATTCATGATCCGTTACGCCAAACAAACCTTCAGTTTCAGCTTTGTACCCACAAAACACGATCCCGGGGTATTCCATGCCACCGACATTACTGGCAACATTAACAGCTACCGGGTATGGGTACTCGAACCAGCGCTTACTATAATTTTCAATACTTCCTTTTGTATACTCGGTCGCTCTGCCCCAGGCTTTTTCACCATTGCTTTCTGCCGGGTAGGCACTCATTGCGAGGCATGATTTCCCACCGGGCAAATTGATCTTCGCTGCATCCCAGATAAACGCTCTTGATGAGGCCCAGGAAACATCACGGGCATTTGTCAATTTATAGTGCCAGGTGAGCGTAGCGCCTTTTGGCCGTGAGGCTGCATCGGTAACTTCTCTTTCACTCCTGATAACAACAGTTTTATTACTAGATTTTGCAGAGTCATAGCGACTTAGCTGGCTTGCAGTCAGGACTTCTGCGGGGTTCAACAATTCTCCGCCGGCGACAACAATGTGAGTTGCTGGAGCAGTGATGGAAAAATCAAAATCCCCATACTCAAGGTAAAACTCACTTGGGCCAAGATAGGGCAAGGTATTCCAGCCATCCACATCATCGAACACACACATCCGAGGATACCATTGCGCCACAGCAAATATGTCCCCGTTCTTTGTCGGCTGAATACCGCAACGATCGGCACCATACATAGGTAGGACGAATGAATATGCGATTGAAATTTTTGTTACCTCGCCCGATGCAAGCGGTTTCGCAAGGCGGATCTGCATACGGGTGTCTGTTACCAGGTAGTCCTTTATTGAAGCCTCATTGATCTTGACATCACCGATCGTGTATCCCCCATCGAAAGTACTGGCAGCATCTCCATAGCGACTCCGCCCTTCAACTGGCATTCTTGACTGGCCGCGACTTTCTTTATCGAACAGGTTCTGGTCAAGCTGCAGCCATAAAAAAGGAAGACTTTGCGGACTGTTGTTTTTATACGTGATGGTAACGGTCCCTTTTATCTCGTGGCTTACATCGTTCAGTTGAACTTTTATCAGGTAGTCTGCCCGGTTCTGCCAATAACCTATACCTGGCTCACCCGTTGCGGAACGGGTTGTGGTACTACCTGATGGATAAAATAAGGGAGAAAATAAAGCATGCGGATCGTATTCCGTTTCGGGCTCAAGTTCCGTTTGACCAATCGCCATTAAACTAACCAGGGCGAAGAAGCAACTTAAAATGCTTTTCATAAAGTATAATTGAATTTTAAATTTTAATTAATCAGGTTGGTCTCGAAGGCTACTAAATACCCGACCAGCTTTTTAACAACCGTTTTCCTTCTTCTTTAATGGAAGGGTCGTCTTCGGTGTGATTAGGAAGCGTCAACATTTTTCGAATTGCCGCTACAGCTTTCTCTTTCTGGCTATTTTTTTTGTACGCCTTCGACATCTCCAGGTAATTCAACAGGAAGCCATCCGTGATGGATTGGGATTTTTCAAAAGCACGAACCGACTCTTCCAGTGAGCCAAACGGCAAACCGCCGTACAATAACTTCACGACAGTCTTTTCAAAAGCGTTGAGGTTGCTGATCTCATAATGCCAACGTCCAAGTACATGCCAGGCCTTGAAGTTTCGTGGATCATTCTTTATCGCTACGTCAACATGTTTCCTAACCTCTTTCGCCGATTCGATTTTTTCCTTTCCTGATTTATTGAGCGAACTCCTGCCGAGGGCAATTGCCATTACACAGTTTGACTCAGAGTTATTTGGATTTATTTTTAAGGCAATACCTGCATATGTCCTGGCTGCCAGGTAGTAATCTTCACTCATTTTCGCGTTTTGCTGACGCTTTCCAATCCGGCTACAAAGCTCACTTGCTTTATTAAGGGAAAAAATGTTCAGCGGCTGAAGCTTAAGCACTTCTTTGTACCGGGCTAACGCGGCTTTTTCATTCGGCAGTGTTTCGAGGCGCTCCGCATCCTTCATCATGCTGGACACATCCTGCGCATGCAGCACGCTGAAAGCGAAAAGGGAAAGTATGGTCAGCGTCAGCTTCATAATTAATAATCAGTTTTGATGCTGACTCCAACTGTTCCCTGGAAATTTTCTATTGGCGGAGATAATTTTTTTATGGTAATGTTTATGCTGCGGATGCGGGGATCGATGTTGCGGATCAATTCTGTTATTTCCTGGGCTACGGTTTCCAGTAATGCAGTTGGCTGTTGCATCCGGTGTTTGATCACTTCATATACCGTGGCATAATTAAGTGTCTGGTGGAGGCGGGTGATCTTCTCTTGTACATCGACCGTCACTTCTACATCCACTTCAAAAGTGTTGCCTGAAGATTTTTCGAGTTCATACAACCCATGATATGCGTGAAACTGTAAGCGATTCAGGTGTAGGGTCAGCATGAATAAAATTTGATAGCCTCTTAATTAAAAACCTGCTGCATTGTCTTAACTGCAGCTCATCATCCACTGGATACTAACCGGCAGCGTGGGCTTTCGCACCCAGGTACCGTTCAGCATCCAAGGCAGCCATACAGCCACTTCCCGCGGCAGTTACGGCCTGGCGGTAAATTTTATCCTGCACGTCACCAGAAGCGAAAACACCTTCGATGTTTGTTTTAGCAGTGCCAGGTTCCGTCAGGATGTACCCGGCTTCGTCTGTATTCAAATAATCTTTAAAAATGTCGCTGTTTGGGTGGTGACCAATGGCCACGAAAAATGCACTAACCGGAATTTCCTGTTTCTCCCCTGTTTCATTATTGCGGATACGAACGGCTTCCACTTTTTTATCGCCCAAGATCTCGTCGGTTTCGCTGTGCCAGAATATTTTAATATTCGGTGTTTTAAAAACACGCTCCTGCATCACTTTGCTAGCGCGCATTTCCCCTTTTCTAACGATCATGCTTACCTGCGAACAAATATTCGAGAGGTACAAAGCTTCTTCAGCAGCGGTGTCACCAGCTCCGATGATCGCAACTTCTTTTCCTTTAAAGAAGAAACCATCACATACGGCACAAGCACTAACGCCATATCCGTTCAAACGTTGTTCGCTTTCTAACCCGAGCCATTTTGCAGAAGCACCGGTTGAAATAATGATGGCATCCGCTTCCAGCCATTTTTCTTCATCGATCTGAACTTTGTATGGCTGCGCCGAGAAATCCACTTTTGTCGCAAGACCATACCGGATATCGGTGCCCATGCGCTTGGCCTGGTTCTCAAAATGAACCATCATTTCAGGCCCCTGGATCCCTTCCGGGTAGCCCGGGTAATTTTCAACTTCTGTCGTGATGGTTAGCTGGCCTCCCGGCTGAATGCCCTGGTATAACACGGGTTTCAAACCGGCCCTGCTTGCATAAATAGCTGCAGTATAACCTGCCGGACCTGAACCTATAATCAAACAATGAATCTTTTCTACTTCGCTATTTTCCATATATTTTTTGTTGCCGCAAAATTACAGCAATTTATCTCTTGAATGTGACGGTTACTCGATTTTTGGATTTGTATTCACAGTCGTCCCGGCTCCTTCGTTGCATGTTTTTGAGGAGAAGTACGACCTGCTATTTAGGAATAACCAGCGTTTTTTCGGCAGATGCATAGCCGTAGAAGGCGCCCAGTGCACCATTGCTGATATTGCCCAGCACTTTGTTTGGCTGTGCAAAGGGGTTGCCAATACTTTGGAAAGCAAACTCCCAGGTACTCCAGAACGTGTAGGTAGTTTTATCAATATTGGCCAGCTTCAGCGTCACCGTATCTCCCCGTTTGAAATAAATACTGTCTCGCTCTATGGGTAAGTTGCGGTTTATGCCAGGATCAACCTCAATTTGATAGGTGGAATTATCGATCACCTGGTCATCAAAGACGGAGTTTTCACCCGGTAAAAACGGGCCATTATTCGTGCGGGTAAAATAGCGCACGTAATTTCCAAGGCCGGGAGGGTCGGTTGTGCGAACCATCACGATCACCTGGTTGGTATCTTCTACAAACGGTGCAGGCTTCCACCATAGGGAGTCGGGGACCTTTGTTAACGCCGGAATGGTGGTCTTGGCGGAATACTCTTTGCCCTCCGCCTTTATGCTCAGCGTGTAATTCGTGTTGAACGCCCCTACGAATGCGGTCGCCAGGTCCGAGGAATCAAGGCTGTACGCATAGATGACGTTTCCGCCCGGCAAGGGCGTCGCAAATTCTTTTAATTTATGAGTTCTGGCACCGTTGGAGATGGTGACTTCAGCATTCCTGACAAAAGAGTTAAATAAAAGTGCAGGGTCAAGCGTGCTGTAAAAGCTCAGGCTTTTGGTTAAGATCACCAGTGGCGCCTGGCCTGATTCTATTGAGGCGTCGACCACTAATACATCTTCAGCATTTTTTAAATCGAAGTCGATGTCCTTTTCACAGGAAGCAAAAAGTACGAGTAGTAGTAAAGCGCCAAAAAAAAATTTGATCATGCTGAATTTGTTCCTTAATACAAAATTAAGGTCATTTTGTTTGAGGGGATTGGAGATACTGCCAGGAGCGTTATTTGTTAAGGATGGGCTTTAGCGTGTAACCTTCTTTTTTCAAGAGGCTGATCAATCCTTCTTCGCCGACAAGGTGCCCGGCACCCACGGCCGTAAAGACGCTGCCAGCGCTCATGATCGTTTTTAACTGGGTGACCCAATTTTTATTCCGCTTGTTCAGCAGGATATCCTGGTGATTCTCCATTCCAAATTCACTCTCTTTAAACAGGTTTTCGATCTCCTGCAATTGTTGTGCTTTGTAAACCTTGATCATTTTATCGAAGTACAATTTATAGGTCGACATGCTGTCAATGGACTTCAGTAATTCCTTCGCCTGTTCCTCGTAAGGAATGCTATCAAAAACCGCGGCCTGGAATTCGAGCGTCTCCAACCCCTTAACTTCTTTCTTCTGCTGTTTAGCAATTTTCATCAACTCCTCTTCTACCCCGGACACAGATTTGCAGGGCATCATTTTAGGGTACAACATAGCTGCTAAAAAGAAGGGCTTTGTCCGCTGGAGCATTGTCAGCGGCATGTGGAGCGTATCCTTGAAAAACACATTAAGTTTTTCGTAATCTTCCGGCGAATAAAGGTCTTCCAGCTTTTTTCCTTCCTTCATATTCATCATCATAAATCCACCCAATAATATAGATGGATCATCCATATCCATTTCCAAATACAGTAATTCGGAATTGGACATTGCCGTCTTCAACTGCTCGCTCAAATGGATATCATCTTTACACATCAGGTGAAAAGTGCCAAAAAGATACGAGGCGGTTTTGAGGCCATTTCCAGTCACTTCCCAGAGGAGCGTATTGTTATCAGGACTCGTTGTCAACTTTACCTGTTTCGTTTGCGCATTACAGGAATAAAAGAATAGCATGGCACCCAATACTTTTAAGAATTTCATCGTTATCGCGTTACGTAAAAAATTGTTTCTCAATTTAATATTTTAAAAGACCAATTAGTATATCTTGGTTTAAATTAATCTAACCCTAATATGAAACTTGCTGCCCTTCTAAGCACGATGTTCGTGCTATGCGCAACTGCATTTGCGCAAAAAGATGTTCCCGAATTTGGAAAAATTGACAAGGCTGACCTGGAAATGAAACAGTGTTCTTTCGATGATGCTGCTGAAGCGGTCGTCCTCTTCGACGTAGCCGAAGTATTTTGTAATTTCAACAGCACCTTGACCACTGAATTCTCCCGGCATGTGCGAATCAAAATTTTAAACGATAAAGGATTCAATGAGGCAAATATCAAACTCAGGTATTATTCGCTGAACAATATTGAAGATATTACCAACATAAGCGCTCACACGATCAATACCGATGCCGCCGGAAACCTGGTGTATACCAAGGTTGAAAAATCACTTATCTATCGAAAAAAATTCAACAAGCGTTATACCGATGTCATTTTCACCTTTCCGGAGGTAAAAAAAGGGAGCATCATCGAATATAAATATGTGGATAAAGCCAGTAATTTATATGGGTTAAAAAACTGGTATTTCCAGGACAAGATACCCGTGAGGTTTAGTCGATTCACGATGGATTTTCCAAACGAGCTTGTAATGAATGCTTCGGTAAAAGGTGGTTTACAAGTGGAGCGCAACGAAAAACAAATGGGATATCGTAATGTCCAAACTTTCACGATGAAAGATGTCCCTGCACTTCGAAATGAACCTTACATCAGTTGTGACGAAGATTACAAACAACAAGTGGTGCCGATCTTACAGGCAATTGATATCGCCGGTCAGCCACGGAGAAATACAATACGCACCTGGCCAGACATCATCAAGGACGCAATGGAAGATGAAGATTTTGGCGTGCAGTTAAAAAGAAATTTACCGCGAACCGCTGACCTCGATCTCCTGCTCGCTAACATCACTGACCCCTACAGGAAAATGGTTATTATCCACGACTATGTGCGTCGAAACATGGTTTGGAATGAATACTATGGTATCTGGGCGTTGGATGGTGTGCGCTCTGCCTGGAAAGAAAAGAAGGGAACTTCGGGAGAGATCAACCTGATACTCGTAAACCTCTTGAAGGATGCTGACCTGGATGTTAAACCCCTGCTGGTAAGCACGCGGGATAATGGTATGGTTAACCTTTCTGTTGCAGACTTTTCCCAGTTCAATAAAGTAATGGCTCATGTGGCCATCGGTAAGAAAACCTACGTGCTGGACGCGACGAATAAATTTGCATCTGTTGACATTATTCCTGCAGACGTAGTGTACTCCGAAGCGCTCCTCATCAATAAACTAAGCAACGCTGGTTGGGGATGGATAGTCTTGACAAATCCTGACAAAGTTTTTAAAAATACGGTGATCCTGATGGCAGACATCGATTCGAAAGGTGCGATGAAAGGTGAAGCCACGATTACTTCCTCCGACTACGCCCGTCTTGATAAAATGCCTTCGCTCAGCCAGGGAAAAAGTAAATTTCAACAAACTTATTTTGATCCAAAAACTACAGGTTGTACAGTTGACAGCCTTTGGCTTGATAACGAAAAAGTTGACAGTCTTCCACTTAATCAACACATTGCTTTTACCGGCAAAACCAGTTCTTCAGGCGACTACCATTATTTTACACCAAACCTATTTACAGGTCTTGAGAAAAACCCATTCATAGCGGATGACAGGTTTTCGGACGTGTTTTTTGGAACTACCCGTAAAGAACTGTTCATTGAAAGATTCACCATTCCTGAGGGGTTTGCGTTTGATGAGCTTCCGAAGAATGTCAGGATGATTATGCCGGACACCAGTATCATCTTTTCCCGCATGATGTCTGCAGCGGGAAATGAATTGTCGGTACGTATTTCACTCGAGATTAAGAAAGAAATGTACAGCGTTGAAGAGTATCCTTATTTCCAGGAGTTCTATAAAAAATTATTTGGTATGCTGAATGAACAAATTGTGTTCAAGAAAAAGTAAGCACAAGGCCTGGATCTTCTACCAGGCACTTTTAACCAGTGCTTCGTGAAGGTTGGAATTTCATTTTCAACAAGTACATTCGAAACATGAAGGCTTGTTTACTTTATGCTGTATTGATTTTCCTGTTAAACTCCGCGAGGGCGCAGGAACAACCGCAGGCTTTCGGCAAACTTTCAGTAAAGGATTTTGAAACCAGCAATGAATTCGGTTCTACAGCAAACGCTATCAAATTGATTGATCGAGGCAAGCTTTTTTATATGCCGTTTCCGGATGAAAAATTGCCCTACCGGGCGATGTTTGAACGGCGGGTACGCATACAGGTGAGAAATGAAGCCGGCCGAACCTATGGTGAATTGAAGATCCCATTGTACACCGGCTTAAACAATGAACGAATGTTGAACATCAGCGCATACACTTATAATTTATCCGCTGGTAAAATCAAAAGAACCGTTATTCAGAAGAAATCAATTTATACGAGCCGCATTAATAGCAGGTGGAGCCAGGTAAGCCTTGTTTTCCCGGAAGTGCAGGTGGGCACCATCATCGAATACAAATACCTCGTACAAAGCAAATCCATTGCACAGGTCAAGGACTGGATTTTCCAGGGGGAAATTCCAACCAGGTATAGCGAATACCAGGTACGCATACCCTCAAACTTTCATTTTACAATTCATCCATTGGTAAGTGGCCCGGTTGAAATAACCGAAACCAGTTTTACCGAACCGTTGAATAGAAAAGGCACCACAACCAGCGCGACGGGTATGCAGAAAAATTTTATCATGCGCCAGCTTCCGGCCGTGACTGACGAGCCGCAGATGGGCTCACGAAAGGATTATTTACAACGCATTTCCTGCCTGCTTTCGGATGTTGAACTTGCTACCGGAAGCATGATCCCTGCCACCAGTAGCTGGGAAGAGATCATTACTGATTTGCAGGCTGAGCCTGGGTATGGCGGTGAAGATCCTAAACTTCTTGAGGAGGCTTCCACCCTACTCAAACAAGCCAGGGATATTGTGGGCAAGATTGACAGGATGATTTTTATTTATTCCTTTCTCAAAAAGTCGTTTAAGTGGAATGGTGAAACCAGTCTGTATGCTTCGCGAGACCTGGCAAATATTTTCGGATTAAGAACGGGGAACAGCGCTGATTTAAACTTGCTGCTAGGCACCCTGTTACAAGCAAGTGGCGTGGATGCGAAAGCAGTTTTAGCCAGCTCCCGTGCAAACGGAATGGTCAATAAAACCCTGCCATCGATCAACCAGTTTAACAAGGTGGTAACTCTTGCTGAAGCAGATAATAAAACTTTCCTGCTGGATGCCACCGATGCTTATGGAGACCACCGGCTTAAGCCACTGGATCTGTTGCATACCACTGGATTTATTGTAGAAGGATCGGAAGGAAGATGGCTGGAGATCAATGATACCGCTCACCGTTTTTCTGAATCAACAGCTTTGCGGGCGGAGATCGATACCGCTGAATTATTCCGGGCAGAAGCTTTTATAACGGCTGCTGATTACGCCCGGTCGACTAATTATTCAAAATGGACCTCAACCGATCCCGCTTTGTTTCCAGGAATGAAAAGCGTTTCTTCCCCCAACTTGAAACTAATCACCAGCCAGGTGAGCAACCAGCAGGCGGACAGCTTGCCGCTGGAGATGAAACTTAATTTTGAAATGCAGACGGCAACCTCCGGGGACTTTATTTATTTTGCTTTGAATTTTTTACCCGGTTTCGCTAACAACGAATTTACTGCTGCGCAGAGAAGTTCCGATATAGACTTTGGTTACCTGCAAAATCACCGGTTTTTTGGATCAGTTGTCATTCCTCCAAATTATACTTTCGAAGAAGTGCCTGCAACCTTCTCTTTGATGATGCCAGATAGCAGTATCAGCTTTCGGCGTTTTACAAATACAGAGTCCAATGTTTTAAATGTAAACTTAACGGTAACGTTTAAACGATCTTATTTCACCGCTGCTGAATACCCGGAATTTTCAAATTTTTATAAAATTTTATTTGCCAAACTTAACGAACCCGTTATTCTCAAAAGACTGACCCGATGAAAACAATCCTGCTTACCCTCGGCTTTACCTGTGTATTTTGCCAGCTTTTTTCCCAAAACAAATTCGACGTTTCAACCATACCTGACGCGCTTAAAAAACATGCCGGTTCGGTAGCCCGCGAAGAACGGACTGACTTCGAAGTGAAAGAACCAGGTAAGGCCACTATGAAGATCCATAAAGTGGTGACCGTTTTAAATCAAAATGGAAAAGACGAGTTAGCGTTCCAGGCCTGGGTCGACAAATTTCATTCTCTTGAATCTGTAGCTATCCAGGTGTTTGATAGTAAAGGCGAACCGGGTAAAAAATACAAGCGGTCCGATCTGCAATCCCAGATGACCGGCGAAGGCCTCGTGCCGGATGGCAAGGTTTATTATCTCGAAGTTCCGACCGTTGGATACCCGGTCACGATTCAATTTGATTATGAACTAGGATATACCGGCCTGTTGCAATACCCTGCATATCAAATTCAACATCCCGGGCAGTCGGTAGAAAATTCTGTTTATAATGTAAGCATACCCGAAAACCTGGACCTCCGTTACAAAGCAAAAAATACCAACCTGGTTCCGGTTGCAACTACAGCTGCCGGCATCAAAACTTATAGCTGGTCAGCGAAGCAACTGCCGGCGTTGGAAACAGAAGCAGGGAGTGTTACTTATCGTAACTACTTTCCTCAAATCTTATTAGCTCCTAATAAATTTGAAATGGGCGGATACGTAGGTGACATGAGCAGTTGGGAAAGTTTTGGAAAATGGAATGCGTTGTTATTGACGAAAGCCAATAACCTTTCGGATGCAAGAAAGGAATTCTTTCGCAACCTGGTAAAAGATGCACCGGATGATCGGTCCAAAGTAAGGATCATTTACCGGTACCTGCAATCGAACTTTCGCTATGTGAGTATTCAGTTAGGCATGGGTGGATTCATTCCGTTCGAGGCGGATTTTGTTGACAAGAAAAAATATGGAGACTGTAAGGCGCTCAGTAATTACACCATGGCCAGTCTCGCGGCGGTAGGTATCAAAAGTCACTATGCGTTAATTAATTCTGATTACAATTCGGAGCCGGTTGATGCTGATTTCCCGATAGATCGTTTTAACCATATCATTTTATGCGTGCCACAACAAAAAGATACCATCTGGCTGGAATGTACCAGCAGCACAAACGAGTTTGCCGTGCTCGGCAATTTTACTGAGAACAAAAATGCGCTGTTGATCACAGAGAATGGCGGGAAATTGGTTGCTACACCAAAAAGCAAAGCAGCACACAATATCTATGGCTCAACTTCTTTGGTTACCCTTGCGGAAGATGGATCTGGTATCGTACAGGCATCATTGACATCTTCCGGTGAATTTAGAGACCTGGTAGATTACCTGGGCACGCAAAAGAAAGATGAGCAAAAGAGAATTCTCGTTGACTACCTGGATTATATGGACCCTGATGAATTTGAAGTAAGGTATGATACCAGTAATAAATCAACTCCCCTTGGCCTGGCTTTAAGTTTCGAAAAGATCCCGGAATTTATTGCAGGCAAAAAATTATTCCTGAATCCTCGGGTGTATAAGATCTGGAACACTTCTTTGCCTTCGCCAGAAAACCGAAAGAAAGATTATTACTTCAAGCACCCTTTTATCAAGATGGATACCACTGTTTATAAACTGCCTGAAGGTTTTTCAATAGAAACTTTACCCAAGGCTAAAAATGTGAAATTTGAATTTGGAAGCTTCAATTCTACCTATCAATATGATGAAGCGAAAAGAGAGGTTATGTCTTGTGCGAAGTTGCAACTCGATGAATATAAAATTCCCCCTGCAAAATTTGAAGCCACGGCGAAATTTTTCAACGAAGTATTGACGGAATACACAGAAAAAATTGTGATCAAACGGTTATAGTCGGTTGTACAAACTGCCTCCGGGCGCAAATAGCCGGTCAATATTTTTTTCAACCGTTGGATCAACTTCTACCGGTGGTGCATGGTGTGGCTTGATGCGGGCATCGATGATCAACGGTCCGCGGCAACCCCAATGCTTGTTCTCGTAAAAGGCGGCGACGCCATGCATGTCGTGCGATGGATTGCTCCGCGTAAAACTCACCCATAAAAAATTACGCAGATTTTCTGCAACAAACCTGGCGTCATCACAAACGATCAGCAACGGAATGCTTTGCAGATCCGCCAAATGAGGTTGCAACTGTTCATCCAACAAGTTCATTTCTGTCCTTACATCGTTGTAGCTCGTAAAAGCCTTAGCCTGCAACGCTATCACACCCGGCATCACCAGGCTCGGCGCTTCAAAACCTTTTAAATCCTGGAGATACGAAGGGACAGCAGTAGCAAGTTCCCGCAGGGGCTTACCATAAGCAGCGAGCACCACCTTGCTCCCGCTATTGATTGACGTGCCGGAATAGTCAAGCGTGTCAATCGTAGTATTTGTATGGAAGTGAATGTCTCTTTTAAGATCAAGCCGTTCCAGCATAAACCTGAAGAAGGGCTCAATATTGTGGGTGCTTAATTGATTTGTATCGTCAGCCGTAATAAACAAAAATTTCGCCAGGCTCAACTGGCCGGTACCGAGCACATGATGCGCAATCGTTAGAATTTCTGCCGGCTGCTGCGTTTGTGCGTAAGGGGTATAGCGTTCGCTCCCGATGGCTAACAACAACGGGTGAACGCCGGCAGCATCAACGGCATGTACCGACTTCAAACCCGGTATCTCTTCCTGCAGCGCCGACCCGGTAATTTCGTGGATCAATTGCCCAAAACTGGTGTCTTCCTGGGGAGGCCGACCAACAACTGTAAAGGGCCAGATCGCATTTTGTCTTGCAAAGACCTTGTGCACTTTCATGAGGGGGAAAGGATGTTCCAGGCTGTAGTAACCGAGGTGATCCCCAAACGGTCCTTCAGGTTTATTTTCCCCCGGGTAAACTTCGCCTGTAATTACAAAATCTGCATCAGTACTTACGCAAAAGCCATCGATATAGGCATATCGAAAACGTCGGTTTCCTAACACACCGGCGAAAGTCATCTCACTGATTCCTTCCGGCAAGGGCATAACCGCACTCACACTATGCGATGGTGGTCCACCCACAAACACACTAACTTTCAAAGGCAGTCCCTTCTTATTTGCTTTTGACTGGTGCACGCCAATGCCGCGGTGCAATTGGTAATGCAGCCCGATCTCTTTATTTGGTTCGTATTGATTCCCGCCTAATTGAATGCGGTACATGCCTAGGTTGGCATTCATAATACCCGGCTTGTCAATGTCTTCGGTATAAACCTGGGGTAGTGTAACAAAAGGCCCGCCATCCAGTGGCCAATGTTTTATCTGCGGGATGTCCTGGATCTGGATTTCCTGGAAGGTGACTGGCTTAAGGCCAGGATTTTTCAGCGGCAAGGCTTTTAAAGCGGCGAGACCAGCGGTAAAATTTGAGATCGGGTGTTTGATCGCCTGGACAGGATCATTTTTCAGCGAGATCAATTGCTGCACCAATTTGAGGCTATCGCGAAAAATAAACTTGCTGCGCTCGAGTGTTCCAAAAATATTTGAAGCGGCCCGAAACCTGCTTCCTTTTACGTTTTCAAATAACAAAGCAGGACCACCGGCTTCGTATACACGCAGGTGGATGGCGGCCATTTCCAATGCGGGATCAACGGCTTCGGTTATGCGCACGAGTTGCCCGTTTTTTTCAAGATCGATTAAACAGGATTCCAGGGAGTGATAGGCCATCAAAAAAAAATTTCAGTGCAAAGGTAAAACACTGGAATTTCTGAATGGTTTAATATTAAGAGACTGCCATGGCTCGGCAGACCCACGAAGAAAATTAATAAACGTTTGTGGGGCAACCAGTTTTTTGACGACCACCTGGCGCACCTTCAAATTTAGGTTTCAGCCGAAAGCTAATGCCTAACCCGGTGAAATAGTACCAGTCTTTGCTGGCGGGATTACCCCGAATCGTATTGGCAACCGGGTAAACTTCACCACTCTTATTTTCATCTCCGCGGAAAGCGATGTCCACAGCCTGCTGACCATTGTTCAATAATAATTCATTTTGATCCGCGTAAGTTGAACTCACGTCATCGAGGTAATCCGTCATGGTCTTGCGAAGTCCCAGTTCAAACCTGACTTTTATATTTTCACTAAGAGACAATTTCAACCCTCCGCCAAAAGGAATGGCAAAGGAGGTGAGGTTATATTTTTCCCGGCCCTGGTAAAAGCCCTGCCCTTCTGTGCCCAACGGCTGCAAAAAAACTTTCCGGCCGCTTGAATCAAGCGTCGATGGATTGAAATGAAAAACGGAAACACCGCCAAAAATAAATGGCACCAGGCTATGTTCATAAGAATTGAATAAGTCATATTCAAGACCAAGATGTACATCGGTTATTGACGACGAAAAACTAAGATTTCTAAAAGCATAGGTGTTGCTTAATTTATCATTTCCCTGCACTTTCCCAAAAGTAACATTGGCCCTTCCGTATAATTTTGGCGTGAATTCATACAACAACCCGGCTCCCACTGCCGGACCTGCTTGTTGGAAAGTAAAACGTTTGGACTGTAGGTCTCCCTGGTAGTTACTGATGCCCCCAAACAAAGTGACATGTAAATTTTGTGCGCCTACAATCGAAAAGCTCAATATGCAAACACAACTAACGATAAATGATTTCATACAAGATGTTATAATCACCGCCGTGCAATAATCATTCCTATAATAAAAATGTATTGCCAGGGAAGCTCCATAAAATTATTTACTATCTCGATCAAATGAAAGCACAAAAGAATTTTAACGCTTTATTCAGAATCGGGCTTTATTGAAAAGTCATTTCCAAACGTCGGAAATGTTATATCAATAAATTACCATAATTTAATTGCTGAATACTATAACGACTTGCAATGCACCAATTTATCCTCGCCCTGGACCAGGGCACAACCAGTTCAAGGGCAATCATTTTTGATAAGAACGGAGCCATTAAGTCCCTCGCGCAAAAAGAATTTACTCAATTTTTTCCGCAGCCCGGCTGGGTGGAACATGATCCGTTGGAGATATGGAGTACCCAATTAGGTGTAGCGGCTGAAGCTATCACGAAGGCCGGCTTGTCTGTAAAAGACATTGCCGCGATCGGTATCACCAACCAACGGGAAACAACGGTGGTATGGGAAAAAAATACTGGTAAGCCTATTTGCAATGCGTTGGTTTGGCAGGATCGCCGGACTGCTGCATTCTGCGATGAATTGAAAACTAAGGGGCTTGATAAAATGATCCGCGAAAAAACAGGTTTGATCGTGGACGCCTACTTCTCAGCGACCAAAGTGAAATGGATACTTGACAATACACCCGGCGCCCGTGAACAAGCAGCCAATGGTGAGTTGTGTTTTGGAACGGTTGATACCTGGCTGCTCTGGAACCTTACCCGCGGGAAAGTATTTGCAACCGATGTCTCCAATGCCTCCCGGACAATGTTATGCAATATCCACACACTCGCCTGGGACGATGAGCTGCTTGATATATTTGACGTACCTCGAAACATGCTCCCGGAAATTCGCAGTAGCAGCGAAGTATACGGTCATTCACAAAACATTCTTTCTGCGCATAATATTCCGATCGCTGGTATTGCCGGAGATCAGCAGGCGGCGCTGTTCGGTCAAATGTGTACGCAGCCAGGCATGGTCAAGAACACGTATGGTACAGGTTGCTTTATGTTGATGAACACCGGAGCAAAACCCGTTACCTCAACAAATAATTTGCTAACGACCGTTGCCTGGAAAGTAAATGGCGTTACACATTATGCCTTGGAAGGAAGCGTGTTTATTGCCGGGGCGATTGTGCAATGGCTCCGGGATAGTCTTGGTATCATCAAATCTTCTACAGAAATAGAGGCGCTGGCATGTTCCGTCTCCAGTAGTGAAGGTGTATTTGTAGTGCCTGCCTTTGCGGGCCTGGGTGCTCCTCACTGGAACCAACATGCGCGGGGAACCATCACCGGCCTTACCCGTGGATCTACAGCTGCACACATTGCCCGGGCTGCATTAGACAGCATTGCCTATCAAACCATGGATGTATTGAAAGCCATGGAAGCTGATGCGGGCATTGCGATCAAAGAGCTAAGGGTTGATGGTGGCGCGACGGTGAACGGACTACTAATGCAATTTCAAAGTGACCTGCTGAATACAGCGGTGGTTCGGCCAGTTATTACGGAAACAACCGCACTGGGTGCTGCGTATCTTGCTGGTCTCGCCGTGGGATATTGGGAGAACACTGAAGCCATACAGGATCAATGGAAAGCGGATAAAACCTTTACGACATCGATGGCGGAAGATACCAGGACTGCTCTTACAAAAGAATGGCAACGCTCTGTTAACGCGACCACCAATTGGGCAGATGCCCATAGCTGAACATATTAGCAACACCATCTTATTCGTTATTGCATGATAACGGACAGGTGCCTTTGAAATAATTATTTAAGCTTTCGACCCAAACAAAAATTTCCTTCCTAAACACAATGATGAGTCGTTCACACATGTTGCGCCAACTTGAGGAGGTAGCTCTATGGGACATTGTCATTATTGGTGGCGGGGCTACCGGGCTCGGTGCCGCGGTGGATGCAGCTTCCCGCGGGTATAAAACCCTGTTGCTGGAACAATCAGATTTTGCTAAAGGAACTTCGAGCCGAAGTACCAAACTTGTGCATGGAGGTGTGCGCTATCTTGCCCAGGGCAACGTGAAGCTGGTCCGCGAAGCACTGCGTGAACGTGGCCTCATGTTGAAAAATGCGCCGCATGTTTGCCACAATATTTCCTTTATTATTCCCTCCTTTCACTGGTGGCAAAAATGGTATTATTCCATTGGGTTGTCAGCCTACGACCTGCTCGCTGGCAAACTGAGCCTCGGCAGGACAACCCTTCTTTCAAAAAGAAATACGCTGGAGCGTATGCCAACACTTGTTTCCCGGAAACTTAACGGCGGCGTGCAATACAAAGACGGCCAATTTGACGATGCAAGGCTCGCCGTAAACCTCGCCCAGACAGCAGAAACTTACGGCGGTGTATTGCTTAATTACTGCAAGGTAACCTCACTCACTAAAACGGGTACACGCCTTTCCGGGCTGGTGGCCCGCGACCTGGTGTCAGGTAGTGAGTTCAACATCCGGTGCAAAACAATCGTAAACGCCACGGGTATTTTTACAGATAGCGTCATGAGGCTTGATGAAACGGAACATGAACCGATCGTTTCTTTGTCGCAAGGCGTGCACATCGTGATAGACAAAAAACATTTTCCTGGCCATACTGCCTTAATGATCCCTAAAACCGATGACAACAGGGTCCTGTTCGCTGTCCCCTGGCATGATAAGATCGTGGTGGGAACCACGGATACTCCCGTCGGTGAAACCAGCCTGGACCCGGTGCCCCTGCAGGAAGAAATTGATTTTATCATCCAGCACATCAACCGGTATCTTTCAACCGAGATCCAATCTGCGGATATACGTTCGGTTTATGCCGGGTTACGGCCATTAGTGAGAATTAAAGGAACCAACATCACCTCTATCCTACCACGTGACCACACCACGATTGTGTCGAAGGGTGGAATGGTCACCATAACAGGTGGTAAATGGACTACTTACCGCAGCATGGGTAAGCACGCGATCGATAAGGCGGTAGCCAATTGCGGGCTCGAAAAAAAAACCTGCATTACTGAGAGCATAAAAATTCATGGGTATAGTCACGAGGCAGATCAAAACGATCCGCTTTTTATTTATGGAAGCGATGCCGCAGGCATTCGCAACTTGATGGAAACCGACCCATCGTTTTCAGGGTTACTACACCCGGGCCTGCCCTACACCCGGGCCGAAGTAGTGTGGGCAACGACGAATGAAATGGCGTTAACGGTGGACGATATATTGGCAAGACGTACGCGGGCCTTGTTCCTGGATGCAGCAGCATCTATAGAAGCCGCTCCGCTGGTAGCTTCGCTGATGGCACCCTTGCTTGGCAAAAACAGCGCCTGGCAAATGGAACAGGTCAGCGAATTTTCCGCTATTGCAAAAAATTACCTCATGCACTAAACATACTTCTCTTATTAACCTTAACTAACAAAACATGACGCCTTTTTTTTCTGAACTTGCCGGAACATCCATAGTGATCATTTTAGGCGAAGGAGTAGTAGCCAATGTTGTTTTAAACAAAACCTTTGGTAACAGTGGCGGATGGATAGTGATCACCTTTGGTTGGGCCATCGCAGTTTTTGTTGGCGTATTTGTCGCCACTTCGAGTAACGCACATCTTAATCCTGCAGTGACACTCGCTTTCGCCGCGTTGGGAAAGTTTAGCTGGCAACTTGTGCCAGTCTATATAGCCGGCCAGTTCCTCGGCGCAATGCTTGGGTCCACTCTTGTCTGGCTCGCCTACCGAAAGCATTTCGAAGCCACGGAAGATCCGGCCTCCAAGCTCGCCGTGTTTTGCACCTCCCCGGCAATTCGCAGCACGGGAGACAATCTTTTTTCAGAGATATTAGGCACGTTCGTATTGATCCTGGGGGTATTGTTCTTAACCGCTCCAAAAAATAGTCTCGGGGGACTAGATGCCTTACCGGTTGCTTTACTGGTGCTTGGCATCGGGCTGAGTCTCGGCGGGACTACCGGCTACGCCATCAACCCTGCCCGCGATCTAGGGCCACGCATAATGCATTCCATCTTACCCGTGAAAGGCAAAGGAAGCAGCAACTGGAGTTACAGCTGGATCCCGGTTGCAGGGCCGATCCTCGGCAGCCTGCTTGCTGCCCTGTGTTTCAAATTTCTTCAATAAAAGCCTGGAAAAAAATACACTAACGGTATTGCAGAACGCTGTTGAAAGTGGGCTTATAAAAATCTCACTAAAGCTGTTTATTAATCGTGAAGAAGAAGGTGCTTCCTTCGCCCGGCTGAGACTCAACCCAGATCTTTCCACCATGCTTTTCAACGATCTTTTTACAGATTGAGAGTCCAATGCCCGTTCCGGAAAATTCCGTTTTGTTATGCAAACGCTGGAAAATGATGAAGATCTTTTCAGCGAACCTCGGGTCGATCCCGATGCCGTTGTCTTTTACAGAAAACAGCCACTGGGCCGGTTCTTCCTGGACGCTGATGTGTATGACCGGCGGCGCGGCACCGCGATATTTTAACGCATTTCCCACAAGGTTCTGCATCAATTGAAACATCTGTAATTTATTCGTATTACACAGCGTTGGTAAATGGTCGATCGTTACCTCCGCAGCTTCTTCTTCGATCGTGCTTTTCAAGACTCGCAAGGTATCGGCTGCGATCTCGTTCATGTTTGTATTCGTCGCCACATCTTTATTAGTGCCCGTGCGGGAATATTCCAGCAGGTCCATGATCAATTGTTTCATCCGATCGGCACCATCCACAGCGAAGTGAATGTACTTCTCCGCGGTTTCATCAAGTTGTCCTTTGTACTTTTTTTCCAGCATACGCAGGAAACTGCTCACCATGCGCAGCGGTTCCTGCAGATCATGACTAACGATATAGGCGAAACGCTCTAGTTCTGCATAGGAAGAAACCAGTTGAGCAGCCTTGTGCTCGAGGTCCTGGTGCGAGAGCAGCAGTTGTTGTTCAATTTTCTGGCGCTCTGTAACGTCGAAGCCCATTCCCAGCACTGAAGGAACGCCTTCAAATTCAATTGCCAGGGAATTATAAAAGAAAGGAATGGTCGTTCCATCCTTGGTCAGCAGCAGCGCTTCTACCGCGGGCATTTCTTTTGTAAAAATGTTTGCCATCCGTTCGCGGATCATTGGCTGTTGAACTTCCCCGTAAAAATCAAGCGGGTGCATTTTCCTGATCTCTTCCGGGCTATAGCCGGTGACCGTTTCAAAATTTTTGTTCCAGCGAATAAATTTACCGGACTGGTCGTACAGGTAAAAAATTCCCGGAAGGCTGTTGATGATAGAATCGGATAGTTCTTTTTCGTTCACGATTTTTTTCTCGATCATCACTTTCTCCGTCACATCCCGGAAGTTTGTTACAATGCCATTGATCGAGGGCAAATGCATCATATTAGTGACGGTATTCTCCAGCCAACGCCAGCTGCCGTCTTTGTGGAGCATGCGGTACCGTAAGATCTTGATCGGTTCACCGGGATTGTCTACTGCCTGTTGGACCGCGGTGTTCAATGCCGTAGCATCGTCCGGGTGAGTAAGGGTAAAAACGTTTATTGCCTTTATCTCGGATTCTGCGTACCCGGTAATTCTTTTCCCTGCGGGCGAGATATACAACAACTCTCCCTCCGCGGAAATGATCGCGACACCATCAGAAGCCTGTTCTACCAGGCTCCTGAATTTCTGCTCGCTTTCCTTGATCGCTTTTTCCGCTCTTGCCTTGTTGGAAAAATCAAGCCCAAAACCCATGAGGCACATCTGCCCTTCATATTCGATCTTCATCCCCGAAAAATAATAAGGGATCTGGGTTCCATCCTTCGTCAAAAAATTCGCTTCTACGTTGTCTTGTCCTACAACGAATACGTTCCCGATTTTTTCTGTCAGCAAAACCTTCTCGGCATCGTGGAACAAATCCAAGGGGTGTAGTTTTTCGATCTCCGCCGAGGTATACCCGGTAACAGTTTCGAGATTTTTGTTCCAGCGTAAAAATTTACCCTCGCTTGTATAGAGGTAAAACACGGCTGGCAGGCTGTTGATCAATTTATCAGATAATTCTTTTTCGCGGAGGATCGCTTCCTCCCCTCTTACTCTCCCGGTAATATCCTGCATTACCCCCATGATGCGGGCAGGCCGGCCATTTTCGTCGTAAAGCAAATAGGCCCGGTCGTAAATATTTGTATAGCCTGTTGGCGTGTTGAATCGAAATTCTTCAGTTATAAAAGCTGCCCGGTTTTTCACCGCTGTGTCAAAGTTTGCGAGCATGCGTTGTTGTTCATCCGGGTGCACATGTTCGATGAAGGTGTTGAAATGAATTGTGTCAACCTTTTTATCAAACCCATACATCGTGTACAGGTTATTGTTACCAACCGTGATGTCGGTCACAAAATCATGATCCCAGATGGCATCCTTTGTTGCGAGGGCAATCAGTTCAAAACGTTCATTGGATTTCTTGAGTTCCATTTCGGCTCTTTTCCGCTCCGTGATGTCGCGAACCAGGCCGATCAACATGTTATCTCCTGACATCTTTGCGTTCACTTCAACGTCGATCAGGCTGCCATCCTTTCTCAATATTTTTCTTTCATACAACAAAGTTTTTCCTTCCAATAACACCTCAAAGCGCAGCGGTATTTTTTCCAGGTCATCAGTTGGCAGGAAATCTTCCAGCCTCCGTCCAATCATTTCTTGCTCTCCATATCCCGTCATCACGCAAATACTGTTGTTTACCTCCGCGATGTTGCCTTTGAAATCTGTGATGATGACGCCATCCGATGCCTGCTCGATCAATGCCCGGTACTTTCTTTCGTTCTGCCTCAACAGCTGCTCAGCATGTACTTTTTCGGTTACTTCAATGGCCGTTGTCAGCCAGTGCGTTTTCTCATTGAACTCCAGTTTTTCAATAGATAATAAAAGATGTCGCGTGGTGCCCGCAGAGGTCTCGATAGCCAGCTCATAATTCTGCAGTCGGCCATTTAACCTCAACTCCTCAACGATCGCTTCATTTACAAACTGCCTGTTTGCTGTGGTGACCCTATTACTAAGTTTCGCATCTTCCGAGTTATCACCGATCAGTTGTTCACGCCCGGTTTCTAACATGGCTGCAAAGGTTTCATTGGCATCCACGATTGTTCCCTGGTCATCATAAATGGCGATGGCCAATAGGTTTGAGTTAAAGGCTTTTGAAAACTTTTCTTCACTTTCTTTCAGTGCTCTCTCTACGTCCTTTCGTCGCGTAATGTTGCGGACAAAAGCCAGGAGCCTGCCATCGGAAAGCAGGTTGACATTGATCTCTATGTCGGCAAACGTTCCATCTCTCTTAACCAGTTTTCTTTGAAAACTCGAGCGGTTGCCCGGGTTAAAACTTGATGGGTCACCCAGACCGGCTTTCTTTTCAACGAGCAGATCTTTTAAATTTAGTTTCGAAAATTCCTGGGCTGTATAGCCCGCTTCAGTATACGCTGAACGGTTGAAGTGATGAATGGCTCCATCAAAATCATAAACGATCACACCGTCCGCCGCCTGTTCAATTAAAGACCGGTATTGTTCCTCGCTTTCCTGCAATTCTGCTGTGCGGATCTTGACCAATTCGTCTAATCGTTCCGGGCGACGAATAACGGTGTAGACAAATAATCCTGACATCGTCGCGAGGATCAAACCAAGGATGACCAGCCAGGCAATATCCCAGGGACCGTTCGTTGAGCGAACCGGGCAGGCAGACAGTTTCCAGTCCTGGTTCAACATATTGATGGACACAAAAGCTCCCGGCACCACTCCTTTTGGATTGTTGATAAAGAACTCCTCTTTTTTTGTATCAGGATTGATCTTTGATAACTGGTAGTAGTAGCCGCCCTTACCCAGGCTATCGATTCCTGTGGACCGTAACAAGGTGTGCATCTTGATGATTACAGCGCTAAATCCCCAAAATTTATTATTTCGAAAAACAGGCAGGCGCCCGACAACACCGATATCACCTTGTTTTAATTTTAAGGGACCGGCATAAAAAACTTCCTTCTTTTGAATCGCTTTATAGGCCTCCTTGTTTCGGAGGGGATCGGCCAGGACATTGTATCCCAACACCGATTCATTTTCCTTCACCGGGTATACATAACGAATAACGCCACCGGGTACCAGCTGCAACGCGTCAATACGATTATTGGAAGCAATGATCTGCGACGCAACTGCATCAAAGTTCTGCACGCTACCATCTGGTTGAATAAAAAATGACAGCGTCTCTGTGGCGGCAATGCCCTGATTGAGGGATTCTTCTAATTTTTCCTTTGTGGAGATCAGGGCATCATAGGTCGCGCTGTTCTCATTTTCCTCGTTGATGATGTAACGCTGGTACGCAAGACTGCCGATAAGTGAGGCAAGTATCGTGAAAGTTAGCGCGCCAATTAAGATCGCCTTTTTCCGGGTGGGAAAAGCCTTGGGCGGATTAGAATTATTCGTTCCTTCCTGCCGGGGGTCAGGACTGTTTTCGATAGACATTTTTCTCGAAAGTAATAGGATTTGAAAAAATGGTAATCCGACTAAATTAGCCGAAAATTTTCAAACAGCGGTTATGAGGCGGTTCGATACGAGATTCAACCGGGTGGGCAGTCGAGGCGCAGCTTATGTTACTTTGAACAAGGAGATTAAAGGCTTCTGCAGGCTTGCGCCGAATAGTGCCATAATACCACGGTTTTGTCGTGTTTTTTTTACAGTTGCCGTCGTAAAATGACTACACTTTAAAAACGGCGGCAATAAAATAAACGCAGAAAAAAATATGTGTCGTGGAATGGCGTTATGCTTCAGGAAGAACCAAGTTCCTTTTCATTACAATGATGTTATTCAATATCCTGGAAACCAGTTTTCGTACACGCCTTGTTACTACTTGTTTAGTGATGTTATCGTTGAATGTGGTGGGACAAGATATATCCGCCGATGAGCATTTCAAAAATGCCCGTACCGCCGCATTCGAGAATGATAACTACATCGAAGCGATCCGGTTGAGCAAACTTGCACTGGCTAGAAATCCAGGTTATACCGAGATACAGGTGTTTTTGGGAAGGGTTTATTTTTGGAACAAACAGGAAGATAGTTGCTTGTTGGTCCTGAAATCCGCGGTTGAGAAAGAACCCGCTTATGAAGAAGCGACAATTGCACTGGCTGACGTTGAATATTTTGGTGACCGTTTTTCTAGTGCGCTTTACTACCTCGAAGCTGGTTTAAAATACCACCCCAATTCCCCGGAGCTGAAATTGAGAAAAGCCAAATCGCTTGCCGGGCTGAAACGTTATACCGAGGCCGCAAGGCTCACCGATAGTTTATTAAAAGCTGACCCGAAAAACATAAACGCCCGTTCTTTGGCAAATATGATCAATGATTATTCGGCTGTAAATAAAATTGGTATTTCTTATGACCGTACAGGATTTGATAAACAATTTGCTGACCCCTGGCAGCTCGTCAGTGTTGACTATACCCGACAGGCTGCAGCCGGCTCTTTAACCGGTCGTATCAACTATGCCCGCCGGCATCAATCGAGTGGCGTGCAGGTTGAATTGGATGCCTATCCACGCATCTCGAAAACATTTTATGCCTATACCAATCTTGGCTATTCGGCTGATATGCCAGTTTTTCCGAAATTCCGTGCAGGCTTTTCTTTATATGCGAATCTTCCCCGCTCCTTCGAAGCGGATGCCGGTTTTCGTTACCTGAATTTTGACAATGATACCTGGATGTATACTCTGTCGCTGGGTAAGTACTACAAGAATTTTTGGTTCAATGGGCGTACGTACCTAACCCCAGCGAATAGCCGCATTTCCCAATCTTATACACTCACAGGTCGCTATTATCTTGGCGGAGCGGACGATTATATCTCCGTATTTGGCGGCAGAGGGATCTCGCCTGATGACCGGATTCTTGCTGTTCAGCTAAATAACAGTTATAAATTAATATCCTCCAGGCTCGGTGCCGGTTATAAGTTCACCGTTGGTAAGCTGAATATTTTTAATTTTTCTGCTTCCTTCGAAAACGTAGAATACCTGCCGAAAACAACCGGCAACCAACTCACCCTTTCTGCGGGCTATCAACGTCGATTTTAAAACCAATCGCTTTCGTTAAGCTCACCTTGATGCTGAAGGGTTGAGCCTTCTTCCACTTTTTTCTATAACTGAACTTCACTAGTTACCTGCCCGTGTTTCGCATGTCCGTAATAGTTTAAGGTTTCATCTAGCCAGCTAAACTCCCGGTAGTAAATGGTATTGAAGCCGTGTATTGAATTTAAGTAGGTATTGTGGCTTTAGAACAATAGGCATTCCAACCTCGTGCTTATAAATTAGAACATGCCCTTGAGAAGGGTGGTTCATTCCGCCAGTCAAAGAGATTCAAAATTCTTAAGCGCTGGAGTTGACTTCAAATACCAATTTGATACTCCCCTGTTTTATTGATTTTTTTCCGGGAAGAATGCCGAAGATTTTATTGGAGATTATTGTCTGATCCTTCGGTTCCACGAGGTGGAGAACTATCAAATTTCTTAAACCCAGTTTTGGAAAAGCCCTGATGATTATTTCGCAGGAAAATAATGGCGATAAGTAGAGTCAGGCACGATCGACTTGCCGTTGATGATGAGGTTATTCTTTTGCTTGAAGCGGGCAAAAGCGGCGGCTAACCTTGCCTTGATCACCGGGTCGTTGACTGGTTCTTCGTCCATATTTTTCTCAAGAAGGAAGAGGTCCTGGCCATTCAGGTGGTAACCATCCATAACAAAGTCGACAAGGTCGGTCTTGGTTTGCATCAAAGCAAATGAGTGATTGGTTCTGAACGCCCGGGCGGTATCAATCCCCATACCGGTCCAGCTACTGGTGGCTGGTTGCTTCACCCCATAATTATTAGCCAGGAAGTTCATCAAGGTTGGGGCAATGTCAGAATGTGAAGACACTGATTCAAATTTTGCAGGCGTCTTCAGCAAGGGCGAATAGATAATGAGCGGTACGTGGTACCTGTCAATTTTTGTGGCCATTGGAATCTCCGGCATCCGGTGATCGCCCGTTATCAGGAAAATGGTGTTCTCAAATCCAGGGCGTTTGCTGTACTCGCTGATAAATGACTTGATTGCATCATCCGCGTACAAAACCGAAGCGTATTGATGATCGAATTTTCGGTGAGTCCCTTTTTCCGCTTCGGAGAAATTAAGATTACTCATGCGATTTTCGAAGGAACCTAAATATTTTTCCTGCTCGTTAACGCGGAATGGATTGTGCGTAGCTACTGTGAGAATTACTTTCAAAGACGGCGATCCATCGGCCGCATGGACGTCATGTTTGTTCAGCACATGCTGGTACAATTCCTTATCACCATAACCCCAGGAAAACCCATTAACCTCAGGAAGCATCTGCATTCCAGCTGGAAATGTTTTGTTGTCGTACACGTTGTCAATGTGCTGCTCCTGCAGGAAGGTCGACATCTGGTCAAACGAGGCATCTCCGCCATAGAAAAACGAAGTGTGGTAACCGCTGGCTTTTAACAAGCTCATCATGGATAAATGCGCAGGCATCTTATCCCCCAGCTCGCTAAAACCTTTGCTGGCAAAAGGAAGCGAGCCCAATATCGAAGGAAGCGCGGCAAAGGTTCTTCCGCCACTGCTTAGGAAATTTTCCCAGTACAAACCCTGGTGACTTAATGAGTCGAGGTACGGCGTAAAGTTGCCCAGGTAGGCGCCTTCATTTGTAAAGGCCCGGCCCAACCCTTCTACCAACAAGATCACGATGTCCGGTGATTTTGTACCCTTATTAAAAAATGGTGTTAATACATCCGCGTTGTTGTTCTCACGCAGGAAGGGATAATTTTTTTCATCGGGAAAGTTCGCTTCCACAGCAAGTGTCGGCAGATTGGTAGGTGTTTCAACCGATGGTTGAAAAAAATGATCGAAAGAAGCCGCGATGAAATAATTCACTTTGTTTTTTGCAAGGTTCGCA